>JBQCCW010000096.1:0-3927 GCA_051961835.1 Marmoricola sp. | reverse complement strand
CCTACGACCTGCCCACGCTCGTGGGCGGACGCTTCCTGCAGGGCGTAGGGGGCGGGGGCCTGGTGCCCGCGACGCTCGCGCTGGTCGCCGACCTCTACCCCGTCGAGCGCCGCGGCGTGCCGCTCGGGGTCGTCTCCGGGGTCCAGGAGCTCGGCAGCGTGCTCGGCCCGCTCTTCGGCGCGGTGATCCTCGCCGTCGCGGACTGGCGAGCCATCTTCCTCGTCAACCTCGCGGTGGCCCTGGTCCTCGCCGCGGCGCTCCGCGCCCTGGCCCCGAGGGAGCCACGGACGCCGCGCGCGGGCCGGCCCGACTGGCCGTCCGCCGTCCTCGCGCTCCTCGTGCTCGTCGCCGGCGTCCTCACGTTCACCGAGCCGCCGCCGCTGATGCGCGACCTGACGTGGGGCCGGCTGTTCATCCCCGTGTCCGGCGACGGACGGTGGCTGACGCCGGTCGGCATCGTCACGGTGGTCACGCTCCTCCTGCTGCTGGTCCGCTCGGCCACCGCCACGCGCCCGCTGCTCGACCTGCCCGGCTGGGTCGCGACGGTCCGGGAGGCCGACGTGCTCGGCGCGGCGCTGCTCGCCCTCGCGCTGGGCGGGCTGATCCTGGCGTTCGCCACCGCGGACCCCCGGGTGCAGGTCTTCTCGAGCCGGGGCGAGTGGGACCTCCTCGGGTCCGCGATCGCGGCGGTCGCCTTCGCGGTCCACCTCCGCCGGGCACCGGCTCCGCTGGTTCCGCGCGGAGCCCTGCGGCGGCGGCCGGCCTGGGGCGGGATGGTCGTGAGCCTCTTCGTGGGCGCGGCGCTCGTCGCCGCGCTGATCGACGTACCGCTCTTCGCCCGGACCACCGTCTATCCCGACTCCCAGCTCATGGCCGCGCTGGTGCTGGTCCGCTTCCTCGTCGCGCTGCCCGTGGGCGCGGTGGTGGGCGGCTACCTCACGCGGACCCTCCCGGCCGGCGTGGTGACCGCCGTCGGCATGGCCGCCGCCACGGTCGCGTTCCTGTGGATGGCGACCTGGGACCTCCAGAGCCTCGACCACGCCGTGGCGACCGTCCCGCTGGTGCTCGGCGGGCTGGGCTTCGGCCTGGCGCTCGCGCCGGTCAACGCGGCGGTGCTGGCGGCGACCGACGCGGACGTCCACGGCGTGGCGAGCGCGTTCGTGGTCGTGGCCCGGATGGTGGGGATGCTGGTCGGGATCTCCGCCCTGACGACGATCGGGCTGCGCCGCTACTACGCCGAGCAGGCCGACCTCCCGACCGCGCGCGAGGTCTGCGGGACGAGCACCCGCTGCGACCAGTTCACCCACCTCCTCAAGGTGGCGGGCATCGCCCAGGAGCACGCGGTCTTCACCGGCGCCGCCGTGTGCGCCGCGGCCGCCGGCGTGCTCGCGCTCGTGCTGCTGCGGGGTGCCGGCACCCGCAGGGTGGACCCCCGTGAGGCACTCACCGGGCTCGGCTAACCTGCGGGCATGGCTGACTCCGCTGACTTCGACGACCTCCTTGCCGCCAACGCCGACTTCGCCGCCGACTTCGCCTACGGCGGGTTCGACGGCATCGCGCGTGCCGGCGTCGCCCTGGTGACCTGCATGGACTCCCGGATCGACCCGCTGCGCATGCTCGGCCTCAAGGCCGGCGACGCGAAGATCCTCCGCAACCCCGGCGGCCGCGTGACGCCCCAGGCGATGGAGGCACTCGTCCTCGCGGTGCACCTGCTGAACGTGAACCGGGTCCTGATCGTGCCCCACACCCGCTGCGCGGTCGCCTCCAACACCGAGCAGGAGCTGCGCGAGCGCGTCTCCGCCTCCGCCGGCACGGACGCCACCTGGCAGCCGATCCACGTGATCGCCGACCAGGTCGCCTCCCTCGAGGAGGACGTCCGCAAGGTCCGCACCCACCCCCTCGTGCCGGCCTCCGTCGAGGTAGGCGGCTTCATCTACGACGTCGACACCGGGCTGCTCGAGCAGAAGTTCTGACCGCCCCCGGGACGCCGAGTCGGCGCATCTTGTACGCGCAGGAGCGCCGAGTCGGCGCATCTTGTACGCCCAGGAACGCCGAGTCGGCGCATCTTGTACAGGCCTGCTCGGGGCCGGGCCGCCTGGCGGTACGTGCTCCACCGATCGCCGGACCGGATCGGTGGCTGACGTACCGCTGGTCACCGTCCCCGGGAAGCGGACGCCCGAGCGTCAGGCGTCCAGCGTCTCCATGTCGACCTCGTAGGCGCCCTGCACGATGAACTCCTTGCGGGGCGCGACGTCGGAGCCCATCAGCAGCTCGAAGATGCCGGCGGCGCTCTCGGCGTCGTCGACGGTGAGGCGCCGCAGGGTCCGGTGGCGCGGGTCCATGGTCGTCTCGGCCAGCTGGTCGGCGTCCATCTCGCCGAGGCCCTTGTAGCGCTGCACGGGGTCCTTCCAGCGCACGTTCTTCCGCTTCAGCTCCGCGAGCTTCCGCTGGAGCTCGTCGTCGGAGTAGGTGTAGACGTACTTGTCCATCCCCTTCTTGGGGTTGGAGATCTCGATCCGGTGCAGCGGCGGCACGGCGGAGTAGACGCGCCCCTCGCGGATCAGGTCGGGCATGTACTTGAAGAACAGGGTCGCCAGCAGGCACCGGATGTGGGCGCCGTCGGAGTCGGCGTCGGCCATGAAGATGATCCGGCCGTAGCGCCGCGCCTCGAGCTCGAACGTCCGCCCGGAGCCGGCGCCGACCACCTGGATGATCGACGCGCACTCGGTGTTCTTCAGCATGTCGCCGACGGACGCCTTCTGGACGTTGAGGATCTTGCCCCGGATGGGGAGCAGCGCCTGGAACTCGGAGTTCCGGGCCAGCTTCGCGGTGCCGAGCGCCGAGTCCCCCTCGACGATGAACAGCTCGCTGTTGGCGACGTCGCTGGAGCGGCAGTCGACCAGCTTGGCCGGCAGGGATGAGGTCTCCAGCGCGTTCTTGCGGCGCTGGGTCTCCTTGTGGGCGCGCGCCGAGACACGGGCCTTCATCTCGGCGACGATCTTATCCAGCAGCATCGACGCCTGGTTCTTGTCGTCGCGCTTGGTCGACGCGAACCGCTCACCGAGGGCCTTGCGCACCACCTGGGCGACGATCGTGCGCACCGCGGGCGTGCCGAGCACCTCCTTGGTCTGCCCCTCGAACTGCGGCTCGGGCACCGTCACGGTGAGCACGGCGGTCAGCCCCGCCAGCACGTCGTCCTTCTCGAGCTTGTCGTTGCCGACCTTGAGGCGGCGGGCGTTCTGCTCGACCTGCGCGCGGAGGGTCTTCAGCAGCTCCTGCTCGAAGCCCTGCTGGTGCGTGCCGCCCTTGGGTGTCGAGATGATGTTCACGAAGGAGCGCAGCGCCGTCTCGGACCCGGTGCCCCAGCGCAACGCGATGTCGACCGCGCACTCGCGGTGCACCTCGGTGGCCTTCATCGACCCGTCGGCCTGCAGCACCGGCACCGTCTCGGTGAACCCGCCGGATCCCTGCAGCCGCCAGGTGTCGGTGACCGGCGCATCCGTGGCGAGGTACTCGACGAACTCGCTGATCCCGCCCTCGTAGTGGTAGCTGGTCTCGTTCGCCGCCGGGGCGGCGCCATCCTCGGCGGTTCCGGCCGCGCCGCGCTCGTCGCGCACGACGATCTCCAGCCCCGGCACCAGGAAGGCGGTCTGCCGCGCCCGCGTCTCGAGCTCGGGGAGCTGGAACGCGGCGTCCTTGGTGAAGATCTGACGGTCGGCCCAGTAGCGCACGCGGGTTCCCGTGACGCCCTTCGCGACCTTCCCGATGACGCGCAGCTCGCTGCGATCCTCGAACGGCGTGAAGGGGGCGTCCGCCCGCGGCGCGCCGTCGTCGGCGAACGTGCCGGGCTCGCCGCGGTGGAACGACATCGCATAGGTCTTGCCGTTGCGGTCGACCTCGACGTCGAGGCGCTCGGAGAGGGCGTTG
>JBQCCW010000095.1:0-2121 GCA_051961835.1 Marmoricola sp. | reverse complement strand
TCCTGCCCCTGGTCGTGGTGGCCGTTCTCGCGCTGGCGGGCTGCGACGGCTCCGCCGAGGGGGGTACGCCGGAGGCCGGGGCGTCGACCGCCGGCGGCTCCTCGTCCGCCCCCGCCTCGGGGTCCGCCGCGCCGTCCGACCCCGCGGGCGCCTCCGGTCCCGCATCCACCTCGGCCTCCGCCGGCGGTGGCCAGGACCCGTCCGCGTCGGGCGTCGACCCGGCGCACGCGGTCGACCCGCCCGGTCGGCGTACCGGCCTGATCGCCCCGCCCGACATCATCGCCACCGGCTCCCGCACGATCGACCCCCGCGCCGTGGCGGCCGTGCGCCGGCTCAAGGGCGTCGTCGACGTCGAGCAGATCGCGCTCGCGCAGGTGCCGATCGAGAACCGGGCGCTCGAGGTGGCCGCGGTCGACCCGGGGAGCTACCGCAACTACGTGACCGACGTGGCCTCGGCCGAGACGGCGGCGGTGTGGCAGCGGGTCGCCGGCGGCGAGGTCGCCGTGCGGCCGGAGCTGCGCAAGCGGGTCCCGATCGACCACGACGGCTACCTCAGCCTGGGCAGCACCGCCGACGCGCCGAAGGTGCACGTCGGGGCGTGGGCGCCGCAGACCTGGGAGGTCGACGCGGTCGTCAACGACTCCTGGATCGACACGCTGCACATGACGCCCGGCAACGCGCTGCTGATCCGGACCGGCGGCACGGCGCCCGCGACGCTGCGCCGGCCGATCGAGCGGATCCTGCGCGGCACCGAGGCGTCGGTGCAGATGACCGACGTGGTCGCCCGCGTGGGCCTGGACCCCCACGTCGTCCAGACCGCCGTCGTCGTCGGCACGATCGCCGACGCGGTGGGGACCTACCGCTACACCGTCCTGGGAGACGGCCACATCGCCCCCGACCCGGCGTGGGTGCGGGCCCACATCACCACCGAGGCCGTCCCGATCCTCGGCCCGGTGACGTGCAACAAGATGATCTTCCCGCAGCTGCGCGCCGCGCTGGAGCAGGTCGTGCAGCAGGGGCTGACCGACAAGATCCACCCGAACGAGTACGCCGGCTGCTTCAACCCCCGCTTCATCGCCGGCACCACCACGCTGTCCAACCACGCGTTCGGCCTCGCCCTCGACCTCAACGCCATCGAGAACCAGCGCGGCACCGTCGGCCAGATGGACCGGGGCGTCGTCGCGATCTTCAAGCGCTGGGGCTTCACGTGGGGCGGTGACTGGCACTACACCGACCCGATGCACTTCGAGATGAACCAGCTGGTCGCGCCTCGCTAGGGTCGCGCCCATGCGCGCCGTACGAGTCCTCGCCCCCACCGGTCCCGGCGACGTGGAGGTCGTCGACGTCCCCGAGCCCACGCCCGGCCCCGACGACGTGCTCGTCGAGGTGCACCGGGTCGGGGTGTCGTTCCCCGACCTGCTGCTGAGCAAGGGCGAGTACCAGCTCCGGCCCGAGCCGCCGTTCAACCTCGGCGTCGACTTCGCCGGCGTGGTCGTCAGCGGGCCGGACGGCTTCGAGCCGGGCCAGCGGGTGGCCGGCGTCGGGCCGTACGGCGGGGCCGCGGAGCTGGTCGCCAGCCCGGCGGCGTTCACGTTCCCGCTGCCCGACGGCGTGACGCTCGACGAGGGCGCGGCGCTGCCGATGAACTACCTCACCGCCCAGTTCGCCCTCGCGGAGCGCGGGAGCCTGCGCGCGGGCGAGACCGTGCTCGTGCACGGCGCCGCCGGCGGCGTCGGAACCGCGAGCATCCAGGTCGCGAAGGGGTACGGCGCCCGGGTGGTCGCGGTCGTGTCGACCGAGGAGAAGGCCGCCGTGGCGCGGGCCGCCGGCGCGGACGACGCGGTCCTCCTCGACGGGTTCCGGGACGCGGTCGCGGACCTGACCGGCGGCAGGGGCGTCGACGTCGTGGTCGACGTCGTGGGCGGGCCGGCCTTCACCGACTCGCTGCGCTCGCTCGCCCCGCAGGGGCGGCTGCTCGTCGTCGGCTTCGCGGCCGGGCAGGGCATCCCCGAGGTGAAGGTCAACCGGCTGCTGCTCAACAACGTCGACGTGCGGGGTGTCGGCTGGGGCGCCTACGCGATGGTGCGGGCGCCGTACCCCTTCGCGACCTGGATGCTCGCG
>JBQCCW010000094.1:0-10688 GCA_051961835.1 Marmoricola sp. | reverse complement strand
GTTCTGGGGGATCTCCAGGCCGATGTCGCCGGGACGGACGTCGGCCAGGGCGAGCAGCTTGCTCTTGGTGTCTCGGGCGGCGTTGACCTTCATCAGCTTCTTGCGCAACCGGTCGGAGATCGCCACCGGAGCGTCGGAGGTGGTGTCCGTGCCACCGCCGATGCCCGCGTCGATCTGGCCGAGCGCGATCTTGTTGGCGATGTAGTTGATCGCCTGCAGACCGGTGCCGCAGGCCTGCTGCAGGTCCACGCCCGGGGTCTCCGGCGCGAGCTTGGAGCCCAGGACCGACTCCCGGATCAGGTTGAAGTCGCGGGCGTGCTTGAGCACCGCGCCGCCGGCGACCTCGCCGAGGCGCTCGCCCTCCAGGCCGAAGCGGGTGACCAGACCGTCGAGCGCGGCGGTGAACATCTCCTGGTTCGACGCCGAGGAGTAGGCGGTGTTCGACCGTGCGAACGGAATGCGGTTGCCGCCGAGGACGGCGACGCGGTGCCTGCGGGGAGTGGTGTCCATGGGCCCATAGTGCGGGAGCGACCGGCCGGAACGGAACGCGATGAGGGGCACGTCACGAAACTTGGACACTGAGTTACACCCCTCGTTACATTGACGCTCATGAGTGACCGCTACCAGTCGTTCACGGCCAGCCCGCTCGGCAAGCTGCTCGTGAAGAACCTCGGACTCCCCGCCCCCGTGAAGCTCGAGCGCTGGCACGAGGGGGCCCCCCTCGTCGACGGCACCGTCGTGCTCGGCGGCGAGGGCCGCCTGCGCGGACCCGTCGCGGCCGCACTCGACGGCCTCGGGGTCTCGCACGTCGCGAACCTCGGCGAGGGCGAGAGGGCCAAGGGCGTCGTCTTCGACGCGACTGGTCTGACCAGCTCCGCCGCCCTGGTCGCCCTCCAGCAGTTCTTCAGCCCGCTCGTCCGCAGCGTCCGCACCAACGGGCGCGTGCTCGTGCTCGGCACGGTCCCCGACCGGACCGGCTCCGCCGAGGAGCGGATCGCCCAGCGCGCGCTCGAGGGCTTCACCCGGTCGCTGGGCAAGGAGATCGGCAAGGGCTCCACGGTCAACCTGGTGTACGTCGCCCCGGGCGCCGAGGACGCGTTGGCCTCCACCCTCGGGTTCTTCCTCTCGCCCAAGAGCGCCTACGTCTCCGGGCAGGTCGCCCGCGTGGGCGCCGTGGGCAGCACGACCGCCGAGCCGATCACCGACCCTGCGAAGCCGCTGACCGGCAAGGTCGCGATCGTCACCGGCGCCTCGCGGGGCATCGGCGAGCAGATCGCCCGTGTGCTGCACCGCGACGGAGCCACGGTGCTCGGCATCGATGTGCCGCAGGCGGCCAGCGAGCTGCAGGCCGTCATGAAGGAGCTCGACGGGGACGACCTCGTCCTCGACATCACCGCCAAGGACGCCCCCCAGCGGATCGCCCAGCACGTGAAGCAGAAGTTCGGCGGCCTCGACGCGGTGGTGCACAACGCCGGCATCACCCGCGACAAGAAGCTCGCGAACATGAAAGAAGACCGATGGAGCTCGGTGATCGCGGTCAACCTCACCGCTCCGGAGCGGATCACCCGCGAGCTGCTCGACCAGGGCCTCATCCGGAACAACGGCCGGATCGTCGGTGTCGCCTCGATCGCCGGCATCGCGGGCAACGTCGGGCAGACCAACTACGCCGCCTCCAAGGCCGGCGTGATCGGTCTCGTGGACAGCCTGGCCGGCGAGCTGGAGAACGGCGTGACCGTCAACGCGGTGGCACCGGGCTTCATCATCACCCAGATGACCGCCGCGGTCCCGTTCGCCACCCGCGAGGTCGGCCAGCGGCTCAACGCGATGGCCCAGGGCGGTCTGCCGGTCGACGTGGCCGAGACGATCGCGTGGTACCTCAATCCCGGCTCCACCGCGGTCAACGGCAACGTGGTCCGCGTCTGCGGCCAGATGATGCTCGGAGCCTGACATGGCGGTGCCCGTGATGCTCAAGGCCGCGCTTCCGGTGCTGCCCGGGGTGAACCTGATCCCCGGGGTGGCGAAGAAGGGCGGTCCGCTGCCGGACCTGGTGGAGGAGCGCACCGGGGTCGGCATCGACCCCGAGCACGTGGCGGCGTACGCGGCGGTCTGCGGCTTCGCGCCGTCGGACCAGCTGCCGCTGACCTACCTCCACATGCTGTCCTTCCCGCTGCAGATGCGGATCATGACCGACGGTCGCTTCCCCTACCCGGCGATCGGGACGGTGCACCTGGCCAACGAGATCCACCGGATCCGTCCCCTCACCGCCCGTGACACCGTGGACGTGACCGTCCGGGCGTCGAACCTGCGCAAGCACGCCAAGGGCACCGTCTTCGACCTGCTCACGGAGATCCGCAGCGAGGGAGAGCCGGTCTGGGAGTCGACCTCGACCTACCTGCGCACCGGGAAGGGCGACGCCGACGCGAAGCCCGACCGTGCTCCGTTCGACGTCGTGGGCTCGAACGGTGTCGAGTGGCGACTGCCGGGCAACCTCGGTCGCCGCTACGCCGCCGTCTCCGGCGACCACAACCCGATCCACCTCTACCCGTTCACCGCCAAGGCGCTCGGGTTCAAGCGGCAGATCGCCCACGGCATGTGGACCCTCGCCCGCTCCGTCGCAGCGATCTCCAGCCGCCTCCCCGACGACGTCACCGTCGAGGTGGAGTTCAAGAAGCCGGTCTTCCTGCCCGGCACCGTGGCCTTCGGGTCCCGCGTCGTCCCCGGCGGGATCGACTTCGCCCTGACGAACCCGCGCACCGGCGCCCCCCATCTGGTCGGGCGCAGCCGTTGAGGATCAGGAGGGCTTGACCACGCGGATCAGGCCCTCCTGAGCCACCGTCGCGACCAGTCGGCCGTCGGGCGTGAAGACGCGTGCCAGCGCCAAGCCACGGCCCCCGCTCGCCGAGGGCGAGTGCTGGTCGTAGAGCCACCACTCGTCGGCCCGGAACGGCCGGTGGAACCAGATCGTGTGATCGAGCGAGGCGGCCTGCACCTCGGGGTGATTGATGTGCACTCCGTGCGGGACGAGCGTCGCGGCCAGCAGGGTCATGTCGCTGGCGTAGGCGAACGACGCGACGTGCGCCAGCCGGTCGTCGGGCAGTGCGCCGTTGACGCGCATCCAGAGCCGGGCCCGCGCCAGGAACCGCTCGTCCTCGAGCGGGCGTCCCGGCCGGGAGTCCCCGGCGTACCGGATGTCGAGCGCGGCCCACTCCCGGCGCCACTCGTCGGGGTTCTTCTCGCCGCGGTCCTCGAGCAGGTCGATGCAGTCCTCCGGCGCCGGGACGTCGGGCATCGCGTCCTGGTGCTCGCGACCCTCCTCCGGGACCTGGAAGCTCGCCGTCATCCCGAAGATCGGCCGGCCGTGCTGGCGGGCAAGGACCCGCCGGGTCGCGAAGCTGCGGCCGTCGCGCACGTCGTCCACGTCGTAGACGATCGGGACCGCGGTGTCGCCGGGTCGCAGGAAGTAGGAGTGCAGCGAGTGCACCTCGTAGCGCGGATCCACCGTGCGGGTGGCCGCGACGAGCGCGTGGGCCGCCACCTGGCCGCCGAAGACCCGTTGCAGCTGCGTGTCGGGCTGCCGGCCCCGGAAGAGGTTGTCCTCGATCGCCTCGAGGTCGAGGAGCTCCATCAGCTCCTGCACGTTCCTAGGCACCGGCTCAGTCCTCCTGGTCGTCGTCGAGGCCGGCGAGGAACCGCTCGAACTGGGCGCCCAGCTCCTCCCCGGAGGGCAACGGCCGGTCCTCGGCGAGCAGGGAGTCCTCGGCGCCGGCGTGGAAGGCGTCGTACTGCTGCTCGAGGCCGGCCACGACCGCACGCACCTCCTCGGAGTCGGCGATCTGGCCGGCGATCTCGACCTGGCGCTCCTGCCCGGCGCGGACGAGCACGTCGGGATCCCAGGCCAGACCCGACGCCTCGGCCAGCCCGCGCAGCAGCTCCACGGAGGCGTCGGGATAGTCGAGCTGGGCGAGGTAGTGCGGGATGTGCGCCACGAAGCCGCACGCGGGGTGCCCCCACTCCCCGAGCCGGAGCTCGAGCAGGGCCTGGGCGCTGGAGGGGATCCGGATCTCGCCGCTCCAGACGCTCTCGCGGATGAGCAGGCGCTCGGCGTTGGCGTGGTTGGTGATCTGGACGGGCCGGGTGTGGGGCACGGCCATCGGCACCGAGCCCAAGGAGACGACCAGACGCACGGCGAAGGCGTCGACGACCTCGCGCACGGCGCGGCAGAAGGCCTCCCAGCGGATGTCGGGCTCCGGGCCGGTGAGCAGGAGGTACGGCGTGCCGATCTCGTCGGTCAGCAGACGCACCGCCAGCCGCGGCGCGTCATAGTCGGTGTAGCGGTTCTCGTGGAACGTCACGGGTGGCCGGCGCGCGCGGTAGTCGTGCAGCTCGTCGACGTCGAAGCTGGCCACCACGCGGCCGCCGCTGGACGCGGACGGCTGTGCCGCGAGGAACGCGGTCAGCAGCGCGGTCGCGTTGCCGGCGTCGAGGAAGCCCTCGAGCGCCACCACGAGGACCGGCCCGGGCGCGGTCCCGTCGACCGCCTCCCGCAGCTCGGGGACGTCGTCGACGATGTGCACCAGTCGTTGCTGGCTCAACGGGCGCTCACGCTCCTTGCCGTCGTCGACTCATCGGCAGCCAGCCTAGTTGGTGCGCCGTCACGGCCCGGCGGGCGACCCGGCACACGCTCAGCCGTAGAGGCGCACGATGCGAGCAGCCGCGCGGCGGGCCAGCTCGTGGCTGTCGTAGCCGAGCACCTGGCGGAGCACGGCGTCCTGGCGGTTGTCGGGCGTTCCGACCCCGCCGCGGTGCAGCGCGTCGACGAGTCGCCACAGCGTGTCCTCGCCTTGGGTCGCCGCGATCTCCGCGCAGGCCATCCACGACAGCGCGTAGTGCCAGTCCTGGTCGGGGCCGTTGAAGTCGCGCGAGGACGGCATGGCGGTGACCACCCCGCGCGCCCGCTGGAGCGCGACCGCCGCGATCCGTTGCTGGGAGCGGGGCAGCGGCCGGGCGCCGACGTACTCGGCCAGGCCCTCGGCCAGCCACACCGGGACTCCGTCGTCGCGCGACCCCACCGCCACGTGGGTCAGCTCGTGGCGCACGATCCTGCCGAGGAACGGCTCGCCGGCGCGGACCGAGCTGGGCAGGAGCGTGAAGCGCATCCCTACCGGCCGGTCGTGCGGGTCGCCGCCGTACACCGGGAACGTCAGCGCCCCGAGGTGACGGATGTTGCCGCCCGGCACGCCGTCGAAGGAATCCAGCACGGCCGGTTGGTCGAAGGCGTAGACCACGACGTGGCCGGGCCAGGCGAACGGGACCGCGTCCTGCACGTCGCCAATGCCCTGCTCGACGACGTCGAGGAGGCCGTAGGCGCCCTGCTGCATGGCGTCGTCGAAGATGCCGAGCACGTGGCTCTCCTCGAAGACGTGGATCCGGACCAGGTCCCAGGGTTGGGGCCGGTAGCCGGGGAAGAACGCGCCCGCCGGGGTCCGGTCGGAGACGATCCGCAGGTCTCCGTGGCGGCGCGCGAAGAGGAATCCGACCGTCTGGCGCTCGGGCCCGCGGTCGTAGCCGGCCAGCTGCATGGCGAGCCGCACCCTCGGCATGCTGCGCGACCCGGCGGTGTGCTGGAGCGGGTCCGGCCAGCGCCCGCCGAGCACGCGGTAGGAGAAGGTGGCGAGCGGGAGCTGCGTGACGTTGTCGAAGTAGCGGCGCTGCCGGCGTACGAACGCGGAGTCGCGGCGGTCGATCCCGCGCAGGAAGAGCGCGCGATCGTGGGTGCGCAGGGCACGCGCCCGTTGGTCGAGCAGGTGCTGCTCGGCGGCGCGGAGCAGCGCGGCCCGGGACGGGCCGTGCTCGGTCGTGTCGACGCGCGCGCAGCCGGCGACGGGAAGGAGGGTGAGCAGCCCTAGCAGCGCGCAGGCGGCGGCGCTCGCGCGCAGGCGCACGCTCAGTCGAGGGGGACCAGGGCGGTGTCGCTCCCGCCCGCCTGCAGAGCGGTGACGTCCTCGACGATGCTGCGGGCGAGGCTCTGGGCCGTGAGCCCGACCCGGTCCAGGATGGCGTCGCGCTTGGCGTGGGCGAGGAACTCCTGCGGGATCCCGTGCAGCCGGTACGGCGTGCGGACGCCCTCGTCGGTCAGCGTCTGCAGCAGGGCCGCACCGAAGCCGCCGACGCGGCCGTTGTCCTCGACGCTCACCACGAGGCGGTGATCCCGGGCCAGCGTGACGAGAGCCGCGTCGACGGGCTTGACCCACCGGGGGTCGACCACGGTGACACCGATTCCCTGGTCGGTGAGCCGGGCCGCGACCTCGACGGCGGTGGCGGCCATCGCGCCCGCCGCGACGAGGAGCACGTCACGAGACCCCTGTCGCACCAGCACGTCGCACCCGCCGGCACGGTCGACGGCGGGGAGGTCGGCGGGCGGCGGTCCCTTCGGCAGCCGCAGCATCGTGGGCCCGTCCTCGACGGCGACGGCCTCGCGCAGCAGCTCGCGCACTCGGGCGCCGTCGCGCGGTGCGGCGATCCGCAGGCCCGGCACGACCTGGAAGATCGAGAGGTCCCACATCCCGTTGTGGCTCGCGCCGTCGTCGCCGGTGATGCCCGCCCGGTCCAGCACGAAGGTGACAGGGAGGCGGTGCAGCGCCACGTCCATGAGGACCTGGTCGAAGGCCCGGTTGAGGAACGTCGCGTAGATCGCCACGACGGGGTGCATGCCGGCCATCGCCAGTCCGGCGGCGCTGGTGACGGCGTGCTGCTCGGCGATGCCGACGTCGAAGGTCCGGTCGGGGAAGGAGGCGGCGAACCGGTCGAGGCCCACCGGGTACAGCATCGCCGCCGTGATCGCGACCAGGTCCGGCCGCTCCTCGCCGAGTGCGGCGACCTCCTCGGCGAAGTGGTCGGTCCAGACGCGACCCTTGGGACGGTCCTTCCCGGCCTCCAGGTCGAACCCGGCACCGATCTGGTGCATCTGGTCGACCTCGTTGCGGGTGGCGGGGTCGTAGCCGAAGCCCTTCTGGGTGATCACGTGGACGATCACCGGACCGCCGAAGCGCTTCGCCTGCGCCAGTGCCTGCTCGACCGCTGCGCGATCGTGGCCGTCGACGGGGCCGACGTACTTCAGGCCGAGGTCCTCGAAGAGTCCCTGGGGCGCCAGCGCGTCCTTCATGCCCTTCTTCATGGCGTGCAGGGCGTCGTAGACCGCCGGGCCCACGCCGCGCACCCCGTTGAGCTTCTGCTTCACCAGGTCGAGCACCTGCTCGTAACGGGGGTTGGTGCGCAGGCTCGTCAGGTGGTTCGCCAGGCCGCCGACCGTCGGTTGGTAGGACCGGCCGTTGTCGTTGACGACGATGACGAGCTTGCGGTCCTTGCCCGTGGCGATGTTGTTGAGCGCCTCCCAGGCCATCCCTCCGGTGAGCGCTCCGTCACCGATCACGGCGACGACGCTGCGGTCCTCGCCACGCAGTGCGTACGCCTTGGCGAGCCCGTCGGCGTAGGACAGGGAGGTCGAGGCGTGGGAGTTCTCCACCAGGTCGTGCTCGGACTCCGCGCGACTCGGGTAGCCCGAGAGGCCGCCCTCGGTGCGGAGCGTGTCGAACCGGTCCGCGCGGCCGGTGAGCATCTTGTGGACGTAGGCCTGGTGCCCGGTGTCGAAGACGATCCGGTCCCGGGGCGAGTCGAACACGCGGTGCAGCGCGAGGGTGAGCTCGACCACGCCCAGATTCGGCCCCAGGTGACCGCCCCGGGGAGCGCAGGTGCGCACCAGCTCGTCGCGGATCTCGGTCGCCAGCTCGTTGAGCGCCCTGTCGTCGAGCTCGCGCAGGTCGGCAGGTCCCGAGATCGTCGCGAGGTGGGGCATGGGGGCGATTCTAGTCGCCGCCTCCGGTTGCGCCCGGGCCGCGCAGGCTGCGCAGCTCGGCATACAGCGGTGAGGCGAGGAACTCCGGGACGAAGTGCGCACAGGACTCCGCCATGTCGAGCGTGAGGATCCGGGAGGGCTCGACGAAGACGATCTGGCGACCCTCCCCCACCACGATGTCGGCGCCGGTGGCAGAGGTGCGGGCCGCGTAGACGCGGTAGTCGAACGGCTCCGGGGCGTCGGAGTAGCGGAAGGTGCCGGCGTGCCACAGCCGCAGCTCGGGCACCGCCATGCGCAGGCCGGTCTCCTCGGCGAGCTCGCGGCTGATCGCGGTGTCGAAGTCCTCGCCCTCCTCGACATGGCCGCCGATCATGCCCCACTTCTCCGGGGCGCGCGGGGCGTGCTCGTCGCGCTCCATGAGCAGCACTCGCCCCTCGTCGTCCACGAGCAGCACCACGGCGATCCGCACCACCCGGCGCACCCTACCGACCGCAGTCCCTACGCTGGCCCACGGACGAACAGGAGCAGCGATGCCGAGCAGGACCCGTGCCGACGGCGGCACCCACAGTGCGGCCGGGCTGACGCTCGCTGCACTCGGTGTCGTCTTCGGCGATATCGGGACGAGCCCGTTGTACTCGCTGCAGACGGTGTTCACCCTGGACGGCGGCGCCGTGCGACCGACACCGGGGGACGTCTACGGCGTGGTCTCTCTGATGTTCTGGAGCATCACGCTGATCGTGTCGGTGAAGTACGTGACCGTGCTGATGCGGGCCGACAACGAGGGCGAGGGCGGCGTGATGGCACTCGCCGCGCTGGCCCAGCGGCTCTACAAGGGAGCCCGCAGCGCCCCGGCGCTGCTCGTGGTCGGGATCCTCGGGGTCTCGCTGTTCTACGGCGACTCGGTCATCACGCCGGCGATCAGCGTGCTCTCGGCCGTGGAGGGGCTCCACGTCGCCGCACCTGCCGTCTCCCACCTGACCCTCGAGATCTCCGTGGTGATCCTCGCCGGTCTCTTCGCGGTGCAGCGATACGGCACGGCACGGGTGGGTCGGCTCTTCGGGCCGGTCATGCTCCTGTGGTTCGCCTGCCTGGCCCTCGCGGGACTGCGGGAGGTCGTCCCCCACCTGGGCGTGCTGCGCGGCCTCTCCCCGACGTACGCCGTGTCCTTCGTCGTCGCACACCCGGTGACGACCTTCATCGCGATGGGCGCCGTCGTCCTCGTGATCACCGGCGCGGAGGCGCTGTACGCCGACATGGGCCACTTCGGGCGCGTGCCGATCATGCGGGCGTGGTTCCTGGTGGTGTTTCCGGCGCTGACGATCAACTACCTCGGGCAGGCGGCGCTGATCCTGCACCACTCGGGCGCGACGGCCAACCCGTTCTTCCTGCTGCTCCCGCACTGGGCGCGGATCCCGATGGTGGTGCTCGCCACGATGGCGACCGTCATCGCCAGCCAGGCGGTCATCTCCGGAGCGTTCTCCCTCAGCCGGCAGGCGATGCAGCTGCAGCTGATCCCGCCGCTGCGGGTGCGCCAGACGGCCGAGGACCAGGGCGGTCAGATCTACCTGCCCGCGGTGAACGCGCTGCTCCTGGTCGGCGTGATGGCCGTCATGCTGAGCTTCCAGACCTCCAGTCGGTTGGCCACCCCCTACGGCATCTCGGTGACCGGCGCGCTGGTGGTCGACACGGTGCTGCTGTTGCTTGTCGCGCGCGTGCTGTGGCACTGGCGTCCGTGGCAGCTCGCGCTCGCCGGGGTGGCGTTCGGCGGGCTCGAGGTGACCTTCTTGGCCGGCAACCTCTCCAAGGTGCTCTCCGGTGGTTGGGTGCCGCTGCTCATCGCCGCGGCGGTCCTGCTGGTGATGACCACGTGGCGCCGCGGCCGCGCCGTGGTCGCGGAGCGTCGGCGGGGCATCGAGGGCTCGCTGATGGACTTCGTGGAGGAGATCCGTCGTCGGCAGGTACGTCGGATTCCGGGCCTCGCCGTCTTCCCGCACCCGAACAAGGAGACGACGCCCCTCGCGCTCCGGGCGAACCTCGACCACAACCACGTGGTCCATGCCGACGTCCTCATCGTCAGCGTGCTGCCCGCCAACGTGCCGCACGTGCCTCTCGAGCACGCCTTCACCCACGACGACCTCGGCTACGACGACGACGGCATCCAGCACCTCACCGTGCGGGTCGGCTTCTCCGACTCCCCCGACATCCCCGCCGCCCTGACCGCGGCGCAACGCGAGGAGGTGCTCGACCCCGACCTCGGGATCAACCAGGAGACCTCGTTCTTCATCTCCCGGGGAGCGATCCGCGTGGGTGGCCAAGCCGGAATGCGGCGCTGGCGCAAGCGACTGTTCGTGTTCCTCGCCCGCAACTCCTCCGACCCCGCGGCCCTCTTCAACCTCCCACCGCGCAGCACGGTGACGATGGGCAGCGACGTCGAGATCTGAGGCTCGATCAGTTCAGGCAGACGGGTCTGGGTGGTGCCCGGTGGGCGCTCGTGGTCACCGGGACGGTGCCGTCGCGGGTGACGGTGAACTGGTGTCCCCAAGGGGTGGTCCACCACGCGACGCCGGGTTCGACCAGGCTGAGGGTGTAGCCGGCGTGGGTCTTGAGCCTGTGGTGGTGTCGGCAGAGCGGGATCGTGTTGCACGAGCAGGTCGGGCCGCGCTCGCCGTGGGGGACGACGTGGTCGCAGTCGCAGGCTCGGGCGGGGCGGTCGCAGAACGGGAACAGGCAGTGCCGGTCCCGCTCGGCCAGGTGCCGCTTCAGCGTCACCGGTGCGGTGTAGGCGGTGCCGGCGTGGTGAGCGGTGGTGTCGAGGACGGGGAGGACGGTGAGGTCG
>JBQCCW010000093.1:0-6983 GCA_051961835.1 Marmoricola sp. | reverse complement strand
CACCTCGACGAGCTTCATGATCGGCGCCGGGTTGAAGAAGTGCATGCCGATGACGTCCTGCGGCCGGCTTGTCGCCTGCGCACATTCGATCACCGGCAGCGAGGACGTCGTGGTCGCGAGGATCGCGCCCGCCCCACCATTTCCACCAGTGCAGATGTCGTCGAGGTTGGAGAACAGCGTGGTCTTCACCGCCAGGTCCTCGGCGATCGCCTCCACGACGATGTCGACGTCGGCGAGGTCGTCGAGCCGCGTCGTCCCGGTGAGCCGGCCGAGCACCTCGGCCTTCGCCGACTCCTCCAGCTTGCCGCGCTGGATCGCCTTGTCCAGCGACTTCTCGATCGCGGCTCGCACCCCGTCGGCCTTGGCCGCGGAGCGGCCGACGTACACCACGTCGTAGCCGGCCTTGGCGAACACCTCCACGATGCCGGTCGCCATCGTGCCCGTGCCCACGACGCCGACCCGGCTGATGTCGCGGCGCAGCTGCGGCTTGTCGTCCTCCGACGGCGTCTGGGCATCGGCGACGACGACGGGGCTGTCCGGGCCCTCGTAGGTGTAGAACCCGCGGCCGGTCTTGCGGCCGAGCAGGCCCGCGGTCACCATCTGCTTGAGGATCGGGGTCGGTGCGTGCAGGCGGTCGCGCCCCTGGCGGTACATCGTCTCCAGGATCTCGTACGCCGTGTCGAGGCCGATCAGGTCGAGCAGGGCCAGCGGTCCCATCGGGTACCCGCAGCCGTACCGCATGGCCGCGTCGATGTCCTCGCGGCTGGCGTACTTCTGCTCGTACATCGACGCCGCGTGGTTGAGGTAGCCGAACAGCAGCGTGTTGGCGATGAACCCGGCCTTGTCACCGCACACCACCGGCGTCTTGCCGAGCGCGCGCACCAGGGCGGTGACGTCGTCGAGGACCGGCGGCTCGGTGACGACGGTGCGCACCACCTCGACGAGGTCCTGGACCGGAGCCGGGTTGAAGAAGTGCAGCCCCACGACGCGTCCGGGCCGCTTGGTGGCCGTGCTGATCTCGGTCACCGACAGCGAGGAGGTGTTGGTGGCGAGGACCGCGTCCTCGGCGACGATGCCGTCGAGCTGGGCGAAGAGGCCCTTCTTGACCTCCAGCTGCTCGGTGACCGCCTCGACGACCAGGTCGGCCTCCCGCACGTCGGCGAGGTCGCAGGTGAAGGTGATCCGGTCGAACAGCGCCTGCTCGTCCTCGGCGGCGAGCTTGCCGCGCTTCACCGCACGCGCGGTCGAGTGCTGCAGGTGCTGTCGCCCGCGCTCGAGCGACTCGGTGTTGTGCTCGACGCCCACCACGGTGAAGCCGTTGCGCGCGAACACCTCCACGATGCCGGCGCCCATCGTGCCGAGGCCGACGACGCCGATGGTCGCGAACGCGCGGCCGGGGGTGGGCTCGGACGAAGGCTCAGACGTCATGCCCCGCATGATGGCACGGGGCTCGGCGCAGCGACTCAGCTGTAGTCGTGGAAGCCCTGGCCGGTCTTGCGGCCGAGCTCGCCGGCGGCGACCTTCTCCTCCAGCGTCCGCGCCGGCGCGAGGCCGGGCTCCTTGAACTCCGCGAACAGCTCCTGCTGGATCGCCAGCGACACGTCGTTGCCGACGACGTCGAGGAGCGCGAACGGACCCATCGGGAAGCCGGCCTCCTCCTTGATGGCGGCGTCGATCTCCTCGATGCCGGCACCGGCCTCGTGCAGCTTCACCGCGTCGTTGAGGTAGGGGAACAGCAGGCAGTTGACGATGAAGCCGGCGCGGTCGCCACAGGAGACGGCCACCTTGCCGATGTTGGCGCAGAGCGCCTTGACCGTCCGGTCGACGTCCTCGGCGGTGTCCACGGTGGTGACGACCTCGACCAGCTTCATCACGGTGGCGGGGTTGAAGAAGTGCATGCCGATCACGTCCTGGGGACGCGAGGTCGCCTCGGCGATCCGGGCGATCGGCATGGAGGAGGTGGTGGTCGCCAGGATCGCGCCGGGCTTGCAGATCCGGTCCAGCTCCGCGAACAGCTCGGTCTTGATCGCCAGGTCCTCCGCGATCGCCTCGACGACGATGTCGACGTCGCCGAGAGCGGTCCGCTCGGTGGCCGCGGTGAGGTGGCCGATCACGTCGGCCTTCGCGGTCGCCTCGAGCTTGCCCTTGGCGATGAGCTTGTCGAGTCCCTTCCCGATCCCGGCCTGCACGGCGGCGACCTTGTCGTCGCTGCGGCCCACGAAGACGACGTCGTACCCGGCCTGGGCGAAGACCTGGACGATGCCGGAGGCCATCGTGCCGGTGCCCACCACGCCGACGCTGCGGATCTCACGGGCGAACTCCGGCGTCTCCTCGGCGCCGGTGGGGGCCGACTCCGCGAACGTCCGGCCCTCGGCCGCGAGCTTATGGAGCAGGTCGGCCGGCCGGTGGAGGTCGTCGCCGGTCTCGGCGTACCGCTGGGCGAGCTGCTCCCGCACGGTGGCGGCGCCCAGGGCGTCGATGGTGGCGAGCGGGCCGGCCGCGTAGCCGCAGCCGAAGCGCATCGCCGCATCGATGTCGGCGGCACTGGCGTAGCCGGACTCGTACATCCGCACGGCGTGGTTGAGGTAGGGCAGCACCAGGGTGCGGCTGATCTGCTCGCTCGTCTCGCTCATGGGCCGAGATGGTGCCACGGCTCGTTACTGGTCGGTAACCCCCCGATCCGCTCCTCGGACGTGGCGCCCACCACGTCGGCCCTCGGCCCGGGACGGTAGATTCCGCGGGCGTGAGGATCGTCGTCGCGCGCTGCCAGGTCGACTACGCCGGACGCCTCACCGCACACCTGCCGCTGGCCACCCGCGTGCTCATGCTCAAGGCCGACGGCTCGGTGCTGATCCACTCCGACGGCGGCTCGTACAAGCCGCTGAACTGGATGACGCCGCCATGCACCCTCACCGAGGCGAGCAGCGAGGACGGCACCGCGGAGTGGACGGTCTGCAACGCCAAGACCGACGACACCCTGCGGATCGCGATCCACGAGGTCCTCCACGACTCCACCCACGACCTCGGCATCGACCCCGGCCTGATCAAGGACGGCGTGGAGAAGCACCTGCAGGAGCTGCTCGCCGAGCACCCGCACACGCTCGGCGAGGGCCTGAGGCTGGTACGCCGGGAGTACCCGACGGCGATCGGGCCCGTGGACCTGATGTGCCGCGACGCCGGCGGGGCGTCGGTGGCGGTGGAGATCAAGCGGCGCGGCGACATCGACGGCGTCGAGCAGCTCACCCGCTATCTCGAGCTGCTCAACCGCGACCCGCTGCTGGCGCCCGTGCGGGGCATCTTCGCCGCGCAGGAGATCAAGCCCCAGGCCCGCGTGCTCGCCGAGGACCGCGGGATCGCCTGCGCGGTCGTGGACTACGACGCCCTGCGCGGGATCGACGATCCGAGCCAGCGGTTGTTCTGACCCGACAAAAAGTCGGTTTGTCCGGATTTTTGGAGACGTGACGGCCGAATAGTCCGTAACGTCGCCTTCATGGCTCGGCAACCGATCCGTCCGGCACGTGCGCTCCTGCGTGCTCTCGCCCTCGCGCCCCTGCTCTGCCTGGCGCTGGTCGGCGGCACGCTCACCGCGCCGGCCCAGGCTCACGGCGACGCGACCGCCCGCGCCGCGCGGCCCAGCCTGCACCAGGTGCAACAGCGCATCCTCGACGAGACCAACGCCTACCGTCGTGCGAGGGGACTGCGACCGCTGCGGCTGGATCCCGCGATGAGCCGCGTCGCCACCCGGTGGTCGCAGCGCCAGGCCGACGCCCACGACATGAGCCACAACCCGCTCTACGCCCGACAGATCCCGGCCGGGTGGCACCGCTGCGGGGAGAACGTCGCCTACGGCTACTCCTACCGCCGGGTCACCCGGGCCTGGTTCCACAGCCCGCCGCACCGGGAGAACCTGCTCGGACACTACGGGCGCATCGGCATCGGCTACGCCGTGGACAGCCGCGGGGTGCCCTACTACACGCAGGACTTCGGGAAGTACTGAGCCGCGCTCAGCGCCGCGGCAGGGAGCGGGCGGGGCTGCCCGCGAGACCCGCGTGCGCCTGCTCGGGCACCACGACACCGCCGGTGAGCGGGAGCGTCAGCCGGAAGACCGTGCCCTCGCCCAGCGCACTCTCCACGGCGAGCGAGCCCCCGTGCGCCTCGGCGATGCCGAGCGCGATCGAGAGCCCCAGGCCGGCCCCCGGCACGTTCGCCTCGACGACCTCCCGGGTGCGGAAGAGCCGCTCGAAGAGGCGCTGCTGGTCGGCCTCGGAGATCCCCGGACCGTCGTCGCGCACCTCGACGACCGCCCGGTCCCCGTCGCGGCGCACGCGCACCTCGACCCGTCCCCCGACCGGGGTGAACTTCACGGCGTTGGAGAGCAGGTTGTCCAGCACCTGGCCGAGCCGGAGCCCGTCCCCGCGCACTACGAGGGGCTCCTCGGCGGCGTCGAGCGCGACGCTGAGCCGGCGGCGACCGGCGCTCGGCGCACAGCTGAAGACAGCCTGCTCCGCCAAGCCCCGCACGTCCACGTCGTGCGCGGCCATCGTCAGGCCGCCGCTCTCGAGCTTCACCAGCGTGAGCAGGTCGTCGACCAGCCGGAGCTCGCGTTGCGCCCCCCGGCCGATCACCTCCAGGAACCGGCGCGCGTCCGGCGGTAGGTCGGGCAGGTCGTCCAGCAGCTCGGCGTACCCGAGGATGGAGGTCAGCGGGGTGCGCAGCTCGTGCGAGACGCTGGCGAAGAACTCGTCCTTGAGCCGGTCCGCGGCCTCCTGGGTACGGCGCCGCTCGGTGATGTCGCGCACCGCGGCGGAGACGAGCAGCCCGTCCTCGGTCTCGAGGGGGGCCAGCGAGATCTCGACCGGGAACTCCGACCCGTCCTTGCGCCGCGCGGCGAGGTTGCCGGCGAGGCCCATCGGGCGGGTTCGCGGCTCGTCGAGGTAGCCCCGGCGGAAGTGCGTGTGCGCGCCGAACCGCTCGGGGACCAGCCTCTCGACCGGCTGCCCGACGAGCTCGTCGCGGGCGTAGCCGAAGAGCTTCTCGACCTGGGCGTTCACCAAGACGATCCGGCCGTCGCGATCCACGATCACCATCGCGTCCGGTGCCGCCTCGAGCAGGCCGCGGAACAGCTGCTCCTCGCGCCGCCGCCGGGTCACGTCGCGGATCGCGGCGCAGACCACGAGCCCGTCCTCGGTCTCCATCGGGGACAGCGAGATCTCGACGGGGAACTCCGAGCCGTCGCTGCGGCAGGCCCGCAGGTCCAGCCCGCTGCCCATCGCCCGCAGCCGGGGCGCCGCGGCGTACGCCTGGCGGTGCGAGGCGTGATGGGCGCGCACCCCGGTCGGGATCAGCCGCTCGACCGGCTCTCCGAGGAGGTCCTCCCGCTCGTAGCCGAACATGGCGAGCACCTGCGCGTTCGCCAACTGGACGACGCCGGCAGCGTCCACCACGAGCATGGCGTCGGGGGCCGCGTCGAGCAGCGCGCCGAAGGCCTTCTGCGCCCACTCCGCGCGCACACCGGCCATATGCGTCACTTCTCCCCCGCCGCTGCGCGGCTTTCGTCCGCGGATACGGTAAATGGGGACAAAGGTCCAGGGGCAGGCCAGGTCTAGTCCAGTGGTGCTCAGTCCAGGCCGTTCGCCCGGCGGATCACCTCGACGATGCCGGCCATCGCCTGCGTCAGGCTGAAGTCCTTCGGCGTGAAGACCATCGCGACCCCCTGCTCGCGCAACGCACGACCGTCGGAGTCGGGGATGATGCCGCCCACGATCACGGGGACGTCCTCGATGCCCGCCTCCTTCATCTTCGCCAGCACGTCGGGGACGAGCTCCATGTGCGAGCCGGACAGGATCGACAGGCCGATGCAGTGCACGTCCTCGGCGACGGCTGCGGAGACGATCTGCTCCGGAGTGAGCCGGATGCCCTGGTAGATGACCTCGAAGCCGGCGTCACGGGCACGCACCGCCACCTGCTCCGCGCCGTTGGAGTGGCCGTCGAGGCCGGGCTTGCCCACCAGCAGCCGCAGCCGGCCGCCCTCGTTGCCGGCGAGCTCCTCGCCGGTGCGCTGCACCTGCTCGCGCACGGCGGCCAGCTCCGCTCCGGCCTCGCCGACGGCCTGGGCGACACCGACGGCGCCGGAGACGCCGGTCGGGGCGCGGAACTCGCCGAACACCTCGCGCAGCGTGCCCGCCCACTCCCCGGTCGTCGCCCCGGCGCGGGCGGCGGCGAGCGTCGCGGTCATCAGGTTCGCGCCGGTCTTGGCGTCCTCGGCGAGCTTCGCCAGGGCCGCGTCGACCTCGGCCTGGTCGCGCTGGGCCTTCCACGCCTCGACGCTCGCGATCGCCTGCCGCTCGGCCTCGGGGTCGGCGGTCTGGATCGCGGCGTCGAGGTCCGCGGTCAGGGGCGACTCGGCGGTCGTCTCGAACTTGTTGACGCCGACCACGATCTCCTCGCCGTTCTCGATCCGGGCCCGGCGGGCGGCGTGGGAGGAGACGAGCTCCTGCTTCATGTAGCCCGACTCCACCGCCGCGACCGCACCGCCCATCGCCTGGACGCGGTCGATCTCCGCCTTGGCGTCGGCGACGAGCTGGGCGACCTTGGCCTCGACGACGGTGGAGCCGTCGAAGATGTCGTCGTACTCCAGCAGGTCGGACTCGTAGGCGAGCACCTGCTGCAGCCGCAGCGACCACTGCTGATCCCACGGGCGGGGCAGGCCGAGGGCCTCGTTCCACGCCGGCAGCTGGACGGCGCGAGCGCGGGCGTTCTTGCTCAGCGTGACGCCGAGCATCTCCAGGACGATGCGCTGGACGTTGTTCTCCGGCTGGGCCTCGGTCAGGCCGAGCGAGTTGACCTGCACGCCGTACCGGAAGCGGCGCATCTTCGGGTCCTGGACGCCGTACCGCTCACGGGTGATCTCGTCCCACAGCTCGACGAAGGCGCGCATCTTGCACATCTCCTCGACGAACCGCACGCCGGCGTTGACGAAGAAC
>JBQCCW010000092.1:0-2251 GCA_051961835.1 Marmoricola sp. | reverse complement strand
CGTTCAGGAACGCCGTTTTCCGCGCTGTTGTCCACCAGCTTGTCCACAGGACGGTGGAGCTCACCTGACGCGTCGTCGCCACCCACCCCGGCCACGGTCGGCCCCGATACTTCGGCCCCGACCGCTGCGCCCTCGAAGGCGTCATGAGCAGCCTCTATGGGGTCCGGTCGCGTGCCCGGCGCCTCCGGGGCGTCCGTGGCAGCGGCTCGCGCCACCTGCCCACTGTCGGCGACGGCACCGGCACCCCCAGCCACGTCCGGCAGCGCCGACCCCGTTGTGGTGCTGGGTGCCTCCACCGTCACCGGTGGCGGCGCTTCCGCTCCTCGAGCCGTTTCACGTGAAACGCGGCGTCCCCGCCCCAGCCACCCCAGCCGTCGATGCTCCGGGGACGGCTCCGGGCCACTGGGCCAGCCCAGGTTGGTCGACATGGTCACTAGGAGTGCACCTCCGGGGTTGCGGCTCGTCCGACGAACGGATCGACGGGTACCGGCCTGCGAAATGGTCTGGACACGATCATGGCTGACGAGGCCGACGGTCGCTCGCTCCCGGGCCGGTGCGTCGGGAACCGCGTGGTCGATCGGCGCGCCGACGGGCCGAACCGGCGCTGGAGGGCTGGCGGCTCCGGAAGCGCCGGCGGTCCACCTCTCCGCCGATGGTGAGTCGGAGCACGATCGTCGCCTCCGGCAGGAGGCTCGCCCCGAACTCCGCCACAGCCACATCGACCACGCCGAGCCGCTGAAGCGCGGTACGGCTGTCTGCGAGCTCCTGTGTCGCCCGGCTTCCCTTGAGGGCGAGCAGGCTGCCGTGCGCGTCCAGGAGTGGCAGCGTCCACTCGGCGAGCTGGACGATCCTCGAGACTGCGCGAGCCGTCACCCACGGGGCCCGCACCCGGTCCCAGAGTCCCTCGGCGCGGGAGGTGTGGACCACGACGTTCTCGAGACCGAGCTGGGCCACGGCGCCACTCAGCCAACCGGTACGACGCGCCAAGGGCTCGACGAGGTGCAGCTCGAGGTCGGGTCGGGCGATGGCCAGAGCCAGTCCGGGCAAGCCTGCGCCCGATCCCACGTCGATGACGCGCTGCCCCGCATCGGCACGCGGTATAGCCTCCTGGACGACGGCGCAGTTGAGCACGTGGCGGTCCCACAGTCGCGGCGCCTCCCGGGGCCCGATGAGTCCGTGGCTGATACCCGTGTCGCTCAGGATCGCGACGAACTGCTCGGCGAGCTCCAATCGGTCGCCGAAGACGGCTCGGGCAGCGGGAGGTGTGGCGGGCGCGCCCACCGGGCCGAGAGACTCGTGGACCACGGGCACGCACTCCTCGGTCAAGCAGGTCGGAACATCAGATGGAAGGGCGCCCCGTGAGCACGAACCGGGTGGTGCCCCGGAAGAGGACTCCACAGGACCGGTCCGATCCCTAGGGCGGCCGGTGTCGCGCCTGGACGACGGGCCCCGGTGGTTGGGGTCGTTCCACGTGAAACGTTGCGTTTCAGTTGGAACGAGCGCGGGTCACGCCGGCAGGATGACGATGTGTCGGCGCGGCTCCACGCCCTCGGACTCCGACACCAGTCCGGAAGCGGAGACCTCGTCGTGGACGACCTTGCGCTCGAAGGCTGTCATCGGCTCGAGCGAACGCTTCTCCCCCGACTCCTTGACCTCGGCGATCGCGGCGTGGGCCAGCTCCACCAGCGCGGACCGGCGCTCGGCACGGTGCCCGGCGATGTCGAGCATGAGGCGGCTGCGCTCGCCGGTCTGCACCTGGACCGCCAGCCGCGTCAGCTCCTGCAGCGCCTCGAGCACCTTGCCGTCGCTGCCGACCAGCCGACGGGGCACGCGCCCCTCCTCGGAGTCGACGATGGCGATCGCGGCCCGGTCTCCGTCGACGTCCACGTCGATGTCGCCGTCGAGGTCGGCGATGTCCAGGAGCGTCTCGAGGAAGTCGGCGGCGACCTCACCCTCGCGCTCCAGCTGCCGCAGGCGTGAGCCCTTCTCGGGCTTGTCCGCCGAGCCGCTCTCGACCGGGGCGGCGTCTGCCTCGTCGGTGGCCTCGTCGGTGGCCTCGTCGGTGGCCTCGCCGGTGGTTTCGTCAGGAACGGTCGGCGCACCGGTCGGGGCTGCGGTGGCGTCCCCCGTGGTGTTCCCGGTGGCGGCTTCGGTGGCGGCTTCGGCAACCTCCGGCACCAGGGTGCCCTCCGTGGTGGCCGCGACGGGCTGACCGTCAGTGGTCTCGAGGTCTGGGGACTGCGTGTCGCTC
>JBQCCW010000091.1:0-11434 GCA_051961835.1 Marmoricola sp. | reverse complement strand
CAGGAGACCCGGCTGCCGGACGTCTCCGAGGGCGACACCGTCAGCGCCGCCCGACTCGAGGCGAGCGGCCACGAGACCAAGCCGCCGGCCCGCTACACCGAGGCGACCTTGATCAAGGAGCTCGAGGACCGGGAGATCGGGCGTCCCTCGACGTACGCCTCGATCATCGGGACGATCCTCAACCGCGGCTACGTCTACAAGAAGGGCACCGCGCTGGTGCCGGCGTGGCTGGCGTTCTCTGTCGTCCGACTGCTCGAGGAGCACTTCTCCCGCCTGGTGTCGTATGAGTTCACCGCCGGCCTGGAGGACGTGCTCGACGAGATCGCCGCCGGCCGCAAGGACCGCAACTCCGAGCTCGCCGCCTTCTACTTCGGCGACGGCGACATCGAGGGCCTGAAGAAGCTCGTCACCGAGCTCGGCGACATCGACGCCAAGGACCTCGCGACGTTCCCGATCGGCGGTCCCGACGACGGCGGGCTGGTGCTGCGGGTGGGCCGTTACGGGCCGTACGTGGAGGCACCCGACGGCCAGCGGGCGAACGTGCCCGACGACCTGCCTCCCGACGAGCTCACCCCGGAAAAGGCCCGCGAGCTCCTCGCCACCCCCGCCGGCGCGGAGGTCGAGCTGGGCACCGACCCGGAGAGCGGCCACCTCGTTGTGGCGAAGAACGGTCGCTACGGCCCCTACGTCACCGAGGTGCTCCCCGAGGACGCGCCGAAGAAGGCGAAGCCGCGCACCGGGTCGCTCTTCAAGTCGATGACGCTCGAGACGGTCACCCTCGAGCAGGCGCTGCGGCTGTTGTCCCTGCCGCGGGTGGTGGGCACGGACCCGGAGTCGGGCGAGGAGATCACCGCCCAGAACGGCCGCTACGGGCCATACCTGAAGAAGGGCACCGACTCGCGCTCGCTGACGAGCGAGGCCCAGATCTTCGACATCACGCTCGACGAGGCGCTGGCGATCTACGCGCAGCCCAAGACCCGTGGCCGTGCCGCCGCTGCGGCGCCGCTCAAGGAGCTCGGGAACGACCCGGTCTCCGGCAAGCCGGTGGTCGTCAAGGCCGGCCGCTTCGGCGAGTACGTCACCGACGGCGAGACCAACGCGACCCTGCGCAAGGACGACAGCGTGGAGGCGATCACCCTCGAGCGGGCCGCGGAGCTCCTCGCCGACCGCCGCGCCAAGGGTCCCGCGAAGAAGGCGACCAAGAAGGCTCCGGCGAAGAAGGCGGCGAAGAAGGGCACCAAGAAGGCCGCCGCGAAGAAGGCGTGACCGGCGGTACTGCCCGCGCCCGCCATGTAACGCGGGGTTATTGCTTGTGAACGGGTGGTGTTGCCGGCGTGTCCCGACCCGAACACCGCGTTACATGGCCGCGCCCGACCGGCCGGTCCCCCACGTCGGATTGGTCGCCTAGGCTGCGGGCGTGACGAGCGCGCCAGGCCTGTACGCCGAGTCGGGCCTGTTCGTGTGCTTCGAGGGCGGTGAGGGCGCCGGCAAGTCGACCCAGGCACGCCTGCTCCGCGACTGGCTCGCCGGAGCAGGCCACGAGGTGGTGCTCACCCACGAGCCGGGCGACACCGCGGTGGGCAAGGAGATCCGACGGGTCCTGCTCGACCCGGCTACCGGCGCGCTGGCACCGCGGGCGGAGGCGCTCCTGTACGCCGCGGACAAGGCCGAGCACCTCGCGCAGGTGGTGTGGCCGGCGCTGCGTCGGGGCGCGGTCGTGGTGACCGACCGCTACGTCGACTCCACCCTGGCCTACCAGGGCGCCGGTCGGGACCTCGTGCTCGACGACCTGGAGCCGGTCGTCCGCTGGGCGACCGGCGACCTGCGGCCGCACCTGACGGTGCTGTTGGACCTCGAGCCGGAGGCCGGGCTCGGCCGCTTCGAGGAACGGGACCGGATGGAGGGGGAGTCGCTGGCCTTCCACCGCCGGGTGCGCGAGGGCTTCCTCGACCTGGCCCGCCGCGATCCGTCCCCTTACCTCGTCCTCGATGCCCGGATGGAGGTCGAGGAGCTCCGGGACCGGATCCGGGACCGCATCCAGGAGTTGCTGGGGAGCCACCCGTGACCGCGCCGCGAACGGTGTGGGACCGGCTTGTCGGCCAGCACGAGGTGGTCGAGCGTCTGCGCCGGGCGGCCGGCTCTGAGGCCGGAGGGATGACCCACGCGTGGCTCTTCACCGGCCCTCCGGGCAGTGGCCGGTCCAACGCCGCGCTCGCCTTCGCGGCCGCGCTGCAGTGCGAGGAGGGCGGCTGCGGCGCGTGCGCCTCCTGCCACCAGGTCGACGTCGGATCGCACCCCGACGTGTCGGTGACGCGCACCGAGAAGCTCTCGATCGGCGTCGACGAGGTCCGCGAGCTGGTCCGCCGCTCGGCGCTCGCGCCGGCCGGCCGCGGATGGCAGATCCTCGTCGTGGAGGACGCCGACCGGCTCACCGAACAGGCGGCGAACGCGTTGCTCAAGGCCATCGAGGAGCCGACGCCGCGCACCGTCTGGCTGCTCTGTGCGCCGACCGTCGAGGACGTACTGCCCACCATCCGCTCGCGCACCCGCCTGGTCGTGCTCGCGACTCCCGCCGTGGAGGACGTGGCGGCGTTCCTGGTCCGTGCCGACGGCGTGAGCGACGAGGTCGCGACGTACGCCGCTCGCGCAAGCCAGGGCCACATCGGCCGGGCGCGCGCGCTCGCCCGCGACGACGCCACCCGCGCCCGGCGTACCGAGGTGGTCGGCATCCCCGCGAGGCTGAGCGGCATCGGCGCGGCCATGCGGGCGGCGGCGCGGCTTCACGAGCTGGCCACCGAGGAGGCCGACGCCCTCACCACCGCTGCCGACGAGCGCGAGCGGGCCGAGCTCGATCGGGCCTACGGGGTGGTCGACCGCGGTCGGCGGCCCCGGGAGTATGCCCCTGCGCTGAGGGATCTGGAGAAGAGCCAGAAGGCCCGGGCCAAGCGGCGGGTGCTCGACGTCGTGGACCGCAGCCTGATGGAGTTGGTCTCGGTCTACCGGGACGTCCTCGCCCTCCACCTGGGCCGGAAGACCGCGCTCGTCAACGCCGATCGGTACGACGAGCTGCGTCGGTTGGCCGACGACGCGCCCGCCGAGGGGCAGCTGCGGCGCATCGACGCGGTGTTCGAGGCACGCCGGCAGATGCTCGAGTTCAACGTGCCGCCGCTGCTCGCCTTGGAGTCCTTGATGGTCGCGCTGCGGCTGCACGCCGGCGACGCGGACCCCGCCGGCCGCTGACCCTAGGCTGGCCCTCATGACGAGCGAGCCGCGCGTCCAGCGCCGGCGCACCGTGACCGGCGTGCTGGTCGGCGTCCTGGTGTTCGTCCTCGGCCTGGGCGCCGTCGTGACGTGGCAGGCCGTCGGTGACGACACGCCGAGCGGATACGGCCCCTCGCCCCTCGCCTCGCCGGAGGTCCCCCGCGGACCGCTGCCCTCGCCGGCGCCCGACCTGGAGCGGTTCTACCGGCAGCGCCTGGCGTGGTCGGCGTGCGCCGGCGGCGAGTGCGCGACGCTCACGGTCCCGCTGGACTACGCCCACCCGCACGGGCGCACGATCACCCTCAAGGTGCTGCGGGTGCTCGCACGCGACCAGGCGCACAAGGTCGGAGCGCTGGTCATCAACCCCGGCGGCCCCGGCGGCTCCGGGGTGCAGTACGCGCAGGCCGCCGGCAGCGTCTTCGGTGCTCCGGTGCTCGACCACTACGATGTGGTCGGCTTCGACCCGCGCGGCGTGGGGGCCAGCACGCCGCTGCACTGCGTCGGCACCGCCCAGCTCGACGCGCTCATCTCCTACGATCCGGACCCCGACACGGCGGCCGAGCGCCACCGCCTCGACGCCCTCGTCCACCGGTTCGGCGAGGGCTGCGTGCGCCACGACGCCGGCCTGGCGCGGCACATGTCGACCCCGGAGGTGGCGCGGGACGTCGACATCCTGCGCGGCGCCCTTCGGCAGCCCAAGCTCGACTACTTCGGCGCCTCCTACGGCACGTTCATCGGCGCCACCTACGCGGACCTCTTCCCTCACCACGTGGGCCGGATGGTGCTCGACGGCGCGATCGACCCGTCCCTGTCCAACCTGGAGCTCTCCCTCGCCCAGGCGCACGGGTTCGAGGTCGCCCTGGAGTCCTACGTCTCCTCCTGCGTCGACGCCGGTGGCTGCGTGCTGGGCGACTCGGTCGCCCAAGGCATCCGCCGGGTGCAGCAGCTGCTCGCGGACATCGAGCGCTCACCACTGCCCACCGGCACCGACCGACCGCTCACCGTGGGGCTCGCCACGCTCGGCATCTGGATGCCGCTCTACGTCAAGAGCTGGTGGCCCCAGCTCACCGCGGGCCTCACCGAGGCGATCCGCCGCCATCGCGGCGGCACGCTGCTGTCCCTGGCGGACCTCTACGTCTCGCGGGGGCCGAACGGCTACACCGACAACTCGCTGAACGCGCTGTACGACGTGAACTGCCTCGATCACGACGACTACATCCCAACCGCGAAGGTGCCGGCGTACTTCGGGGCGTTCGAGAAGGTCTCACCGACGTTCGGCCGGGACTTCGCCTTCGGGTTGTCGACGTGCTCGACCTGGCCGGTGAAGTCGGGCCACCACTCGCACGCGCTGCATGCGCCCGGCGCGCCGCCGATCCTCGTCCTCGGGACGACCCGCGACCCGGCGACGCCGCTGGCCTGGGCCCAGGGCCTCGCCTCCGAGCTGGACTCCGGTGTCCTCGTTACCCGCAACGGCGACGGGCACACGGCCTACCACCGCGGGAACGCCTGCATCGACGCCACGGTCGAGGCGTACCTCGTCGCCGGGAAGGTCCCCCGCAACGGGAAGTCCTGCTGAGGAGCCGATTCGGTCCGGTCCGCGCTGCTCCCCTATACTCGTGCGGCGTGCCCGGCTCAGCGGCCGGGCACTGCGCCGCCTTAGCTCAGTCGGTAGAGCGTCTCACTCGTAATGAGAAGGTCGTCGGTTCGATTCCGACAGGCGGCTCCGCGCCCAAACCGCCTCTGACCAGCGGAGACGCTGTCTGTGCCGTCCGAATCTCGCTCGTGTCATGGTCCGAGGGAGTCCCGAGATGGCCCCCCGGCGGCCCCCCGCGGTGCGTTCAGCCTCTCCAACCCGGCACGGTGGGCCCCCGTGCCGAGGAAGTGCAGATAGAGGTTCGTGGTCGCGATCGACTCGTGGCCCATCCACGCCTGCACCGTGCCCGGGTCCACACCGCGCGCCGGCCACAGGCAGGCAGCGGTGTGGCGGAGGTCGTGGATGCGGCGACCCTTGCTGGTCTTGACCCAGTTCACCGTACGCACGACCGGCGTCCTGTGGAGCTGAGCACCGCCCCGGGTGGTGAAGAGCAGGTCTTCACCGGTCTTCCCCTCGGCCATCGCGAGGACCAGAGGAAGCACGCGGTCAGCCAAGGGAACGCGACGCGAACGTCGACCCTTCGTCGACTTCAGTCCCACCCCCTCGGGTTCTGCGCGCCGGATCCAGAGCCCGGGCGTGGGCACGTGCATCACGTCCTCGACCCGGACCGCACGTGCCTCGCTCCAGCGCAGCCCGGTCCAGCCCAGCACGAGCAGGACGTCGCCGAGCCGAGCGTCCGCGCGGTACCAGTCGCGGTAGGCGGCCTCGAGCTCGTCCTCGGAGAAGGGAGCCATTTCGGTGGCCACCGTGGACTGGCGCGGCACCCGCACCCCTGTCACAGGATTGGCTGCGATGAACCGCTCCCGCGTACACCAGCCGAAGAACGCCGAGAGGCTGGCCCGGTAGCGCACCGCTGTCCGCTCCGCCAGGCCACGGCCGATCCAGTACTCGAAGCACCGAGCGATTTCGCGTTCGGTGACAGCAGCAACCTGCAGGGCGAGCAGGCTGGTGGGGAGCACCCGTTCGAGGTCAGCGTCGATGCGGTAGGTCTTGCTAGCCACAGAGTGGCGACGTGCCGCGAGCCAGGGCTCGAGCAGAGCGCGGACGCGTTGCTGCCCCGCCCGTGGATCGACCCCGCGGACCAGCGCGGCGCGCTCGCGGGCGAGCCATTGCTCCGCCTCCCGCTTGGTGTCGAAGGTCTTGCTCGCCACGTTGGTGCGCCCGCTCTTCAGTCGTGCGCGGAACCGGCCGTTCGGCTGCTTCTGGATGCTCATGAGCGCATCGCCTCCATCCATGAGATGACGTCCGACCGCAGGTATCTGGGAACGCGGGCTGAGAGCCACAGCACCCGCGGCCCGGATCCGCTCTGTCGCCAGCGGCAGAGCGTCGCCTGTGATACGTGGAGCAGCTGGGCCACCTCGGAGCTCATCATCAGGTCGGGCACGTCCATCGGTGCCTGCGATACCTCGTGTCCCGGGCACCGGCGCAGATGTCGATACGCTGTCGGTCACGCGGACCGGCTACGACAACGCCGTCCCAGGTGGCGCCGCCGACGTGGGCTGGAACCTCGGGCTCGCGTCCACCTCGACGATCGATATGGGCGCCGGCAACCCCGGCATCGCTTCCAAGACCAGCTACGACGCCCAAGGCCGCGTCGTCGCCACCTCGCAACCGAAGTCGAACGGCTCAGACGCCGGCACCCGCCAAACGGTGTACTACACCGCAGGCGCGAACGCCGCGGTCGCCGCATGCGGCAACAAGCCGGAGTGGGCAGACCTGCTGTGCCAGACCCACTACGCCGGTGCACCGTCGACGGGACCGGACCTCATCACTTCCACCGTTACCGGCTACAACGACGACCAGCAGCCCACCGAGGTCACCGAAACCAGCGGCTCCACGACGCGGACCACCACCACCACGTACCGGCCAGACGGGATGACGGCGAGCACCGCCGTCAACGTCACCGGGCTCCCCGGGTCGACGCCAGTACCGTCGACGAGCTACACCTACGCGCCCGACACCGGGCTGCTCAGCACCGTCACCCCGTCGACGGGCGACCCGATCATCACCGGCTACGACGACTGGGGACGCACCACCACCTACAGCGCCGCAGCCGGCGAAACCACCACCACCGGCTACGACGCCGCCGGACAGGTGAAGATGGTCACCGACCCTCAAGGCACCACCAGCTACACCTACGACGGCACCGACGCCACTGGCAGCATCGAGCACCGGGGCCTCCCCACGTCTGAGTCGGTGAGCAATCCCAACGGACGCGCAGTGACGATCACCGGCGCCTACAACGCCGCCGGCGATCTGACCACCGAGACGCTTCCAGGCGCAATGACGCGTCGTGCCGACTACGACACCGCCGGTGACCTCACCGGCCTCTCGTACTCGGGCCACGTCACGGTCGACAACGGCGATGGAACCAGCAGCGACCTGGCCGACCAAGAATGGGTGGCCTGGTCACGAACCTACGACGCCGCCGACCGCGTCCAGGCCGAATGGACCCCAGATGGTGCGGCCTACTCGGGCGACACCACCGGCACCGCTGCCACCGGCTATGCACGCCAATACCGTTACGACGGCGCATCCCGCCTGACCCACGTCGTCGACCGCACAGCCACCCCCGGCGCCGGACCGCTCGATGACCCCAGCGCCTCAAGCACCACCGGTGGCGTCGCCACCCGCTGCGCAATCCGTGACTACACCTTCGACGCCAACGGCAACCGCACCGGCCTCACCAGCACCCCCGCCGCCGCCGACGGCAGCTGCCAAACCGGCACCAGCCCAACGGGCGTGACAACGAAGACGTGGAGCTACGACAACACCGACCGCATCACCGGCGGCTACGTATACGACGCCCTCGGTCGCCAGACCAACATCCCGCAGGCCGATACACCTGCGGGAGCCGTCGCTGGTTCGTCGCCCGGGGCGGTGAGCGTCGGCTATTACGACACAGACGCGGTTCATGACATCAACCAGTCGGGCACCACTACGACGTATTCGCTCGATGCCATGGGCCGACGCACGCAGGCGGCAACCGGACCCGCGGGCGGTGCTTCTACGTCGAGCATCACCTCGCACTACGACGATTCCTCCGACAACGCTGCGTGGGAAACGACGACGACCGCGACTGGGAGCGCCGTCGAGCGCAACGTCGAGGGTATTAGCGACGACTTGAGCGTGGACATCATCGCGTCCGGTGTGGTGCAGATTGTGATGACGAACGCCCACGGTGATGCGGTGGCCCAGCTCTCTCTGCCGTCCTCCGGTAACGCCTATGGGGTCGACGACTGGGCATCGTTAGACGAGTACGGAAATAGCCAGGTCAACTCGTCGGCTGGAGAGACCGCGACGAACCCGTCAGGCGTAACGTCGACTGGTGCCGGAGGCGGATTGGGCTATGGGTGGCTCGGCTCGGCTCAAAGGGCCACTGACGCCAGTGGTTTGGTGCTGATGGGAGTTCGACTCTATAACCCATCGACCGCTCTGTTCCTGTCGCCCGACCCGGTGTACGGCGGCAACAGCACTGCATATTCGTATCCGCAAGATCCGATCAACAGCTCCGATATCTCGGGCCTTATGACGTACCCCGGAGGCGAAGGGGCGGGTCCCACGCCTCCGCCGACAGCAGTGCCTCAGAGCAAGACGTCGAAGGAGCGCCTTCGGGCCGAGGCCGAGAGGATCTCTCGCCAGAAGGCACGCGGAAAAAACTCGCTCTACATTAAGAGCTATAGTGAGGATGGAAAGACGGCCATCAGGAAGCGGGTCGACCTCAGGAGCGCAGCGCATAACGGGATCGAAACACCGCACGTTCAAACGCAGCGATTTTCACGTGGTGGCGCGCGGAACAGATGGAACAGTCTGGGCGGCGGAGAAGCGCGCGCCGCACAATGGAGAGATTTGATGGAAGCGGAGCAGTTCGGCGAATTAGATTCGAGACTACGTGAATGAAATCCGAGTCGGATCGAGCAATGCTCTGAATCCGTCAACTCAGGAGTGGCTCGATCAGGGCATGGATCTAAATCATGCTCGAATGACGAGCCTTCGTCACAACGTGTCCGGTTCGAGCGCAGAAATCACGTTCGAGTGGATGGCCGATTCTTCGGCAGGCCGATGGACCGACGACCCAGCCGCTCTGCTCTGTTATCGGATGGCATTTGAGTCGACCTCGACCTTCACCGCTCACCGGCTCCGCCGGCCGCCGCAGACGAAGGGAACCTACGGTGAGGTGTACTGGGCGTTCGCCTCTGACGACCAGTACCTGTTCTCGACGCGGCACGCCGAGGTCCGTGTTCACTCCGCTCGGGTGGTCGCGGAGCAAGCTGTCCCCGCAGTGAGGTCATGGTGGAACGACGCACCGGAGGTCGATCGTCTCGTTCCGGGTCCTGCAGGGCAGTGGAGCGCAGGTGAGTGGGCGGACGAGAACGGTGTTCCACATGGTCTCGAGGTTCGCTGGGTCGAATACGACACGCGAACTGAACGGTTGGCCATGGGAGCCGCTGCATTCGGCAGTCGTTCCGACGTTCGTTGGGTGATCGTATTTGACGGCGCCTCGGCTTTCGATCTCGTATACGTGCCGCTGCCCGTGACGACGGAGGATGCGCCCAGCTGGTCACTCTCAGGGCGGCGCGGCGATGAGGTGTTCAGTCTGGTAGACGGGGACCGATACACGTTTTATGCGGTGGGGATGTCGATGTCCGTTGTGGCGGGTGACGTATGGCTCGTCTCTGCCCCGCTTGTAGCGCCCGAGTGAGGGTGCCAAGCTCCCGCGACCTCACCGGACGTAGGAGCACCACGCCGGCTGCGTGAGCCAAGCGGGTGCGGCGCTCGCCTCACACCCCCGGCCCGCTAAGCAATTCAGGGGCTATGAGGCGGGCTCGCGACACTGGCCCGTGTGCGTCCGTCCTGTCTGTTGGGACCGGGAGGCGCATGAGCTGGCGGCGCGCTGATGACGCCGGCGCGAGCGACGAGTCACCGCGACGGCGGCCAGCAGAGCAGCCCCTCGGTCCGCAAAAAGTCCGCAGGATTTCCAAAACTGACCGATCGCGCCCAACGCTGTCCGTCGCGTTTCCGCAGTTCAGAAGGCACATGCCAACGACAGCCAACGCGACCGTCACGGTGGGGCCCGTCCCCCGGCCTTCGGCCCAATGTGAGGTGTCTGTCGGCAACGCGCTCGAAAATGAGGCGGAGGCGGTTGTCCAGACGTGCAGCGCCGCGATCGTGCCTGCGTCGTCCGGACCCGACCGCGAGGCCCGTGTCCCGCGTGTGTCCCGTCTCAGTTCCGGTCACCACCAACGACGTCCAACGCCTGCAATGGCGGCGCACGCCCCTGACCTGCGATTTCGTCCGGATCCAACGCTAGCCGACGGCGACCGATAGGCGGTGGAACGCCCTATCAAGGCGGCAATCGGGCAGGGACACGGCCCCCCGGCGGCCCCCCAGGTTAAAAGTCGTGCTCCCGAGGCAACGCTTTCAGGCGTAATCCACGCTCACCAACGCGACCGATCAAGCGTCTGGACCCGCTCGTAATGAGAAGGTCGTCGGTTCGATTCCGACAGGCGGCTCCGTGTGAAGCGGCTCCGTGTGATGTCTCAGGGCATCGGCAGAGTCCCGACCCACGGTTGTGGGTTTCGGGCTTCACTGCTTCTCGGGTGCAGGACCGGGTGGTCGGCCGGTCCCGAACTCGCCCAAGAAACCACCTGAGGGGCGCTAAGAAAGTACGGGTCCCAGACCACGGGAGCCAGCAGCTGTCCCTGTGTCGAGAGGTCCAGCTGCCGGATGCGGCGGCCTCGGTGTTGCGGGGCCGTCGCGCGGGGGGTCGGCGCGCTCACACGGCGGCCCTCGGACCTGACCACCTTCGTGATCGAGCCACCATCAGGCGGCTTGGCCGTCGGGCCCGATCGCCGCCTGCCGCTGACCTGACAGGGGTCTCACAGGCGGACCACACCGTGGGTGCAGCCGACATGGCGACGGTGGTCCCATGTCCACCACGACCGACCATGCCACCGGATCGGACGGATCGGCCGCCTCCCACTGGAGCGGGCTGCCCACCGCATCGACCACCGCTCCCGGGACTGTCACCACTGGCGACCCGACCGGGCCGACAGCCGGAATGACCGCGACCGCCGTCGCTGCGGCTCCCGCCCGGCGAGCCGGCTGGGAGGGCCGCGCGTTCATTGCGCTGTTGCTCGGCACGCTGGTGCTCTACCTCTGGGGGCTGGGAGGCTCGGGCTGGGCCAACACGTTCTATGCGGCGGCGGCACAGGCCGGGTCGGAGTCGTGGAAGGCCTTCTTCTTCGGCTCCTCCGACGCCGCCAACAGCATCACGGTCGACAAGACGCCGCTTGCGCTGTGGCCGATGGACCTCTCGGTTCGTGTCTTCGGGTTGTCGTCGTGGTCCCTGCTGGTGCCGCAGGCGCTCGAGGGTGTGGCGGCCGTGGCGCTCCTGGCAGGGACCGTGCGGCGCACCACCGCCTCGGCTGCCGCTGGGCTCTTCGCGGGTGCGGTACTGGCGCTGACGCCGGTCGCGGTCCTGATGTTCCGGTTCGACAACCCCGACGCGATGCTCGT
>JBQCCW010000090.1:0-2475 GCA_051961835.1 Marmoricola sp. | reverse complement strand
CGGCGCAGCTGACCGTCACGTCGTCGCCGTCGGAGAGGTCGCGGGTGCCGGAGCGGGTGCCGACGACCGCGGGGATGCCGAGCTCGCGGGCGATGATCGCCGCGTGGCAGGTGCGGCCGCCGCGGTTCGTGACGATCGCGGACGCGCGCTTCATGATCGGCTCCCAGTCGGGGTCGGTCATGTCGGCGACGAGCACCTCGCCGGCCTCGAACTCGTGCATCTGCTCCGGCGACCGCAGCACCCGGACGGCGCCCGCACCGATCTTCTGGCCGATGGCCCGGCCCTCGACGACGACCTCGGCCCCGGCGCGGGCCTCCTTCGGCATCGTGTAGCGCTCGAGGGTGCCCGTACGGCGCGACTGCACGGTCTCCGGCCGCGCCTGGAGGATGTAGAGCTGTCCGTCGACCCCGTCACGGCCCCACTCGATGTCCATCGGCCGGCCGTAGTGCTCCTCGATCACGAGGGCGTGCCGGGCCAGCTCCTCGACCTCGGCGTCGGTGAGGCTGAGCAACCGGCTGTCGGCCGGGTCGACGTCGACGAACTCGGTCGTGCGGCCGATGGTGGCGTCGTCGGTGTAGACCATCTTGGTGGCCTTGCCGCCCACGCCGCGCTTGAGGATCGCGGGCCGACCGGCGCGCAGGGCCGGCTTGTAGACGTAGTACTCGTCGGGGTTGACCGCGCCCTGGACGACGCCCTCGCCGAGACCGTAGGCCGAGGTGATGAACACGGCGTCGGTGAAGCCGGACTCGGTGTCCATGGTGAACATGACGCCCGACGCGCCGAGGTCGGACCGGACCATCCGCTGCACGCCGGCCGACAGCCCCACCTCGGCGTGCTCGAACCCGTGGTGGACGCGGTAGGCGATCGCGCGGTCGTTGTAGAGCGAGGCGTAGACCTCGCGGATCGCGGTGAGGACCGCGTCGATCCCGCGCACGTTCAGGAACGTCTCCTGCTGACCGGCGAAGGAGGCGTCCGGCAGGTCCTCGGCGGTGGCCGAGGAGCGGACCGCGAACGACGGCTCCTGGTCGCCCTCGGACTCGGCGACGAGCCGGTCGTAGGCGGCGCGGATGTCGGCCTCGAGGTCCTCGGGGAACGGCTGGCCGATCACGGCCTCCCGGATCTCCCGGCCGACCTCGGCGAGCCGCCGTACGTCGTCGGTGTCGAGACCCTCGAGCAGCCCGGCGATCCGGTCGGCGAGCCCGCCGTTGCCGTCGACGTCGGTGGCGATGAACCGGTGGAACGCCTCCGCCGTGGTCGCGAACCCGTCCGGCACGCGCACCCCGAGGTCGGCCAGGTTGGACACCATCTCGCCGAGGGAGGCGTTCTTGCCGCCGACCTGCTCGAGGTCGGCCAGCCCCAGGTCGGCGAACCAGCGGACGTTCTGGGTCGCGTCACCGGAGCCGGTGCTGGTGCCTGAGCTCGTGGTGGTCATGACGGGTCCTTCCCGGGGGGTCGTGCCGCCCGCCGGCGGGCGCGGGTGGCGGCGTTGAGGCTCTGCAGGATATGGGTGGAGATCTCCTCCACCGACTTGGTCGCCGAGTCGACGACCGGGATCCGGTGTGCCCGGAACAGGTCGGTCGCACGCCGCAGCTCCCACCGGCACTGCTCGGGCGAGGAGTAGCGCGACCCCGGCCGGCGCTCGTTGCGGACCCGGCTCAGTCGGTCGACGGTCGTGGTGAGCCCGAAGCACCGGTCGAGGTAGGGCAGCACCGGCCGGGGCAGCTCCTCCGCCTCGAGGTCCTCGTCGACGAGCGGGTAGTTCGCGACGAACAGGCCGTGCTGGAGCGCGAGGAACATGCTGGTCGGGGTCTTGCCGCAGCGCGACGGCGCCAGCAGGATCACGTCGGACTTCTCCAGCGCCCGCAGGCTCTGCCCGTCGTCGTGCTCGATGGTGAACTCCACCGCAGCCATCCGGGCGTTGTAGCGCTTGATGTCCCCCACGCCGTGGAGTCGGGCGACCTCGCGGACCCCGCGCACGCCCAGGATCTCCTCCACGCGGGACATGTGGCTGTCGAAGAGGTCGATGATCGGAGCCTTGGTGCGCAGCAGCTCGGCGCGCACGTCGTCGGTGGCGGCCGTGCAGAACACCAGCGGGGTGACCGGCCCCTCCATCGCCGCGTCGAGCACCTCGACCACCCGGCGGGCGTCCTCCACGGAGTGGATGAACGGGAACAGGGTCCGCTCGAAGCGGCAGTCCGGGAACTGGATGAGCAGCGCGTTGCCCATGGTCTCCGCGCTGATCCCGGTCGAGTCCGAGAGGAAGAACACGGGTACGACGTCGTCGTCGGTCTGCTGCTGCACCGCTGTCGCACCTCCCCGGACCTGCGGGCGCCGGTCGCGCCGTGTCGCGCCATTCTGGGGTACCGCGGGCCCGGCCGGAACAGCTGACCAGCACTCGGGTGCCCGTCTGCGGCGGGGCGGGTGTCGGAATCACCCGCCGGCCGGGGATTCCTTACGTTGTCCGGCGGTGGACCA
>JBQCCW010000089.1:0-2320 GCA_051961835.1 Marmoricola sp. | reverse complement strand
GCACGCCGCTCATGACGCCTGGCGCCGCGCGGCCCAGCTCCCGGTCTCCAGGCGACGGGCCGGACGCTCCTCGTCGGTCCTGCGGCGCCGGTCCATCGGCGGCGTGGGCGGCTCCGGCTCGTCGGAGGCGGTGAACCGGTTCGGCAGCGAGAGCTTCATGATCGTGCGCAGCGCCTGGCCGTACTGCCGGTGCAGCGGGCCGATCGTGTAGGGGATGTCGTACTTGTCGCACAGCGCCCGCACCCGCTCGGAGATCTGCGCATAGCGGTTGCTCGGCAGGTCGGGGAACAGGTGGTGCTCGATCTGGAACCCCAGGTTGCCCGACATGATGTGCAGCAGCGGGCTGCCCTCGAAGTTCGCCGCGCCCAGCATCTGCCGCAGGTACCACTCCGCCCGCGTCTCGTCCTCGAGCTCCTCCTCGGTGAAGTGCAGCGCCCCGTCGGGGAAGTGCCCGCAGAAGATGATCACGTAGGACCAGACGTTGCGGATCGCGTTCGCGGTCGCGTTGGCCGTCAGGGTCGTGAGCCAGTTCGGCCCCGACAGCAGCGGGAAGAACAGGTAGTCCTTGCCCGCCTGCCGACGCCCCTTGCGCCAGATCTGGCGCAGCTGCCGCTTCATCTCCGCGGGGTCCTTGCGGCCCTTGCGGATCGCCTCGATGTCGAGGTCGTGCAGCGCGACGCCCCACTGGAAGAGCGCGGCCAGCAGCGCGTTGTAGACGGGCTGGCCGATGTTGGCGGGGTGCCACTTCTGCTCGCGCGCCATCCGCAGGATGCCGTAGCCGATGTCGTTGTCGTAGCCGAGCACGTTGGTGAACTGGTGGTGGATGTAGTTGTGGGAGTGCTTCCACTGCTCGGCCGGCTGCGCGGTGTCCCACTCCCAGGTGCTGGAGTGGATCTCCGGGTCGTTCATCCAGTCCCACTGGCCGTGCATCACGTTGTGGCCGATCTCCATGTTCTCCAGGATCTTGGCCACCGCGAGCATCGCCGTCCCCGCGACCCAGGCGGGCGGGAAGCTGCTCGCGAACAGCGTCACGCGTCCTGCCGCGGCGAGCCGCCGCTGGATGGTGATGAGCCGGTTGATGTAGGCGGCGTCGTCGTCGCCCCGCGACTCCTCGATCTCAGCGCGGATCGCGTCGAGCTCGCGCCCGAGCTGTTCGACCTCCTCCTCGCTGAGGTGGGTGTACTCCTTCACGTCGCTGATCGCCACGAGATCCTCCAGGTGTGTCGGGCTGGTGCGAGCGGGTGTCCGGGTCCTAGATGTCGAGCGTGCACTCACCGACGGGGACGGTGATGCAGGTCTGCACGGGAGCGTTGACGTCGGCGTACTCGTCGCCGTTGCGCAGGTCGCGGAGTCGGCCGGAGAGCATCGTGACCGTGCAGGTGTGGCAGATGCCCATCCGGCAGCCGTAGGGCATCCCGACCCCCGCCTGCTCCCCCGCCTCGAGCACGGTGGTGGCGCCGTCGACCTCGATCGACTTCCCCGTGTTCTGGAAGGTGATCGTGCCGCCCTCGCCGCCCTCGCCGCCGAGCTCGACGGAGAAGCGCTCGAGGTGCAGCCTCTCGGCCAGACCCGCCGCCTCCCAGAACTCCTCCGCGGCGTCGAGCATCGGCCCGGGCCCGCAGGCCCACACCTCTCGCTCGCGCCAGTCCGGGCAGTACGCATCGAGCTGCTCGAGCTGGAGCAGGCCCTCGGTATCGGTGTGCCGCTCGTGCAGGGTGAAGGCGTCCTGCTCCGCGGCCAGCCGCTGCAGCTCGTCACGGAAGATCATCCGCTCCGGGCTGGTCGAGGAGTAGTGCAGCACGACGTCGGGGATCGTGTGGCGGCGCACGAGCGTGCGCAGGATCGCGATGACCGGGGTGATCCCGCTGCCACCGACCAGGAAGAGGATCTTCGGCGGCGGCGGCTCGGGCAGCACGAACTCGCCGGCCGGCAGCGCGAGGCGTACGACGGTCCCCGGGCCGACCCCGGTGACCAGGTGGCCCGAGAGCAGCCCCTCCGGCATCGCCCGCACGGTGATCGCGATCGTGCCGCCGGAGCGGGTCGGTGGGGAGCTCACCGAGTAGGACCGCCACTGGAAGCGGCCGTCGACCTGCACCCCGATGCCGATGTACTGCCCGGGGTGGTGGTCGTAGCGCCACCCCCAGCCCGGGCGGATCCGCACGGTGGCCGCGTCGTCGGTCTCGGGGACGACCTCCTCGATCACCCCGCGCAGCTCCCGGGTGGTCCAGCGCGGGTTCAGCAGCCGCAGGTAGTCGTCCGGCAGCAGCGGCGTGGTGAGCCGTGAGCCGGCGCGGCGGACCGTGTCCCAGGACAGCTTGTC
>JBQCCW010000088.1:0-4913 GCA_051961835.1 Marmoricola sp. | reverse complement strand
AACCGGTTGAGGCGGTCGGCGAGGAATCCGACGGCCTCGTCGTTGCTGAAGTCGGTCTGGCGCACCCAGCGCTCGGGCTTCTCGCCGCTGACCCGCCAGGCGGGGCCGGACCCGGTCGCGGGGTCGACGATCTCCTCGACGATGAATCCCTCGCCGCTGCCGGTCGAGCGGGGGCGCAGCACGATGCGCTGCGGCGGGGGGGCCGCGACCGTGGTACGCCGCTCCTGCACCAGCCGGGCCATCGCGAAGGTGAGCTCGCGCAACCCCTCGTGGGAGGCGGCACTCACCGGGAACACCTCCAGGCCCCGGGCGTGCAGGTCGTCGATGACCAGGTCGACGAGGTCGCGCCCGTCGGGGACGTCCACCTTGTTGAGGGCGACCAGGCGCGGGCGGTCGGCCAGCCCGCCGTGAGCCTCGAGCTCAGCCTCGATGACGTCGAGGTCGTCGATCGGGGAACGGCCCGGCTCCATCGTCGCCATGTCGATGACGTGCACGAGGGCCGCGCAGCGCTCGATGTGGCGGAGGAAGTCGTGGCCGAGGCCGCGTCCCTGGCTGGCGCCCTCGATGAGGCCCGGCACGTCGGCCACCGTGAAGGTGACGTCCCCGGCGGTGACCACGCCGAGGTTCGGGACCAGGGTCGTGAAGGGGTAGTCGGCGATCTTGGGGCGGGCTCGCGACATGGCCGCGATCAGGCTGGACTTGCCCGCGCTCGGGAAGCCGACGAGCCCGATGTCGGCGACGACCTTGAGCTCGAGGGTGACCAGGCGCTCCTCGCCCGGCTCTCCGAGCAGCGCGAAACCGGGTGCCTTGCGTCGCGCCGAGGCCAACGCGGCGTTGCCGAGCCCGCCACGGCCGCCGGCGGCGACGACCAGCTCGGTGCCCGGCCCGACCAGGTCGGCGAGCACCTCCCCGGTCTCGTCGCTGACGACGGTCCCGTCGGGCACGGGCAGCACGAGGTCCGCGCCATGGCTGCCGTTGCGGTGGCCCCCGGCGCCGTGGCCGCCGTGGCCCGCCGTACGACGGGGGCTGTGGTGGTAGTCCAGCAGCGTGGTGACGTCGGGGTCCACCCGCAGGATCACCGAGCCGCCGGGCCCTCCGTTGCCGCCGTCGGGTCCTCCGAGCGGCTTGAACTTCTCGCGGTGGACCGAGGCGACGCCGTTGCCGCCGCGCCCGGCGCGCACCTCCAGGCGCACCCGGTCCACGAAGGTCGGGACGGCCATGGTGTTCCTCTCGTCGGTGCGTCGCCCCTCGGGGCGGGGGCAAGGCGAAGGGGCGCTCCCGGCAGTCAGGAGCGCCCCTCGCTGGTCAGGCTGGTGTTCGGCCCGGGTGGAGTGAGGTCACTCCCCTGCCGGGACGATGTTCACGACGCGGCGACCTCGTCGGGTGCCGAACTCGACGTTGCCCGCGACGAGAGCGAACAGCGTGTCGTCACCGCCGCGACCCACGCCGGTGCCCGGGTGGAAGTGCGTGCCGCGCTGGCGGACGATGATCTCGCCGGCGTTCACGAGCTGGCCGCCGTACCGCTTGACGCCGAGCCGCTGGGCGTTGGAGTCGCGGCCGTTCTTCGTGGACGCCGCGCCCTTCTTGTGTGCCATGAGTTCTGGTCCCTGTCCTAGGAGTCTGTCGCTGCTCGGAGCCGCCGCGCTCAGGCGGAGATGTCGGTGACCTTGACCTGGGTGTACTTCTGGCGGTGACCCTGCCGCTTCTTGTACCCGGTCTTGTTCTTGTACTTCTGGATGACGATCTTGGGACCCTTGGTCGCGCCGAGGATCTCGACGGTCACGCCGGCGCTCTCCAGCCCGGAGGACGTCACATTGGCGCCGTCCACGAGCATGACCACCGGCAGCGTCAGGGTGCTGCCCACGGCGTTGGCCTTGAGGTCGACCTTGTCGATCTCGATGACGTCGCCCACGGCAACCTTCTGCTGCTTGCTGCCACTGCGCACGATCGCGTACACCGCGAGTCACTCTCCTCGTCGTCCAACGTCGGTGCCCGCTCGGCTCACGCCGAGGAGGTCCCCCGCGCGCCCGCGTCCTCGCGGCGCTGCGGAGACGGCATGCACCGTGGCACACCGAGGATTCATCTTAGGTGAGCGAGACCCGGAGGGCAAAACGACGACCAGCGCCGTACTCTTGGTTGAGTGCCTCAACCAACTGCGTCGCCCGAACGGGTGAGCCGCTTCGACAAGGACCACCCGCACTACCGGTGGATCGCGCTGTCCAACACCACGCTCGGCGTCCTGATGGCGACGATCAACTCCTCGATCGTGATCATCTCGCTGCCGGCCATCTTCCGCGGCATCGATCTCAACCCGCTCGAGGCGGGGAACGTCAGCTACCTGCTGTGGATCATCATGGGCTTCCTGGTGGTCTCCGCGGTCCTCGTCGTGACCCTGGGACGGCTCGGGGACATGTACGGCCGGGTGAAGATGTACAACCTCGGCTTCGCCGTCTTCACGGTGTTCTCCGTGCTGCTCTCGGTCGACCCGTTCCAGGGCGGCCACGGCGCGATGTGGCTGATCGTGGGCCGGGTCGGTCAGGGCATCGGGGGCGCCATGCTCTTCGCGAACTCGACGGCGATCCTCACCGACGCCTTCCCGGCGAGCCAGCGGGGCATGGCGCTGGGCATCAACCAGGTGTCCGCCATCGCCGGATCCTTCCTCGGCCTGATCATCGGCGGCCTCCTCTCCGAGTGGCACTGGCGGGCGGTCTTCTGGGTGAGCGTGCCGATCGGCATCTTCGCCACGATCTGGGGCTACAAGTCATTGGTCGAGCTCGGCGAACGGCGTACGGCGAAGCTCGACATCCCCGGCAACCTCACCTTCGGTGTCGGGCTGACCGCACTGCTCGTCGCGATCACGTACGGCATCCAGCCCTACGGCGCACACTCCACGGGCTGGACCAACCCCTGGGTGCTCGCCGGTCTGATCGGCGGCGTGGCCCTGCTCGCCGTGTTCGTGCTCATCGAGCAGCGGGTCCAGCACCCCATGGTGACGATCGGGCTGTTCCGGATCCGCGCCTTCACCATGGGCAACGTCGCCGGCCTGATGGCCTCGGTCGGGCGGGGCGGCCTGCAGTTCATGCTGATCATCTGGCTGCAGGGGATCTGGCTTCCGCTCCACGGTTACAGCTATGAGTCCACTCCGCTGTGGGCCGGCATCTACATGCTGCCGCTCACCGTGGGCTTCCTGGTGGCCGGGCCCGTGTCCGGTTGGCTCTCGGACCACTACGGCGCGCGCCGCTTCGCCACGGGCGGGTCACTCGTGGTGGGGGCGACGTTCGTCGCGCTGCTGCTGATCCCGGTCGACTTCCCCTACTGGCTCTTCGCACTGATCCTGCTGATCAACGGCATCGGGTCCGGCCTGTTCTCGGCGCCCAACACGACCGTGGTGATGAACTCGGTCCCCGCGCACGAGCGCGGAGCCGCCTCAGGGGTCAGCGGCACCGTCTTCAACTCCGGCTCCGCACTGTCGATCGGCGTGTTCTTCTCGCTGATGATCGTGGGCCTGGCCAACGTGCTCCCCCGCACGCTGACGACCGGCCTCACCGGGCAGGGCGTGCCCACCAGGATCGCCGAGCAGATCGGGAACCTGCCGCCCGTCGGGTCGCTCTTCGCGTCGTTCCTGGGCTACAACCCCATCGGCTCGCTGCTGGGGCCGACGGGGGTCCTGGGCAAGCTGCCGCCAGCGAACGCACAGCGCCTGACCGGCAAGGAGTTCTTCCCCCACCTGATGTCCGGCCCGTTCCACCACGGGCTGATCATCGTGTTCCTCGCCGCCGCGGCGATGATGCTCGTGGCGGCCGTGGCGTCGTGGGCCGCCGGCGGCCGCTACGTCCACGAGGAGCACGCCGGCGTCCCGGACATCGGTGACGGGCGCAGCGACGCGGAGGACGGCGAGGCGTTTGGCCGCGACGACGAGAGCGAGCCGGAGGTCCGGACGCCCGCCTGACCTCTCAGGACCCTCACAGAAACCACCCGTTTGGGTGATGTGCGGCCCTGGTTGCCGGTGTCACCTTGTGTGTTCTCCCCGGGACCACAAGGAGGACCCATGCACCAGACCGCACTGCGCCCCGTCCGGGCGGGCGCGCTGGCCCTCACCAGCGCCGCTCTCGCCGCCGCCGGCCTCGCCGCCCCGAGCAATGCCCAGACGCGCGCCGCCGACGCTCCCAGCGCGCCGGTGATCGTCGCCCACATGGGCAAGAACATCTCCCTGAGCCGCGCGTCGGTGCGCGCGGGGAAGGTCACCTTCGTGGTGCGCACCGGCAAGGGCGACCACACGATGCAGATCGCCCGACTGCGGCACGGCTACTCGATGCAGCAGGCCGGCGCGGACATCAACAAGGCGTTCGGTGGAGACATCGACGCGATCAACCGGGTCGACAACGGGGTCGACTTCCGCGGAGGCGCCGAAGCCCGGCCGGGGAAGGCCGGCGAGTTCACCACGTCCCTGGGCAGCGGGCACTACGTGGTGCTCGATCAGAGCGGGCCCGGCCTGGCCATGCTCGACGTCCACGGCACCCGCGTCGCCCGCCGCGCGCCGCGCACCACGGGCGGCATCGACATCTTCACCTACGGCTTCGCCACCACCGGGTCCCTGCCCCACCGGGGGATGGTCCGCCTGACCAACCGGTCCGACCAGCCGCACTTCGTCGAGTTCCAGCACGTGAAGCGGGGGACCACCGCGAAGATGGTCAAGCGGGCGCTGATGAGCCCGAACCAGCCGTCCTTCGCGCTGCCGGGAGGCACCGGCACCGGCGTCATCTCGCCGAACCGGGGCCAGTCGTTCCGCTACGACCTCAAGCCCGGGCGCTACCTCATCGCCTGCTGGTGGCCGGACTTCAAGACCGGCATGCCGCACGCGATGATGGGGATGTGGAAGCTGATCGACCTCCGGTGACGGAGGCGATGACGCC
>JBQCCW010000087.1:0-3268 GCA_051961835.1 Marmoricola sp. | reverse complement strand
CCCCTGGATGCACCGGATGGACCTCGCCCGGGCGACCGGCCGTGACCCGGTGCTGACGCCCGAGCACGACGGAGCGATCGTGGCCGACGTGGTCGCCGAGTGGGCGGCGCGGCACGGCACGGCGTACGGGCTGACCCTGGGTGGGCCCGCGGGCGGCACCTGGTCGTCCGGTGTGGGCGGCGAGGAGATCGAGCTCGACGCGGTCGACTTCTGCCGGGTGCTGTCCGGGCGGGGCGCGGGCTCGGGGCTGCTCGCCACCCAGGTGCCCTTCTGAGCCGCTGGGCTCAGTCGGCCCAGGCGTCGGCGAGCAGCTGGCGGGTCTCCTGGAGCAGCTCGGGGAGAGTCTTGGTGTGTCCGATGACCGGCATGAAGTTGTGGTCGCCCACCCACCTCGGCACGACGTGCTGGTGCAGGTGCGCGGCGATGCCCGCTCCGCCCGCCGCCCCTTGGTTCATACCTACGTTGAAACCCTCGGCGTGCGACACGGCTCGCAGCGTCTGCATCGCCGCCTTGGTCATCGCCCCGAGCTCCGCGGCCTCCTCGGGCGTCGTCTCGGTGTAGTCGGCGATGTGGCGGTACGGACAGATCATCAGGTGGCCGGCCGAGTAGGGGTACAGGTTGAGCACGGCGTACGCCGTCTCTCCGCGGCGGACCAGGAGGAAGCGCCTGTCGTCGGCCTCCTGCGGGATCCGGCAGAAGGGGCACTCCCCCGACGACGCGTCCGCGGGCTTGTTCTCGCCGCGGATGTAGGCCATCCGGTACGGCGTCCAGAGACGTTCGAGCCCGTCGGGCTCCCCTACGCCCTCCTGGTGCGCGGGATCGGTCGGGGACGTCGCCATGCCGTCACTGTAGGGAGACCGAACTACTGGCCGAAGTCGGGGCCCGACCAGACCTCCACGCCTGGCGACGACGTCGCGCGACGACTTGTGCCAGTAGTTCGGTCGGCCACCACATCTCCTAGGGTCGAGCCGTGATCGAGCCCATCCTCCGCGCCGCCACCGCCGACGACGTGGAGGCGATCGCGGCCCTGTTCCACCAGGGGTGGCACGACGTCCATCCCGGCCGGGTTCCGGACGGCCTGACCCAGCGGCGTACGCCGGAGGCGTTCCTCGACCGGGTCTCGCGGCGGGTGGCCGAGACCGACGAGACCACGGTCGCCGAGGTCGACGGCGAGGTCGCAGGCTTCGTGATGGTCAACGACGAGGGCGAGGCCGAGCAGGTGTACGTCGCCCGCGCCCACCGTGGCTCCGGGGTGTCGGCCCTGCTCCTCACCGAGGCCGAGCGCCAGATCGCGGCAGCCGGCCACGACGTCGCCTTCCTCGTCGTCGTGCGTGGGAACGACCGTGCGCAGGCCTTCTACGCCAAGCAGGGCTGGGTGGACGAGGGCGACGTCGACTATCCCGTCACGGCGCTGGGCGTCGACTTCATCTCGCCGTGCCGGAAGTTCACCAAGCGGCTGCGCTGATCAGACCTGCTCGCGCGACGCGACCGCGGCCGCGACCCGCTCGATCGCCTCCTCGATCGCGACGCCGTTGTCCTGGCGACCGTCGCGGTAGCGGAACGACACCGCCCCTGCCTCCATGTCCTGGTCGCCGGCGATCACCATGAACGGGACCTTCTGCAGCTGGGCGTTGCGGATCTTCTTCTGCATCCGGTCGTCGGAGTCGTCGATCTCGACGCGCAGGCCGCGTGCGGTCATCCGCTTGGCGACGTCCTCGAGGTAGGCCACGTGGCGCTCGGCGATCGGGATGCCCTGCACCTGCACCGGCGACAGCCACGGGGGGAAGGCGCCGGCGTAGTGCTCGACGAGCACGCCGATGAACCGCTCGATGGAGCCGAACTTCGCCGAGTGGATCATCACCGGCTGCTGGTGGCTGCCGTCGGCCGCGACGTACTCCAGGCCGAAGCCGGCGGGCTGCCCGAAGTCGTACTGCACGGTCGAGAGCTGCCAGGTGCGGCCGATGGCGTCCTTGGCCTGGATCGAGATCTTCGGCCCGTAGAACGCCGCTCCGCCGGGGTCCGGCACCAGGTCGAGGCCGGACTCGTCGGCGACCTTCTGCAGAGCCGCGGTGGCCTTGTCCCAGTCGTCGTCGGAACCCTGGAACTTCTCCTTGTTGCGGTCGTCGCGGGTCGACAGCTCGAGGAAGAAGTCCTCCAGCCCGAAGTCGCGGAAGAGACCGAGGCAGAACTCGAGCAGCTTCTTGACCTCGTCACCGGCCTGCTCCGGCGTCACGTAGGAGTGCGAGTCGTCCTGGGTCATCCCGCGCACCCGGGTCAGACCCCCGATCACGCCGGACTTCTCGTAGCGGTAGACGTTGCCGAACTCGAACAGCCTCAGCGGCAGCTCACGGTAGGACCTGCCGCGCGACTGGTAGATGAGGTTGTGCATCGGGCAGCTCATCGCCTTGAGCTGGTACCTCGCACCTTCGAGCTCCATCGGCGGGTACATCGTCTCGGCGTAGTAGGGCAGGTGCCCGGAGGTGTGGAAGAGCCCGTCCTTGCTGATGCTCGGGGTGCTGACGTAGGAGAACCCCTCCTCGATGTGCCGCTGCCGGACGTAGTCCTCCATCACCCGTCGCACCACGCCACCCTTGGGGTGGAACACCACCAGCCCGGGGCCGAGCTCCTCGGGGAACGAGTAGAGATCGAGCTCGCGGCCGAGCTTGCGGTGGTCGCGCTTCTCGGCCTCCTCGATCCGGACGAGGTACGCCGCGAGCGCGTCCTTGCTCTCCCACGCAGTGCCGTAGATCCGCTGGAGCTGCTTGTTCTTCTCGCTGCCCCGCCAGTACGCCGCAGCCGTGCGCATGAGCTTGAACGCCGGGATGCGCTTGGTGGTGGGCAGGTGCGGACCCCGGCAGAGGTCCTTCCAGGCCAGCTCGCCGTCGCGGCGCAGGTTGTCGTAGATGGTCAGCTCACCGCCGCCGACCTCGACGGCGGCGCCCTCCGCGGCCTCCTCGCCGTGGCCCGAGCCCTTGAGCCCGATGAGCTCGACCTTGTAGGGCTCGTCCGCGAGCTCCTCGAGCGCGTCGGCGTCCGTCACCGGGCGCCGGGAGAACCGCTGGCCCTCCTTGATGATCTTGCGCATCGCGGTCTCGATCTTGTCGAGGTCCTCCGGCACGAACGGGGTCTCGACGTCGAAGTCGTAGTAGAAGCCGTTCTCGATCGGCGGGCCGATGCCGAGCCGGGCCTCGGGCCAGAGCTGCTGCACCGCCTGCGCCATCACGTGCGCGGTGGAGTGGCGCAGGATGTCGCGCCCGTCCGCACTGTC
>JBQCCW010000086.1:0-34678 GCA_051961835.1 Marmoricola sp. | reverse complement strand
CGGTCCGGCGGAGCGGACGGGTGCCCTGGGGGGAAGTGGGAGCCACCGTTGCGCCTCGTTCATCGGGGAAGGAACGAACGCCGAGGACGCTAGCCCAGGCAGCTCACACATTGAGGTATTTGCGGGTCAGCACGAGTGTCGGAATGAGCGTGAGCAGCACTCCGAGCACGGCGATGCCGCCGAACGCGGTGAGCATGTCGCCCCAGTCGATCCACTCGGTGATGTGGGAGCTCCCGCGCAGCTTGTCGTACACGACGAGCCAGGTGAACAGGGCGAGCGTGCCGCCGGCGAGCCCGATCCCGATCACCGCGGCGACCAGGGTCTCCATCAGGAACGGCAGCGAGATGTAGAGACTGGAGGCGCCGACCAGGCGCATGATCCCGATCTCCCGGCGGCGGGCGAACGCGGCCAACCGGATCGTGTTGCCCACCTGGAGGATCGCGGCGAACAGCAGGAACGCCGCCACCCCGATCGCCGAGTTGCGCAAGGCGGTGATCCAGAAGTAGACGGGCTTGAGGACCTGATGCAGGTCGCGCACCTTGTCCACCCCGGGCAGGCCGGCGACGGACTGCTCCACCTGGGCGAACGTGCGCGGGTCCTTCATCGTCACCCAGATCGACTCCTCCATGTCGTCGGGGGTGACGGTGGAGTAGATCTGCTGGTCGGCCTTGCTGTCGCGCACGTAGATCCGCTTGTAGGTCTGGTACGCCTCCTGCTTGGACTGGACGTAGAACGAGGCGACGTTGGGGTTCGCCCGCAGCGAGTCGAGCACCGCCTGCTTCTGGGCGTCGCTGACCTCCTGCTTGTCGCAGTTGGGCGACACGGCGATCTTGTTGCACAAGAAGACCGTGATCTGGAGCTTGTTCCCCCAGGAGCGCTCGGCCTTGTGGGCCTGGCTGTTGAGCAGCAGGCCCATGCCGACGAGGGTGAGCGAGATGAAGATCGTCACGATCAGCGCCACCGACATGGAGACGTTGCGGCGCAGACCGGTCCCGGTCTCGGAGAAGACGTAACGCAGGGTCAACACAGGGTGTGGTCCTCAGTCCTGGTAGCCGTAGACGCCGCGGTTCTGGTCACGCACGACGCGTCCGTCGTCGAGCTCGATGACGCGCTTGCGCATCTGGTCGACGATGCCGGCGTCGTGGGTGGCCATGAGCACGGTCGTGCCGGTGCGGTTGATCCGGTCGAGCAGCTTCATGATGCCCACCGACGTCGTCGGGTCGAGGTTGCCCGTCGGCTCGTCGGCGATGAGGATCATCGGCCGGTTCACGAATGCGCGGGCGATCGCCACCCGCTGCTGCTCGCCACCGGACAGCTCGTCGGGCATCCGCTGTCCCTTGCCCTCCAGGCCGACCAGCTCCAACGTCTCGGGCACGACCTTGTTGATGTGCGCCTTGGGCTTGCCGATGACCTGCAGGGCGAAGGCCACGTTCTCCGAGACGGTCTTGTTCGGCAGCAGCCGGAAGTCCTGGAACACGGTCCCGATCTGGCGCCGGAGCGCCGGCACCTTCCAGCTGGCGAGGCGGTCGACCTCCTTGCCGGCGACGTACACACGACCGCTCCAGGGACGGTTCTCCCGCAGGACGAGCCGCAGGAACGTGGACTTCCCGGAGCCGGACGCGCCGACGAGGAAGACGAACTCGCCCTTCTCCACGTCGACCGAGACCTCGGAGAGGGCCGGGCGCGTGTGGCGAGGGTACTTCGCGGTGACGTTCTCGAATCTGATCACGCGATGGGGCGGCCGGTGTCGGGGACTGGGGCGTGCACGCCGCGCGGGCGTCCGACCAAGGGGGAAGTCTAGGTGAGCGGTGGTGCGGCGGCCGCCAGGCACGGCCTTCGGTGCGCCGCCGGTAGGTTGGGCCGGCGTGGAGCTCCTTCGTCGCCGTACCGTCCGCGCCGTGCTCGGGGTCCTCGGGACGCTGGCGCTGCTCGGCGCCGGCGGCTGCGCCGGAGCGCGCCCACCCGCCGCCACGCCGACACCGGCACCCACGCCGATCGCGCGGCTCAACACCGCGGAGATGAGCATCCCGCGGATCGACTTCTGCACGCTGGTGCCGGGGCGGGCGGTGCGCCAGGCACTGCGTGCGAAGCCGGCCACCTCCCAGCGCTGGGGCAACGGCGACCAGACGAGCGTGCCGGGCGAGGGCCGCCAGGTCGTCGCCGAGCACGGATGCGCCTGGTCGGCCGGGGCCGCCTCGGCACGCGCCTGGATCTACGCGCCACCCGTCGGGCCGGCGCTCGCCCGTTCCGCAGTCCAGCAGGCCGCGCACGAGCCCCACTGCCACGACGTCAACGGACCGTCGTTCGGGACGCCGAGCCTCGTGCAGGTCTGTTCGGCGTCGGGAACGCGGCGAGTCCGCCATGCCGGGCTCTTCACCGACACCTGGCTCTCGTGCGAGGTCGGCGATCAGGCGCCTGCCGCTCAGGTACGACGGCGGGCCGACGCGTGGTGCGTCGCGATCGCGACCGCTTTGAACACGAGCCGCTGAGGCCCGATCAGCTCGCCGCGGCCTCCGCGCCCCGGCGCCAGCGGATGCCGGCCTCGAGGAAGCCGTCGATCTCCCCGTCGAAGACGGCCTGCGGGTTGCCGGTCTCGAACTCGGTCCTCAGGTCCTTGACCATCTGGTACGGGTTGAGCACGTAGGACCGCATCTGGTCGCCCCAGCTCGCCGCCACATCCCCCTTGAGGTCCTTCTTCAGTGCGGCCTCCTCCGCCTTCTTGAGCGCCAGCAGCTTCGCCTTGAGCACGACCATCGCCGAGGCCTTGTTCTGCAGCTGGGACTTCTCGTTCTGACAGGAGACGACGACACCGGTGGGGATGTGGGTGAGCCGGACCGCGGAGTCGGTGGTGTTCACCGACTGGCCGCCGGGCCCGCCGGAGCGGAAGACGTCGACACGGATGTCGTTCTCGTCGACCTCGATCTCGTCGGTCTGCTCGAGCTGCGGGACCACCTCGACGGCCGCGAAGCTCGTCTGACGGCGCCCCTGGTTGTCGAAGGGGCTGATCCGGACCAGGCGGTGGGTGCCCGCCTCGACGCTCAGCGTGCCGTAGGCGTAGGGAGCGTGGATCGCGAACTCGGCCGACTTGATCCCCGCTTCCTCGGCGTAGGAGACGTCGTAGACCTCGACGCCGTACTTGTTGCGCTCGGCCCACCGGGTGTACATCCGCATCAGCATGTCGGCGAAGTCGGCGGCGTCGACCCCGCCGGCACCGGCCCGGATCGTCACGATGGCCTCGCGAGCGTCGTACTCGCCGTTGAGCAGCGTGCGGACCTCGAGCTGCTCGACCGCCTTGTGGATGCGGTCGAGGTCGGCGTCGGCCTCGGCGAGGCTGTCGGCGTCGCCCTCCTCCTGGGAGAGCTCCACGAGGACGGCGAGGTCGTCGATCCGCGACTCCAGGCCGGTGTAGCGCTCGAGCTCGCCTTGCAGCGCCGAGAGGCGGCCGGTGACACGCTGGGCGTTCGCCTGGTCGTCCCACAGGTCGGGCGCGGCGACCTGCTCCCCCAGGTCGGCGATCTCGCGGCGCATGGCGTCGAGGTCGAGCACGTGCGCGATCGTCCGCATCGTCGCCTGAAGTTGCTTGATCTCCGCGTCGTAATCCCGGGCTGCCACGACAGACAACCCTACGGCGCTCCGCTGACGAGTGTCGAAGCGGTGGCAGTCGGTCTCTCTCAGCGGTGCTCGAGGCGGAAACCGATGCCGCGCACGTTGACGACCTCGCTGCCGGCGCCGGCGTCCGCCAGCTTCTGTCGCAGCCGCCCGACGGTGACGTCGAGGGTCTTCGTGGAGCCGAACCAGTTCTCGTCCCACACCTCCGACATGAGGCGCTCCCGGGCCACCACCGCGCCGGGGCGCTCGGAGAGCAGCGCGAGGACGTCGTACTCCTTGGCGGTGAGCGCGACCTCGGCGGCGCCGACGGTGACGCGCCGGGCGGAGCGGTCCAGGCGCAGGGCCGTGGACGGCACCTCCGGGTCGGCGCTCTCACCGGCCGGTGCGCCGGCGCGGCGCAGGAGCGCCCGGACCCGCGCCTGCAGCTCGGCGAGGCTGAACGGCTTGGGCAGATAGTCGTCGGCGCCGAGGTCGAGGCCGACCACCTTGTCGAGCTCGTCGCCGCGGGCGGTGCAGATGATGATGCCGCCACCGAAGCCGCCCTCGCGGAGGTGTCGGCAGACGTCCAGGCCGTCCATGTCGGGCAGGCCCAGATCGAGGATCACCAGGTCGACGTCACCGGTCGCCACGGCATCCAGGCCCGCCTGGCCGGTCTCCGCGGAGCTGACCCGGTAGCCCTCGCGCTGCAGGGTGCGCACCAGCGGGGCCGCGATGTCGGGGTGATCCTCCACCACCAGCACGTGCTGCTCCATGACGACGGATCGTAGGTCACAGGTGCCTCAGAGGTCGGCGTCCGCCGCTCCCGTCTCGGTGGCTGTCGTGTTCGAGCACGACACTCCGGTCGTCGACCTCGCCGCGGTGGACGGTGCCCAGCTCATCGTGCCCGGCCCGCTGGCCTGCCGCAGGTTGGGCGCGCCCTGGGCCACGGTCCCGAGGGTCACCGTGACGACGGTGAACTGCTGCCCGTTGGCGGTCTGCGTGACCGCGGTCATGCTCGCGTTCAAGGTCGTGCTCTTCTTGGCCTTGACGTAGTTCTGCCCGAAGGTGACCGTGCCGAGGTTGACTGCCGCCTTGGTTGTCGAGAAGGACATCCAGTCTCCGGCGCCCGGAGCGCCGCCGACAGCCGCATCGTTCAGCGTGGCGGTGATCGGAGTCGCTGCCCCGCTCCAACCGGCCAGCACCGTGGTCGGGTCGACGGGACCGGAGTAGGTAAGGACGAGCTGGTCGCCGCTGTCGGCCTTCCCGCGGACACCGCCGTTGATCGCCTGGACGTCCTGCGCCTGCAGCACCGAGTTGTCGACGGTGACGGTGACGGGCGTGCTGGAGAGCGTCGCGCCGGCACTGTCCGTCATCAGGGCCCGCAGGTCCACGCTGCCCTTGGTCACCGCCGTGCTGTCCCAGCTGCAGGAGTACGGCGCGGTGGCGTCCGTGCAGATGGTCTGCCAGGCCCCGGAGGGGCTGAGACGGTACTGGAGAGCGACACTCGCGACGCCCTTGCTGGCGTTCGCATCCGCGGTCACGGTTGTGGTGCCGCGGACGACGGCGCCGGCCAGCGGGCTGGTCACCGACACTGAGGCCACGGTGTTGTCGACCGTGCGCGTCGCCAGTGCACTCGTACCGCTGTTGCCCGCCTCGTCGGTGGCCACCGATTGGAAGTCGTAGGAGCCCTTGGCCCAGCTGGTCGTGTTGACGGAGCAGGCGTAGGGCGTCGCGGCGTCGGTGCACAGCGTCGTCCAGATGGACGTGTTGGTGAGGCGGTACTGGAAGGCGACGCTCACGACGCTGGTCTCGACGTCGGTTGCGGTCGCCGTCAGCGGCACCGTCCCACTCAGCGTGCCCGCCGGCAGCGTGAGGGCCGTGGTCGGCGGGGCGTTGTCGATCGTGACGGCGTACTGGTAGTCGTAGAACGTCTGCACCGGCCTCGTGGAGCTCGTGCCGACCGCCCTGAAGTCGTAGTCGCCGCTCGAGATCGCGCCTGCGTTCAGCGCACAGGTCCACGTCGTTGCACCGAGCGCGCTCGCGGCACAGCCCGGAACCGGGGCGAAGTTGGTCGTCCCCGCCTGGGCGTACTGGAACGAGAGCGAGAGCGGGACCGAAGCATTCGAGTTGACGTAGTCAGCACGCAGCGTGACGGTGCCGTGGGCCGGATCCGCGATCGGAGCCAGCACGACGCCGAGGTTGTTCGCCACGCGGGCCGTCACGACGTCGGAGGTCGCGGTGAAGCCCGCATTGTCGGTCGCGGTCGCGCGCAGGTCGTAGCTGCCGTCAGCCACCAGCGCCGTGTTCCAGGAGCAGGTGTAGGGCGAGGTGCCGGTGGCGCACAAGGTGGACCAGTTGCCGGCGCCGGAGGGGCTCGACTGGATGGCCACCGTGGCGACGCCCGAGCCGCCGGTGTCGGTCGCGGTGGCGGCGATGGCCACGGTCCCGCTGAGCGTCGACGTCGGCGCGGTGACCGCGACCACCGGCGGGAGCCAGTCGGCCGCCGAGTTCACGGTCACCGCGATGTTGCTGGTGGAGGTGAACGTCGCACCGGACAACGGCGTGCCGGCGAAGGTGAGCGCGGCGAGCAGTGCGAGCACGGCGGCCACCGCGGACAGCAGCGCGGTCCGCGGTGACGCACCGGAGCGGCTCCATCGGCTCACCGGGCCGCGTCCTCCGAGACGAGGTGAGCGCCGCCCGCCACACCGGGGTGGCGGCGCTGGCGGGGCAGGACGATCCAGCGCCCCTGGCCGGCCCGCTGACGGGGCAGTGCGGGGATCGGCACGGGGTGGTCGGCGGGGCTCACCAGCACCACTGACGTGGCTGCAGCCGGGGCCGTCACGGCGACCAGCGGGGCGACCGGGGTGACGACGGGCCGGGCCGCGACACGCTCACGGCGCAGCGCCCGGACGAACTGGACGAGGCTGAGCAGCGCGATGAGTGCGGCCGGCACGCCGATGGCGAGCATGCGCACGTGGCGGCTCTGAAGGCCGAGCAGCACCCAGCCGACGTACGGGACGGAGGCGACGACTCGCGGCTGTGTCGGCGCGACCAGGCGGAAGGTCCACGGGTCGACGTCGGCGTTGGCGTCGCCCTTGGTGCGGTAGGTGTCGCCCTTGATCGAGACGATCCGGTGCGTGACGAGGTTGTCGATGTTGGAGTCCGCCGGGGGCAGGTAGGTGATGACGTCGCCGACCTTGAGGTCGGAGACCGGCACCACCTCGTCGAAGACGATCGAGCCGAGGTTGTAGGTGCCGGTCATCGAGCCGCCGGCGATCGCGTAGCGCTGGAGGCCCAGGACGCTGGGGGCGAGGAACCCGAGAGCGAGGAGGCTGACGACGACACAGACGAGATTGAGCAGCCGGCGGCCCCAGCGGGCGGTGTGGCTCTGCGCAGAGGTGCTCATCGTGGTCTCCGTCGGTTCGTCGGTGCTGGCGGTGCGGGAAGCGAGGTGGGGAAGCCCGTCCGCCCTCATCGGACGGGCCCCCCTCCCCACCAGGCGCTGACGTGACCGGTCAGGTCACGCCCGCGGGATCAGGGGGTCGGCGCCGCGACGCTAGGCGTGACGGCGGTCGGGGCCGGCGACGGCGTGACCGCATCGAACGACTTGGTGCTGTTGCCGGTGCTCTGCGTCGTCACATAGGTGAAGCGGGCGCCAGCGGACTTGTTCTGGTCTGCGTCGGTTGCGTCTTTGCTCAACGTCACTGTGTACGTCACGGAGAGCGTCTGACCGACCTTCAGGGCACCCAACGTCGGCATGGTTGCCGAGCCCACGTCGGAGAAGTTGCCGTCATAGAGCTGCACGGGAGCGTTTGAAGCGTCCATCTCACTGATGGTCAGGTGCAGGACCGACTTGCCGTCTGATGTAAGACCAGTGAACGAACTGTTGACCGCGCTCGCGGCGAGGCTTGCAGTGGCGTCCAGGCTGCCGTCGTTCTTGATGATGAGCGAGCCCGTTTGGCTGTCGCCCGGCTGAAGCTTGCCGATGGCCAGCGTCACGCCGTTGTGGTCGTTGGTGTGGTGCAGGATGCCGGACGTCACGGTGGCGGTGTGCACCGTGGTGGAGGTGAACGAGGCGCCCGAGCCGATCGCGACCGCGCCGGCGGCCAGCATGGTGGCGAGGGGAATGAGGACCTTGCCGTTGGTGGCAGCGGCGGGGATGAGCTTCATGGGGACTTCTCCTGATCGGTGCGGGCCCGAGGCCTGATGACGAGAAATCTCTCGAACCGGGCGCCACCGGCTCCCCACACGACGGTCAGCGAAGATCCACAACTTCTCCACAGAGTTCAGGAGCCGACGACCACCACGGAGGCCGCCGTACCGCTGATCCGGCTCGTCGCTTCGACCCCCGGCACGTGGAAGGGCAGCCGGACCGCCGCAACAAGGCGCACCACGACCGTCTCTCCGTCGGCCCGCACCTCGTAGTCCAGGGTCGGGAAGCGCCCCGCCGCTCCGCTCGCGCGGAGGTAGGCGGCGACGTAGCGCTCGGCTGCGGCGGGGTCGACGGCGACCCGCTCTCCCACGCCGTGGAGGTAGAGCGCGTCGGCCTGCACACCGTCGGTGGCGGCGAGCGCGGCAGCGTCGGCGACGGCGTCGAGCTCCTGACGCTTGAGGAAGGCAGCCGAAGCGTCGACGACCACCGCGACGAGCAGCAGGAGCACGGCAGTGAGCCCGATGATCAGCGGCGCCACGCTGCCCGCGTCGCCTCGGGCTCGGGTCCGGCGTGGACTCACGGCCGGGCCTCCCGAAACGTTCCGTACGGCGCGCTGTGGCGCGCGCTCACCCGGATGGCCGGCGCCGTCCGGCCGAGCGCGTCCGGCATCAGCGGCAGCCGGGCGGCGCTGGTCACCTCGACGGTCACCACCGAGCCGGGGCTCAGGCAGGCCGCGGGCTCGGGGCGGCAGCTGATCGCGAGATCGGCGGGCTGATCCGCGATGCCCTGGTCGGCGAAGGCGAGACGTACGGCTGCCTGAGCCCGCAGGCGCGCGGTGGCCTGGTCAGGCGCCGTGACGAACGCTCGCCCCGCAGACCGCGCCGCGGTGGAGGCGGCGAAAGCGGCGCGTTGGGTGTCGAGCACCGCGACGACGACGTACACGAGCGGCACCATCAGGAGGAGGGCGAGCCAGACGAACTCCAGAATCGCCGTTCCCGCCTCGTCGGCTCGGGCCGTCGTGCCGGGCAGGGTCATCCCGGCTCCTCGATGCCGTGCCCGGCGACGTGCACGCGCAGGCCCGGCCCCCAGAGGCCGAGCGGTGGAACGTCGGCACTCACCTCGACGACCACGATGCGCTGGCCGCCCAAGACCTCCTCGTGGGCCTGGACCCCGTCCGCGTAACGCGAGGAGAGCGCCTCGGTGATCTCGGCCCGCGCCCGGACCGCACCCTCCTCCGGTCCCCGGTCGACGGTGGCGGCGTAGCGCGCGCCTTCGGCGGCAGCGGACGCGAGCGTCGTACGCACGTGCATGACCAGCGCCACCTGCATGATCCCGAGGAAGAGCGGGACGAGCACCAAGCTGACGAGGACGAAGTCGACGACCGCCGCTCCGCGCTGGTCCCGAGGCTGGGCCTCAGCCCGAGACCGAGGCCAGGGCGTCACGCAGCATGCTCCCCAGCTGACTTCCCGCGACCTGCCACAGCGCCGTGACGAGCCCCGCTGTCATCACCGTGATCAGCACCCAACCTGGGACGTCGCCGCGCTCGTCGCGCTGCCTGCCTGCATCGATTCCGCTCATGTTCGTTCCTCTCCTGCCGCGCCGAGGGCGCACCTGACCTCGTCCACCAGTTCTGCTCACACCACCAACCGCAGGCCCACCAGGCCCGGGTAGAACGCGAAGACCACGACGACGGGAAGCACCAAGAACACGACGGGGACCATCATCAGGACCTCGCGCCGGGCGCCGGTCTCGATGAGGGCGCGCCGGCCGGCCTCGCGGACGTCGGCCGCCTGGTGGTGGAGTACGTCCGCGAGCGGGGTCCCTCTCTCCACCGCGATCGCCACCGCTTCGGCGAACCGGGCCATCACCGGCAGGCCGGTCCGGGCCGCGAGCGCGTCGAAGGCGTGCGCGACCGGCGTGCCGGTGCGGACCGCGCCGAGCACTCGCCGGAGCTCTGCTGCCAGCTCGCCGTTCGCATGTGCCGCGACCCGCTCGAGGGCCGCGACAGGTCCCTCCCCGGCAGCGACGGCGAGCGCCAGCAACCCGGCGATCGCAGGAAACTCCTCGAGCATCCGGCGCTCCCGGCGCTCCACCTCGCTGGTGAGCCTGTTCTCCCGCACGAGCACCGCGGTCGCGCCGATGCAGCCGCAGCACAGCAGCAGGGGGACGCTGCGCTCGGGGTGCCTCAGCGCGACGATCGAGCACGGCAGTGCCGCCAGGGCGAAGGCCACCACGCCCCAGGCGGCTTGTTGCACCCGGAAGTCGTGCACCGTGAGCGGTGAGCCCAACCGCTCGAGGCGCCGCTCCACCGCGTCCGCCCCGCCCAGCACACTCTCGACCCTCCGGCCCAGCCAGCTGAGGAGCGGCTGCCAGGGCCGACGCACGAGCGGCAGCGGAACGAGCGGAAGCCCGGGCGGCTGCGGCAGGTCGCGGAGGTAGGGCAACACCCGCAATGCGAGCAGTCGGCGGCGCGCACCGAGGACGTGGTCGAGGACGAGCCAGGCGCCGGCACCGAACAGGAGACCCAGCGCTGCACCGGCGCTCGAGCCGGTCACCCGAGGACCCGGCGCTCGACGGGGAGCCGGCCGATGCGGAGCATCAGCCGGTAGGCCAGCGCGCAGGCCGCCGCGCCGACCACGAGCACGGTCACGCCGGCCGGCGTGGCGAAGCGTCGCACCACCTCGTGCTGGAAGCACATCAGCAGGAGTACGAACCACGGGGCGGCGACGGCCAGCCGCGCGCCGTTCAGTGTCCAGGCCTGGCGAGCCTCGAGCTCGGAGCGTGTGCGCTCGTCCTCGCGGAGGACCGTGGAGAGGTTGCGCAGGAGACGGCCGAGATCACCACCGCCCACCTCCCGCGCCACCCGGAGCGCCTCGACCACCTGGTCTCCCACCGGGTCCGCCAGCCGGAGTTTCAGCCGGTCCAGCGACTCGCTGAAGCGGCCGCTGACCTGGTAGTCGACCGTGAACGCCTCGAACGCCTGCCGCAGGGGCGCCGGGCCCCGCTGCGCCAGCGCACCGAGCGCCTCGGGGAGCGAGAGCCCGGCGCGCACCGCCGAGGCGAGGTTGTCCACCGCCTCGGGCCAGACCTGCGCCAGTTCGCGCCGACGCCGGCGGGCCCGGGCCCCGACGAACGCCAGCGGACCCCAGCCGGCGAGCAGTCCGAACATCAGCGCGACCGGCGGTGTCTGCGACAGGGACTCGACAGCGACGAGGACGACGAGGAACGACGCGGCAGAAGCGGCGGCGAGCGTCGAGGCGCGGGTCGTCGGGAGGCCCGCCTCGTCAAGCCGTCGGCGGAGGATCCCGGACCGAGCGGTCACGTCCCGATCTCGCGCCGGGTAGGCACGCGGGGACAAGACGAGCACCAGCCCGGCTCCGAACAGAAGCCCGAGGACCGCGCCCATCAGTGGCTCCCCGCCAGCAGCGGGAGGATGTCGATCCCGGCTCGCTCGTAGGCGTCCTGCCGTGGTGGCAGCCCGCCGGCGCGCTCCAGGGTGCCGGACCGACGTACGAACAGGGCCTCGGTCTCGATGACGTCCTCCTCGACACGGCCCGGCACCCCGACGATCTCCGTCACGCCGCGGCGCCCGGAGGCATCGACGCTGAGGTGCACCACGAGGTCGACCGACGCGGCAACCGTGGGTACGACGAACCGCGGGGAGATGTTCTCGCCTGCCAGCAGCGGCAGCGTGCACATCTTCACCAGCGCCTCGCGAGCGCTGTTGGCGTGCAGCGTCGCCATGCCGGGCAAGCCGCTGTTCAGCGCAAGCAGCAGGTCGAGACACTCGGCGGCACGGACCTCACCGACGACGATCCGGGTCGGCCGCATCCGCAGCGCCTCGCGGACCAGGTCGCGCAACGTGACCTCGCCGGTGCCCTCGAGGCCCGCCTGGCGCGTCTGGAGGCTCACCGTGTCGGCGTGCGGGAAGCGCAACTCGAAGACCTCTTCGACGGTGACGATCCGCTCCCGGCCGGAGATCGCGGCGGCGAGGCAGTTGAGCAGCGTCGTCTTGCCCGCCTGCGTCCCACCGGCGACGAGGATGTTGAGCCCCGCGCGCACGGACGCTTCGAGGAACCGCGCTGCATCGGCCGAGAGCGACCCGAGCTCGACCAGGTCGGCCAGGGTGCTCGCGCGGAGGAGGAACTTGCGGATGTTGACCGCGGCGAAGTCACGACTGATGCCTTCGAGGACGACATGGAGACGATGCCCCTGCGGGAGCATGGCGTCGACGAAGGGGAGGCTGAGGTCGAGCCGTCGGCCGCTCGCCTTGAGCATTCGCTCGACCAGTTCGTGCACCTGGGCTCGATCGAGGATCACGTCGGTGAGCTCGTGCCGTCCGTGGCGGGCGACGAAGACCCGACTCGGCTCGTTGATCCACACCTCCTCGACCTCCGGGTCGTCGAGCAGTGGCTGCAGGGGGCCGAAGCCCGACATCCGTGCCACGAGCTCGGCCACGACCGCGGCGGGGTCCCCGACGGGGAGGACGACGCCGGTCAGGCTGCGCTCGTCATGACGTCGTACGACGGACTCCGCGATGCGGCGCACCTCCGCAGCGTCGCGCTGGGGGTCGACGCCCGATCGCCGGACCTGCTCGCGGACATGCTCGGCGAGCTCCTCGACGAGCGAGGAGGGTGTCGCTCCGGCGGACTCCTCCGCTTGCGGACGCAGCAGCACCTTCGACATCGCACCTCCCGAGATGGGCGATGGCTCGTTCTATCCCTCCTCGTGGAGCCTCGACAAGGCTCTGCGGTGAATCTGTGGACGCCGGTTTGCCTTCTGTGACAGGTGGGGAAGAGGAGGCACAGGAACGCGTCCGCCGAATCTCGGGATCGGCGCGACGCGTTTCTTGGTGCACGGCCTCACGAGGAGGCGAGCAGGTCCCCGTCTCGCTCGATCCGCGCCAGCACGTCGCGCGCGTCCAGCTGCTCGAGCCCCAAGGGGTCGTCGGCCCCGGCCTCGATCTCGGCCCACGTCCGCGGCGCCGCCACGGTCGCCCGCCCTCGTCCGCGCAGGGAGTACGGCGAGATCGTCGTCTTCGCGGCGACGTTCTGAGACCAGTCCAAGAACACCTTCCCGGGCCGGCGGACCTTCGCCATCTGCGCGACGACGAGATCGGGCTGGGCGCGTTGCAGGTCCTCGGCGATGCTGCGGGCCCAGTCGCGCACCTCGTCGGAGGACCGGTCCGGCTCGAGGCCGACGTACAGGTGGAGGCCCTTGAAGCCCGAGGTCACCGGGACGCACCGCAGACCCTCGCCCGCCATCCGGTCCCGCACCTGCAGCGCGACCCGCGCGCACTCCTGCAGCCCTGCCGGCTCGCCGGGGTCGAGGTCGATCACCATCCGATCCGGCGGTTGGGGCCGGCCGTCCGCGTCGACCGTCCACTGGTGGACGTGCAACTCCAGCGCCGCGAGGTTGACCGCCCAGACGAGAGCGGCCAGCGAGTCCAGCACGGGATAGCGAAGCACGCCGGCCTGCCCCGAGGCAGCACGCGAGCCGGAGGTGGGCACCTCGACCACCCGCACCCAGGACGGCGTACCGCTGGGGACGTTCTTCTCGAAGAACGAGTCGCCACCTGTGCCGTGAGGCCAGCGGATCCGCGTCACGGCACGGCGCGCGAGTTGTGGCAGGAGGACCGGCGCGATCTGCGTGTAGTAGTGGAGGACCTCGCCCTTCGTGGTGCCGGTGGCGGGGTACATCACCTTCTCGAGGTTGACCAACGTGAGGCTGCGTCCCTCGACCTCGACACGAACCTCCGTGCGTGCGCTGTCGTCGGCCACCGGGTCAGCGTCCCACGCGCTCGACCGCACCGGCCAGGCAAGGACGGTCAGAGCCGACGACTCGACGGGCCACAGCGCGCAACTCGACGGGCCACAACGCGCAACTCGCGGGTCAGCGGTCGAGGGGCCAGCCCCGGGAGGCCCAGGCGCCGGTGCCGCCGGCCACGTTGATCGCGTCGATCCCCTGCTGGCGCAGGAAGTCGGTGACCTGCCGGCTGCGGCCGCCGGCCTGGCAGATCACGTGCACCGTGCGGCCCGAGGGCAGCTCGGCGAGCCGCGCGGGCACCTGGTTCATCGGGATGTGCTCTGCCCCGGGGACGTGGCCGGCGGCGTACTCGTCGTCCTCGCGGACGTCGAGGAGGTAGAAGTCGTCGCCCTGGGAGTGTCGGGCGGCGAGCTCGGTCACGTCGATCTCGTCGCCGCCCCGCCCCTGCTCCTGGGCGGCGAGCTGGCGTCGGACGTCGTCCATGTCGAGGCCCCGGACGGCCCCGATGAGCTCCTCGAGGGACTGGGGCGGCAGCGCGCCGGGCTGGGAGAAGACGCAGATGCCGTCGCGGAAGGCCATCAGCGTGGGGATCGAGGTGATCTGGGCCTGCTGGGCCAGGGCCTGCTCGGCCTCGGTGTCGACCTTGGCGAAGACGATGTCGGGGTGCCGCTCCGAGGCCGCCTCGTAGGTCGGGGCGAACTGGCGGCACGGGCCGCACCACGACGCCCAGAAGTCGACGAGCACGATCTCGTTGCCGGTCACCGTCTGCTCGAACTCGGGCGTGGTCACGTTACGGGTGGGCATCGGTCCTCACAGGTCGCTCGACAGCAGGTCCTCGGGGCCCAGATCGGCCCTCACGCCACGGTACGCCGGTTGCCGCAACCGACCCTCCCGCGTGAGCGCGAGGAACTGCACGTCGACGACGAGGACCGGCTCGACCCACACCGCCCCCACCCGATCGGGGCGGGGCAGTTCGTCTCGGAACGGCGACGCCGATGCCTGCACCGGGGCAAGCACCTCGGCGAGCGCCGCGCCGGCACGCCCTGCGACGCCGGAGCCGACCTTGCCGCGATAGACGAGCCCGTCCGGGGCCGGTTGGCCCACGAGGAGGGATCCGATCCGGCTGGAGCTGCCGGTCTCGTGCCGGAAGCCGCCCACCACGAAGGAGCCGGTCGGTCGCAGTGGGAACTTCAACCAGTCGCGGCTGCGCCGGCCAGGCTGGTACGTCGAGCTGCGCCGCTTGGACACGACGCCCTCGAGACCCTGGGCCTCGGCCGCCTCCAGCAGCAGGCGCCCGTCGTCGTAGGACGGCGGCACCTGCATGTGCTCACCGAGCTCCACCGCCGCCAACGCGGCGCGCCGCTCGTCCAGGGAGCGTTCGAGGAGCGGACGACCGTCGAGGGCGAGCAGGTCGAAGGCGATCAGCGTGACGGGGCGCGTGAGCGCCAGCCGCTGCGCCTTGGCGACGTCGCGGACGTGCATCCGCTCGGCGAGCGCACCGAACGACGGCACGCCGTCACCGAGCGCCACCACCTCGCCGTCCGCGATCATCGGCCGGCCGCCGCCGAGGCCGTGAAGCTCGGGAAAGGCCACCGAGACGTCGTTCTCGTTGCGCGACCAGATCCGGGCACGACCGTCGGCCACCTCCACCAGCACCCGCATGCCGTCCCACTTGATCTCGTGGCCCCACGCCGGCCCCTCGGGCACGGTGTCGCCGGTCGTCGCGAGCATGGGGCGCATCCGCCGATCCTCCCAGGCCGCGCCCGGTGCGGCGCTGGCCCTGCTGGGTCGGGCCCGCCATGCTGGGGGCATGCGTGCGATCTGGAAGGGCGCGGTCTCCTTCGGCCTGGTCAGCGTCCCGGTGAAGCTCTACGCCGCCACCGAGAACAAGGACGTCTCCTTCCGGCAGGTGCACGAGAAGGACGGCGGGCGGATCAAGTACCAGCGGGTGTGCAGCATCGACGGCGAACTGGTCGACTACTCCGAGATCGCAAAGGGCTATGAGACCGACGACGGCGAGATGGTCGTGCTCACCGACGCCGACCTGGCCGAGCTCCCCGCCAGCAGCAGCCGCGAGATCACCGTCGAGAAGTTCGTGCCCAGCGACCAGATCGACCCGATGCTGTTCGAGAAGAGCTACTACCTGGAGCCCGAGAAGTCCGGCGCCAAGCCGTACGCCCTTCTCCGCGAGGCCCTCGTCGAGGCCGACCGGATGGCGCTGGTCACCGTCTCGCTGCGCAACCGGATGTCGCTGGCGGTGCTGCGAGTCCGCGACGACGTCATCGTGCTGCAGACGATGATGTGGCCCGACGAGATCCGCCGGCCGGACTTCGGCGGCCTGGAGGCCGGGGAGACGAAGCCGGCCGAGGTGAAGATGGCGAAGATGCTCGTGGAGACGCTCGCCGGCGACTTCGACGCCGGCGAGTTCGAGGACGACTACCGCCAGGCCGTGGAGGCGCTGGTGCGCCAGAAGGTCGAAGGCGGCGAGGTCACGCACGCCCCGAGCCGACAGAAGAGCAGCGGCGAGGTGGTCGATCTCCTGGCCGCCCTGCAGCGCAGCGTGGAGGCGGCGCGCACGGCCCGAGGCGAGTCACCCGCGGACGACGACGAGTCGTCCGACCCCGACGAGGCCATCCCCGACGCGAAGCCCGCCAAGCGGACGACGAAGAAGGCCGCCCAGAAGCGCGTCCAGAAGCCAACTCCGAAGGCAGCCAAGAAGACCGCGAAGAAGCCGGCCAAGAAGGCCGGCTGACCTGCGCGTTCGAAGAAGACCGGTTCGCGAGCTTCGTGGCGGTGCGACGTGACTCTTCGGTACGGTGCTCGTTGAACCATGCGTTCCGGGGGGTGCAGCCTGCGCGTTCCGTGCACAGAGCGAAGAAGACGACGAGGGACAACGTGACGAAGAATCTTGTGAAGGCGGGCGCGCTCGCCGGTGCGGCGTCGATCGCGGTACTCGCGGCGGGGCCTGCCATCGGCGCCACCCACATCGCGCAGGCGACGGCGCAGAGCCTGGAGCTGAGCGTTGCCGGCAACTCCGCGGTGAGCCAGCAGGTCTCCGCGACCAACGACGGGAACGGTCAGAAGACCGTGGACAACAGCACCGTGCCGACCCTGGCCGACCTGCTGCCCAACAACAACCTCATCGGCGCCGGCGTCGCACCGCAGCTCGCCGGAGCGACCATCGTCAACAAGGAAGGCCGCTCCTACGGTTGCGCCGGCATCGCGGGCACCGGCGGCGGTGTCGTCAAGGTCGGCGACAGCGCCTGCAAGATCAACGGCCAGCCACTCACCGTGAACCTCGCCAAGCTCGACCTGGGCAATGTCATCCTCGGTGACAAGAGCGCCCTCGGCGCGGCCCTCTCCGGACCGCTGTCGCCGATCCTGACGCCTCTGGGTGTCGGTCTCACGCAGGTGGTCGACCAGGTCTCCGCCGGTCTGGCGGGCACGCCGCTGGGCGAGATCACGGTCGGCGGCTCGCTGAGCGCGATCGAGGGCATCTGCACCGCCACTCCCGCCGGAGCCCAGGGCACCGCCAACATCGTCGACAGCTCCGGCGGCAGCGCGAACACGCCCATCGGCGCCACGCTCCCGGGTGCGGGCAACGTGACGCTGCTCAACCTCCCGGCGAACCCGCCGCCGAACACCCACGTCCTGGTCAACCTCAACGACGTGACCGCCACCCTGATCACCGGGCTCAAGCAGGAGCTCAACACCGCCGTGCAGGGTGCGCTCAAGCCGCTCGCCGGACCGCTGGGCGGCGCGCTCGACCAGGTCCAGACGCAGGTGGTCGACGTGCTGGTCAAGAACCTCCAGCCGGTCCTGCAGCCCCTGCAGGAGAACGTCCTCGACATCACCTTGAACAAGCAGTCCAAGGGTGACAACGGCAAGTCGATCGACGTCACCGCCCTGGACGCCCAGGTCCTCCCGGCGGCGAAGCAGTTCGCCGGCGCGTCGCTGATCAGCGGAGCGATCGGCCACGTCACGTGCGGCCCGAACGGCAAGGTGGTCGTCGCGACGCCGACCCCGACGCCCGCCCAGCCCACCCCGACGGTGACGCCGAACATCCCCAAGCACGTCGACTCCGGTCTGGCGAGCTACGACGGTGGCACGGACGCCAACGTGTGGATCGCGGCGATCGCGGCGCTCCTCGCGGTGGGTGGCGGTGCCGGCACGCTGGCCTACCGTCGCTACGTGATGCCGCGCGGGTGATCCTGGTTTGACCACCTCCCCGCTCAAGTCGGCCCTGGACCGGCTGGAGAAGACGGGGCAGGCACTGACGGCCGTCGCACTGTGGCTCCTCCTCGGAGCCACAGTCGGCGGCCTCGTGATTCCCGATGCCCCGAGCATCGCCGCGCCCGGCTACCACGACCTGCCGAGCGCGGCGGCGCCGGTGCGCCTCGTCGTGCCGTCGTTGCACATCGATGCGCCGATCGTGCCGATCGAGGTGACCGCCGACGCGACGCTCGACCCGCCGGCGAACCCGCAGGAGGTGGGCTACTGGAAGCGGAGCGCCAAGCCGGGCTCGCTCAGCGGGCAGACCGTGATCACCGGCCACACGGTCCACACCGGAGGCGGTCAGATGGACCACCTCGGATCCATCCAGCAGGGAGCGATCGTCAAGATCGTCACGCCGGTGGGCACCATGTGGTACCGCGAGACCCAGGTGGTCGTCTACAGCAAGGCGCAGCTGAGCCGGCACGCGAACGACCTGTTCAGCCAGCACCGCGCCCACAACCGACTGGTGCTGATCACCTGCACCGGCTGGACCGGCACGGAGTACACCAGCAACGTCGTGGTCTTCGCCAAGCCGTTGGGCGTGCCGGACGCGCCGCGCCGCAACGCACCGCGTGACCCCCGACGTGGGGACAAGGCAGCCTGAGGGCGGTCCGCTCAGCGACGCGCGTCGGCAGCGATCTCCGGCATCCGCCAGGGCCGGGCGCGCTCGAGTGCCGCGGCGAGCGTGAGCAGGGTGCCCTCCTCGCCGTGGCGGCCGACGATCTGGACGGCCAACGGCAGGCCGTCGGGCCCGGTGCCCGCGGGCACCGACGCCGCCGGGTTCCCGGTGACGTTCCAGAGCGCCGTGTAGGCGATCATCGGCATCGCCCGCCAGGCCTGGGTGAGGGTCCCGCCGCCCTCGATAACGCCGACACGAGGGGGCCGACACGCGATCGTCGGCGTGAGGAGCACGTCGACCTGGTCGAAGATGCGGTTGGCGCGCTCGTCGACCCGCTCCCCTGCGCGCAGCGCCCAGCGGATCGCCCGGGGACCGGCGATGCGCCCCAGACGCGCCGTCTCCCTGGTGCGCGGTTCCAACCGGTCCGGATGCTCGACAGCCTCGGCCTCCGCGCGAACCCCGCCGAGGAACTGGGGGACGAACGCCGCGGTGGTGTCGGGGTAGGCCGGATCGACCTCCTGCACGTCGTGGCCCAGGCCGGCCAGGACGTCGGCCGTCTCCCGCACGGCCCGCACCGACTGCAGGTCCGGACGCACCCCGCGCGCGGCCGGCTTCGTGGACCAGCCGATCCGCAGCGGTCGATCCGCTGCGAGTGCGGCGTCGACGAAGGACCCGACCGGCTCGGGCGCCGTGAACATGTCGCCGGCGAGGTTCCCGCGGAGCATGTCGTACACCAGCGCGGAGTCGAGCACCGACCGGGTGAGCGGGCCGGTGGTGCCGAGCCCCCACCACAGGTGCGCGAGGGGCGCGGTGCTCACCCGGCCGCGTTCGGGCTTGAGACCGAAGAGACCGCAACAGGCCGACGGGATCCGGATCGACCCACCGCCGTCCCCGCCGATCCCGACCGGCACCATGCCGGCCGCGACCGCGACGGCGGTGCCGCCGCTGGAGCCGCCAGGAGTCCGCCTCGGGTCCCAGGGGTTGTGCGTCACGCCACCGGCGAGCGACTCGGTGAAGGGCCACTGCCCGAACTCCGGCATCCGCGTCTTGCCGATGATCACAGCGCCGGCGGCCCGCAGGCGGCGCACCACCTCGCCGTCGTGGCGCGCCGGTGTGCTGTTGCCGCGTCCCCCGAAGGTGGTGACGCAGCCGGCGACGTCGATCTCCTCCTTCACCGCCACGGGTACGCCGTGCAGCGGCCCCACGGACCCGCCCCGGTCCACGACGACGTCGCGCTCCGCGGCCTCGGCTCGAGCCTCCTCGGCGAGGACCACCGAGAACGCGTTGAGCGCGGCGTCACGCTCGCCGATCCGACTCAGGCAGTCCTCTACCGCCTGGCCGGCCGTGATGTCGCCGCTGCCGACGGCGTGCGCGAGCTCCGCCGCTCCGAGGTCCGCGAGGTTCATCCGCCGCTCCCCTGTTCGCTCCGATCAGTCGAGTAAGGATCGCACCACACGCAGCGCCACCGAGAGCCGGGCGAGGTCGGACTCCTCTTCCCCGCAGATCTCCCGCAGCTGCTCCAGGGCACGGGCGACCTCGTCGTCGTCCGGTCCGTTCCCCGCGAGCTCCTGGGCGGTGAGCTGGGCGTGCACCGCATGCAGGTCGTCGCGCAGGGAGGCGCGGGCCATCGTCTGCCAGCGGTCCTCGCGGGGCAGCGAGAGGATGCGGTTGACCAACAACGGCAGGCCCAAGCGCTCACCGAGCACGAAGTGCGCTCGAGCGACCTCCTCGGGGTCCCGATCTCCTCGCGAGGCGACGTCGACCACGCCGAGCAGCATGTACGCCGGCGGGCAGGCCGCCACCCGCGTCGCGAGGTCGTCGGGCACGCCCTGCCCGACGAGCGCGTCACGACGCTGCTCGAAGCCGGCCAGCTCCTCGCCGGTGAGCAGGTCGGGAAGCACCGCCATCAGCTTCTCCACTGTGACCTCGAACTGCTCGACGAGGGCCTCGCTGTCCAACGGAGCGCGCCGGTTGGTCACCAGCCACCGGCTCGCCCGCTCGACCAGCGTCCGGACCTCCAACCGCATCCGGGTCTGCACGGTCGCGGGGATGACGTTGTCGAAGGAGGCGATATAGCGCCACAGCCGCGAGGCTCCGTACACCTCCCGAGCGATGAAGTTCGCCCGGGTCAAGGACTCCACCGTGGCCGCGGTCTCGCCCGCGAGCCGGTGCACGAACGACAGCCCGGCACCGTTGACGAGGTCGTTGACGATCTTGGTGACGATGATTCCGCTGCGCAGCGGGTGGTCCTCCATCTGCCGGCGATAGCCCTGCCGCATCTTCTCCGGGAAGTAGGCGTACAGGTCGCCGCGCAGGAATGGGTCGTCGGCGATGTCGGTGTCCAGCAGCTGGTCGGCGAGCACGATCTTGGTGTAGGCGAGCAGCACCGCGAGCTCGGGCGCCGTGAGCCCCTCGCCCCGCTCGGCCCGGGCCGCCACCTCTCGCCGCGTGGGCAGCGACTCCAGGTCCCGGTTGAGCAGGCCCTGGCGCTCCAGGGTGCGCATCCAGTCCTCGTGGACGTGCAGCAGCGGGCCCGCGTTCGCCACCGAGTTGGCAAGAGCCAGGTTCTGGTCGTAGTTGTCGGCGAGCACGAGCTCGGCGACCTCGTCGGTCATCGCGGCGAGGAGCTCGTTGCGCTGCTTCTCGGTGAGGTCGCCGTCGTCGACCACCTTGTCCAGGAGGATCTTGATGTTCACCTCGTGGTCGGAGGTGTCCACGCCGGCGGAGTTGTCGATGAAGTCGGTGTTGATGCGACCACCCGCGCCCCCGCAGCCGTGCAGGGCGTACTCGACGCGGCCTCGTTGGGTGAAGCCGAGGTTGCCGCCCTCCCCCACGCAACGAGCACGCAGCTCGCCGCCGTTGACCCGGATGGCGTCGTTCGCCTTGTCGCCGGCGTCCCCCTGGCTCTCGGACTCGGCCTTGACGTAAGTGCCGATGCCGCCGTTCCACAACAGGTCGACGGGGGCCAGGAGGATCGCGCGCATCAGCTCGGCGGGGGTGAGCTGGGTCGCCTCGATCCCGAGCGCCTTCTGCACCTGGGGAGTGATCCGGATCGACTTGGCGCTGCGGGAGTAGACGCCGCCGCCCTCGGAGATCAGCGACGCGTCGTAGTCCTTCCACGACGACCGCGGCAGATCGAACAGCCGCTTCCGCTCGGCGTACGACACGGCCGCGTCGGGGTCGGGGTCCAGGAAGATGTCGCGGTGGTCGAAGGCGGCCACCAGTCGGATGTGCTCGGAGCAGAGCATCCCGTTGCCGAAGACGTCCCCCGACATGTCGCCGATGCCGACGCAGGTGAAGTCCTCGGTCTGGCAGTCGATGCCGCGCTCGCGGAAGTGCCGGCGCACCGACACCCAACCGCCCCGGGCGGTGATGCCCATGGCCTTGTGGTCGTAGCCCACCGAGCCGCCGGAGGCGAAGGCGTCGCCCAGCCAGTAGCCGTAGTCCTTCGCCAGCTGGTTGGCGATGTCGCTGAACGACGCCGTGCCCTTGTCCGCGGCGACGACCAGGTAGGAGTCGTCACCGTCGTGGCGCACGACCTGCTCGGGCGGCACGACCTCCCCGCCGACGAGGTTGTCGGTGACGTCGAGCAGACCCGAGATGAAGGTGCGGTAGCAGGCGATGCCCTCGGCCATCCAGGCGTCGCGGTCGCTGGGGTCGGGCAGCGCCTTGGGGTAGAACCCGCCCTTCGCGCCGACCGGCACGATCACGGTGTTCTTCACCATCTGCGCCTTGACGAGGCCGAGCACCTCGGTGCGGAAGTCGTCGCGGCGGTCGGACCAGCGCAGGCCGCCGCGCGCGACCTGGCCGAACCGCAGGTGCACGCCCTCGACTCGAGGCGAGTAGACGAAGATCTCGTACCGGGGCCGGGGCTCGGGCAGGAACGCGATCGCCGCCGGGTTGACCTTCAGCGAGAGGTAGGAGTGCGGCCGTCCCTCGGCGTCGGTCTGGTAGAAGTTCGTGCGGAGCGTGGCCTTGATGGCGTCGAGGTAGGAACGCAGGATGCGGTCCTGGTCGAGGCTGGCGACGTCGTCCAGCGCGCGTACGACGCGCTCCTCGACCTCGGCGCACTTGGCGGTCCGGCCCTCGCTGTCGGCCGGGATGTCGCCGTGTCGCCCGGGGTCGAAGCGTGCCTCGAAGAGCTGGACCAGCGCCCGGGTGATGTCGACGTTGAGGCGCAGTGCCTCCTCGATGGAGTCCTGGGCGAACGGCGTGCCGCCCTGCCGCATGTAGCGGGCGTAGGCGCGGAGCACGACGACCTGCCGCCAGGTCAGTCCGGCGGCGAGGACGAGGGCGTTGAAGCCGTCGCTCTCGTTGCGGCCCTCCCACACGGCGGTGACGGTGTCGGCGAACAGCTCCCGCGCGCGATCGGGCAGGGCGTGGGGGTAGCGCAGGCCGAAGTCGTAGATCCACGACTCGCGCTCGAGTCCCTCGAGCCGGTAGGGACGCTCGTCGACCACCTCGACCCCCATGGTGGAGAGCACCGGGAGGACCTCGGACAGGGAGAGCGGCGGACCGGCCCGGAAGATCTTCAGCCGGGCCTCACCCTCGGCGGCGTCGACGGGCTCGTGCAGCGAGAGCGAGAGCCCGGCGTCGCCGGCGATGGCCTCGATGCGGTCCAGGTCGGTGGCGGCGTTGCGCGGCGGGTAGTCCTCCTTGTACGCCTCGGGGAACGCGTCGGCGTAGCGGCGGGCGAGCCGGCTCCCGCGCTCCTCGCCGTGCTCGGCGATGACCGCACCCACCAGGTCGTCGCTCCAGGAGCGGGCCGCCTCGGCGCACCGGCGCTCGAGATCGGCGACATCGACCGGGGCGAGCTCCTCGCCCGGCGCGGGACGGACGACGAAGTGGAGTCGGGCCGCGAACGCCTCGCCGACGTGGGCGGTGTACTCCACCGAGCCCGCATGGAGACGTGCACGGAGGATGGCGGCGATCCGCTCCCGGACCGTGGTGTTGTAGCGCTCACGCGGCAGGTAGACCAAGCACGAGAGGTAGCGGCCGTAGGCCTCCTCGCGGACGAACAGCCGCAGTTGGCGGCGCTCTCGGGTCTGCATCACCTGGGAGGCCATCGGGAGCAGGTCGGCCACCGGCGTCTGGAAGAGTTCGTCGCGAGGATAGGTCTCCAAGACGTCCAACAGTGCCTTGCCGGCGTGGCTCATCGGGTCGAGGCGGGCCTCGTCCAGCACCTGCTGCACCTTGGCGCGCAACAGCGGGATCCGGGTGACCGACTCGTGATAGGCGGCCGAGGAGAAGAGCCCCAGGAACCGCTGCTCACCGGTCACCTCGCCGTCGGCGCCGAAGGTCTTCACCCCGACGTAGTCGAGGTGCACGGGTCGGTGCACCGTGCTGCGGGCGTTGGTCTTCGCCAGGACGAGGAGGTGCGGGTCCCGGGCACGCGCGGCCGCCCGAGGTGGCAACACCACGGGACCGCTGGGGTCCGAGCGCAGGATGCCGTAGCCCGTCCCGGGCACGGCGACGAGCACCTCGTCGTCACCGCGACGCTCGAGGTGGTACTCCCGGTAGCCGAGGAAGGTGAAGTGGTCGTCAGCGAGCCACCGGAGGAAAGATGTGCCCTCCGCGAGGTCCGGCTCGTCGATCGGCGGGGGGTGCTCGTCGAGGCCGGCCAGGATGCGCTCCACCTGGGCGTGCATGCGCTGCCAGTCCTCGACCGCCTCGCGCACGTCGGAGAGCACCTTCTCGAGCACCGAGCGGATCTCGTCGTGCGCCTCCTCCGGCACCCTGTCGATCTCGAGGTGCATCCACGACTCGCGCGTACGGTCGTGCCCTTCGACCGGCGCGCGGTCGTCGAGGACCTCCTGCAGCGCGCCCGCCACGTCGCGACGTACGACGAACTGCGGGTGGATCACCAGGTGGATGTCGTGGTTGCCCTGGTCGAGCGCCATCGTCACCGAGTCGACGAGGAACGGCATGTCGTCGGTGACGATCTCGACGACCGTGTGCGCCTGGGCCGACCACCCGTTGTCGGCGACCGTGGGCGTGTAGACGCGGACCAGCGCGGTGCCCTGCGGGCGCTCCCCGGCGAGCCGGAGGTGGTGGAGGACGGGACCGAGCAGGTCCGTGTCGCTGCGGTCGATCACGTCCTCGGCAGGAACGTGCCAGTAGTACCCGCGGGCCAGGTCGGCGAGGTCGACGCCCTCGCGCTCGACCTGCCGGTGTTGGTCCGCCGCCGCCGAGAGGCGCTGCAGGAGTTCCGAACGCACGCTGTCCTCCGCGGTGTCCACCCTTCCGACACTAGGACCGTGTGGAGGCCGCCACAACTCGGCGCGCGGCGGGTCGGATCTCGCATCCGAGACCGCGGATCGGCGCCGGCTGCGGACGCTCACAACACCGAGCGGAGCTCCCAGAGCAGCGGGTAGTAGCGCAGGTCCAGCCTGCTGCGCAGGTAGGTCGACCCCGTCGATCCGCCCGTGCCGGTCCGCGCCCCGATCATGCGCTCGACCATCACGACGTGCCGTGCCCGCCAGGCGGCCGCCAGTTCGTCGTGCTCGAGCAGCGACTCGGCGACCGCCCACACGTCGGCGTACCGCCCGCGGTCGTGGGCGACCGCGCGCAAGGAAGCCGTGATGGCCTCGTCGTCGTCTGCAGGCAGGTCGTGGGCGCGCAGCACCGCGACGAAGGCGTCCCACAGGGTCGGCTCCTCCAGGCGGCGCTCGAGCCGGGCGCGCTCGGCGTCGGTCAGACCCCGGAACCGTCGCAGGAACGCCGGATCCTTGGCACCGGAGACGAACTCGAGCTCGCGGAACTGGACCGACTGGAAGCCGCTCGCGGGGGCGAGTCGCTGCCGGAAGGAGAGGAAGTCCTGCGGAGTCATCGTCTCCAGGACGTCGATCTGGGAGACGAGGACGCGCTCGATGACGTGCATGCGGCGCAACAGGTGACGAGCCAGCCAGTACTCGCCGGAGAGCAGCGCCTCCCGGGCGGCGACCGCCTCGTGCAGAAGCTGTTGGAACCAGAGCTCGTACACCTGGTGGATCGTGATGAAGAGCAGCTCGTCGTGGGCGGGCGGTGCCGACTCCAGGTGCTGGGCCGACAGCAGCTGCTCCAAGCGGAGGTAGCTGCCGTACGTGAGCAACGCACCGTCCTCCCCGAAGTGCGCACTGGACGGCGTGGTGACTCCCTCTGCTCCCATGCGGCTCAACCTACGCGCTCACCCGGCTCGTGACCGCGTTGCGGGGCTGGCCGCCGACGGTGTCGGCCGCGATGATGACCGCCATGGATTTGCAGACGACCCTTGCCTACGACGCCCCTCCCGAGGACGTGCTCGCCATGATGCTCGAACCGGCCTTCTGGGATCGCGTCGCCGAGCGGACCGGAGCGGTGACCAGCGAGACGAGCGTCGAGGGCACCGCGACGGGCACCTGCGTGCGGACCGAGGAGGTCCAGGAGACCGCCGGCGTGCCGGCGTTCGCCCGCAAGATCGCCGGCGACCGGACCCGTGTCGTGAAGCACCTCACCTGGCACGGGCTGGACTGCAGCGTGGAGATCGAGTCGCCCGGCAAGCCGACGTCCATCTGCGGAAGCGCAGCACTGGTCCCGGACGGATCGGGTACGCGCCTGACCTACGACGTGGACGTGCGCGCCACCGTGCCGCTGATCGGCGGCAAGATCGAAAAGCTCGTCGTCCAGTTGACCACCGAGGGTTTCGAGAGGGAACACGCCGCGGGCGTGGCCTGGCTGCGAGGAGAGCTGCGATGAAGACGCTGACGCACGACATGCGGTACGACGGGGCCCGCGCCGCCGACGTCTACGCGATGCTCGGCACCACGGACTTCCGCGAGGAGGTGTGCGCCGCCACCGGATTCCCCCGGCGCACCGTGACCATCGAGCCGTCCGGCTCCGGGATGTCAGTGCGGATCGACCAGCACCGGCCCGCCGACGAGATCCCCGGCTTCGCCCGCAAGTTCATCGGTGCGGACATCAACATCGTCCAGGCCGAGAGCTGGTCCTCGCACACCGCGGCGGACCTCACTGTCACGATCCCCGGCAAGCCCGGCGAGATGAAGGGCGAAATCCGGCTCGTCGAGGACGAGCAGGGCACCACCGAGCACGTCGAGGTCGGCATCACCGTCAAGATCCCCCTGGTGGCGGGCAAGCTGGAGGACCTGATCGCCTCCATGCTGCTCAAGGCGCTGAAGGCGGAGAACGCCGTCGGACGGAAGTGGCTGGCGAACCACTAGCGCCCGTCGCCCGCGAGCGGTGCCGGGCGGTTCCACGAGCGCGCGCGACACGGTTCGCAAGCCCGGCAGCCAGACAGCGTGCGTGCGTCTGCTTGAGCAGACGGTGGGGTACGTCGCCCCCTCGGGCCGACCGACGGCTCAGTCCACCTCCGGGGCCATGTGCGGGTAGCGGTAGTCCTTCGGCGGGTCGAAGGTCTCCTTGATCGACCGGGGCGAGGTCCACCGCAGCAGGTTCGCCGCGGAGCCGGCCTTGTCGTTGGTCCCGGACGCGCGGGCGCCGCCGAAGGGCTGCTGACCGACGACCGCACCGGTCGGCTTGTCGTTGACGTAGAAGTTCCCCGCGGCGTACCGCAGCCGCTCGCCGGTCCAGGCGATGGCCCGTCGGTCCTGAGCGATCACGGCGCCGGTGAGGGCGTACCGGGCGATGCCCTCCATCTGGTCGACGACCTTCTCGTAGGCCCCGTCCTCGTAGACGTGGACGGCGAGGATCGGGCCGAAGTACTCGTCGGTGAACACCTGGTCGGCAGGATCCTTCGCCTCCACGATCGTGGGACGGACGAACCAGCCCACCGACCCGTCGGTGGTCCCGCCGGCGATCAGCGAGAGGCCCTCGGCGTCGTGCGCCCGCGCGAGGGCCCGCCGGTGCTTGTCGAAGGCACGCTCGTCGATCACGGCTCCCATGAAGTTCGACAGGTCGCGCACGTCACCGACGGTGAGCGCCTCGGTGTCGGCGACCAGCGGCTCCCGCAGCTGCTTCCACAGCGACGCCGGCACGTAAGCCCGAGACGCCGCCGAGCACTTCTGGCCCTGGTACTCGAAGGCGCCCCGGAGCAGCGCGACCCGGAGCACGTCGAGGTCCGCCGAAGGGTGCGCGACGACGAAGTCCTTGCCGCCGGTCTCCCCCACGATCCGGGGGTAGGACCGGTACCCGGCGATGTTCTGCCCGACCTGTGCCCATAGGTGCTGGAAGGTCGCGGTCGAACCGGTGAAGTGGATGCCGGCGAGGTCGGGGTGGTTCAGCAGGACCTCGGAGACCTCCAGGCCGTCTCCGGGCAGCATGTTGATGACGCCCGGCGGGAGGCCCGCCTCCTCGAGCAGCTGCAGGGTGAGGTGGGCCGCCAGCTGCTGCGTCGGCGAGGGCTTCCAGATCACCGTGTTGCCCATCAGCGCCGGAGCCGTCGGAAGGTTGCCGGCGATCGCGGTGAAGTTGAACGGCGTGATGGCGTAGACGAAGCCCTCGAGCGGGCGGTGATCGGTGCGGTTCCACACCCCCGGGCTCTGCGCGATCGGCTGCTCGGCGAGGATCTGCCGACCGAAGTGCACGTTGAACCGCCAGAAGTCGATGAGCTCGCACGCGCTGTCGATCTCGGCCTGCCAGGCGGTCTTCGACTGCCCGAGCATCGTCGCGGCGTTGAGCCGAGCACGCCAGGGACCCGCCAGGAGCTCCGCTGCCTTGAGCAGGATCGCGGCGCGGTCGTCGAAGGACAGGGCGCGCCAGGCCGGTGCGGCCTCGGCCGCCGCCTGCACGGCCGCCTCCGCGTCGGCGCGTGTCGCGTTGCCGATCACGCCGAGCACCGACGCGTGGTCGTGCGGCTGGGTCACCAGGATCTCGGCGCCGCCGCCGAGCCTGCGCTCGCCGCCGATCGTCGCCGTCAGCTGATGCTGGTGCTGCTGGAGGCGCTCGAGCTCGACGCGGAGAGCCGCCCGCTCGGGGCTGCCCGGGGCGTAGGAGCGGTTGGGCTCGTTGACGGGAAGCGGCGGGTGGGTGATCGCGTCCATACCGCCGATATTGTCAGACAATCTGCCGCCCTCCCAACCGGGTCACTCGAGGAGGTGGGCGATCTCCTCGGGCGCGTACCAACCGAGGTCGTCCTCGGCGGCTGCACCCGGCTCGTCGACATGGACGGCGACGATCCGACCGACGGGGAAGGACACGTCGGGGTCGCCGCCGGGCAGCGCGGCGACGACCACGACCCGTCTCGCTGCTCCCAGCGATCGGCTCTCGTCCGCGGCCGCCATCAGCGCGGCGTACTCGCTCTCCTCCTGCTCGTCCTCGGCGACGAACCGCTCGGGCGCCTCGGCCGGCACCGCGTCGGACGCCACCCAGTCGCGCAGCAGCGCAAGCGAGGCGGGGACGTAGACCCTCATCGGCCGGGCCTCCCGCCCGGGCCCCGGCGCGCGCGAGGGCGGCTGTCGCTGGCGCTGTCCACCAGCTCGTCGAGCGCTTCGAGCACGCACGGCCCGAGCACGTCGACGTCGGGGAGGGCGTCGCGGTCCGCGGTGATGCCGTAGTACACGCCGCCGTCGTACGACGTCACCCCGATCGCCACGCCGAAGCCGGGGTGCAGGGGCGGGACCGGATAGGTCTCCAGCATCTCCGCGCCCGCGAGGAACATCGGGAACTGAGGGCCCGGCACGTTGGTGACGACGAGCTGAGCACCGTGGTCGTCGGCAGCCGCCAAACGCGAACCGAGGGCGTGGAAGGTCGTCGGAGCGAAGCCCGCCACACCGGCGATCCGGTCGGCGGCGACCGCCTGCCCGGTCTCGCCGTGGGCGCGCAGGGCGTACGACAGCTGGTGCAGCCGCACCACCGGGGACGCCTCCCCGATCGGCAGGTCGACCACGTGCGCGATGACCTGGGAGCCGAGCGACGTCGGCTCCAGCTCCTCGTCGATCACGCTCATCGGGACCAGCGCCCGCAACCGGCGGCCCTGCACGGGCTCGGCACGCGTCATCAACCAGGCTCGAAGCGCCCCGGTCAGTGTCGTGAGGATGACGTCGTTGACCGTCCCGCCGTGGACGCGACGCACCTTCCGGTAGTCCTTCAGCGCGGTCTGCACGCACAGCACCCGCCGCTGGGCCGACGGTTCGAGGTTGAAGGGGGTCCCCGGTGCGCTGCGCCGCCCCGTGAGCGCGCCCGCGACGGCGCCGAGCCGGCCGGTCACGTCCCCGACGCTGCGGCCCACCGCGTCGAGCGCACCACGCGCCGTGGCAGCAGCGAGCCGGGGATCCCGGCCGGTGTCGGCCAGGGCATGCGCCACCAGGCCCGCGGGAGTCGGCTCGGGCGCCGGGCTCCATGCATCGTTGACGACTTGATGGGGGCCTGGATCGACGTCGAGCAGGACCTGGCCGATGTCGACCGTGGAGATGCCGTCGACGAGGATCTCGTGCGACTTGGAGAGCACCGCGACCCGGTCGCCCTCCAACCCCTCGACGAGGTAGACCTCCCACAACGGCCGGTCGGGATCGAGCCGGCGGGACGCGATCCGTGCGGTGAGCTCGCGCAGCTGCTCGAGCGTCCCCGGCCGCGGCAGCGCCGACCGGCGGACGTGGTAGGCGAGGTCGAAGTCGGCGTCGTCGACCCACACCGGCGCAGCCAGCCCGCCCGGCACCCGGCGGATCCGCTGCCGGTAGCGCGGCACGAACGCGATCCGGTCCTCGATGTGCGCGAGCAGCCGGTCGTAGTCGAGACCCGAGTCGCGCGGGTCGAAGATCTCGAGCGTGACGTTCTGCATCGGGGTCTGCGGCGACTCCTTGCCGAGCAGCGCCAAGTCATCGCGTCGCAGGCGCTCGGTGGCCATCGTCGCCCCCGTTCAGTCCGGTCCAAGCTTGCTGTGGGATTGTGACAGAGCCCGACCAGCCGGCGCCGCAGGCGCCGTACGACAGGAGTCCTGCATGCCTGCCGCCTCCCGCCCGATCCGTCCCCCCCGGCGGGCCCTGCGTTCACCGCTCGCCGCTGCGGCTACGGCCCTCACCCTGGCCCTCGTCGCGACCGGGTGTGGGTCCGGCTCCTCGAAGCCGGCGACCGAGACGGAGGTCACCGCTCAACCCACGCCCGCGACGGCGCAGCCGAACGGCACCGTGATCCGCGTGCGAATCACGGGCGACAGCGTGACGCCAGCCGGCACCCGCGTCCCCGTCTCGGCCGGCAAGCCCGTCACCCTGCTGATCACGGCCGCCTCGGCCGGCGAGCTTCACGTCCACAGCACGCCGGAGCAGCACATCTCCTACCCCACGGGCACGTCGGCGGTCACGTTGACCTTCGACCAGCCGGGCATCGTGGAGATCGAGAGCCACGCGTTGGAGAAGACCATCGTGCAGCTCGAGGTCCGTTGAGCCTGCGCCCGGCGTTCCTGCCGTTCGTTCCCCAGCACGGGCTGGGCGGCGCCAAGGACCTCCCCGTCCCGGCTCCTCTGGCGATCGCGGGTGGCACGCTCGCCCTCGTCGTGTCCTTCGGCGTGCTCGCCCTGGCCTGGCGGCGACCCCGGTACGACGGGATGCGGCGCGGCCGCCCTCTCCCCGAGCTGGGCCGCGTGGTCGACAGCACCGCCTTCGCCGTCCTCACCCGCGTGCTCGGCCTGCTGTTCTTCGGCTGGACGACGTGGGCCCTCGTGGCCGGCCCGGACAACAACAACAACCCGGCACTCGGCGTCTTCTACGTGTTGGTCTGGGTCGGCGTCGTGCCGGCCTCCCTTCTGCTCGGCCCGGTGGCGCGGGCGGTGAGCCCGGTGCGGACCCTGCACATCGCCTTCGCCCGGTGCCTGGGCACGAATCCGGACCGGGGCGTGCTCCTCTATCCCGAGCGGCTCGGCGTCTGGCCCGCCGCGATCGGGCTGCTGGCGTTCGTCTGGCAGGAGCTGGTGAACCCCCACCAGGTCGAGCTCTCCTCGGTGCGCCTCTGGCTGCTCGGCTACGCAGCGGTGATGCTCGTCGGCGCCGCGGTGTTCGGCAGCGTCTGGTTGGAGCGCGCCGACCCGTTCGAGGTCTACTCCGACCTGCTGGCCCACCTCTCGCCCTGGGGCCGTGACGAGGACGGCGAACTCGTCCTGCTCTCGCCGCTCGCCCACCTGGCCCGCGTGGTGCCCCGACCGGGACTGGTCGCGGTGGTGGCCGTGCTCTTCGGCTCCACCGCGTTCGACTCCTACAAGGACAGCCCGCGGTGGGTGACGTTCGTCGACGGGCTGAGCAGCGACCCGGTGTGGATCAACACGGGCGCGCTGCTGGTGTTCTGCCTCGTCGTCGGGCTCAGCTTCACGGTCTCCGCTCGGGCGACCCGGCTCGCCGCCGACGACCCCGTACGGCGAGCCGACCTCCCCCGTCTCCTCGCTCATGCGGTCGTCCCGATCGTGGTCGGCTACATGACCGCCCACTACCTCAGCTACTTCATCGAGCAGGGGCAGCAGACGCTGGTGTTCCTGTCCGACCCGATGGTGCGCGGCGACGACTACCTGGGGACCGCCGGCCTCTCGCCCGTGCTGTGGCTCAGCTACCACCCGACCGTGCTCGCGAGCATCAAGGTCGTGGCGGTCGTCCTGGGCCACGTGGTCGGAGCGGTGGCCGCCCACGACCGCGCCCTGACGCTGCTCCCGCCGCGGCACCAGGTCACCGGCCAACTCGCCATGTTGGCGGTGATGGTCTGCTACACCTTCGCGGGGCTGTATCTCCTCTTCGGCTCCTGAGGCCCCGCGGGCAGGATCGCCTCCGCGAGCTCGAGCACGCCACGCCCCATTGGACTGGCCGGCTGGTCGGTCACCGGCCGGCCCTCCCTCGCCGCACGATCGACGGCCGGCGTGTCCAGCGGAAGGAGATGCACGGGCGCTTCCGGACGGAATCCCTCGATCATCGCGACGACCTCGCGCGCGCTCCAGCCCAGGGAGTCCCGCATCCGATTCACCACCACCTGCACCGTCGCTCCGGGCAGCGTGTCGCCGACCTCCACCAGCGCTCGGACGAGGCGGCTCAGACCGACAGGCTCGGCGGACCCGACGACGACGACGCTGGTCGCCGCGCCGAGTGCCTCCAGCGTGGGGGTGGTGCGCTCGAGTCCGGTGCCCTCGCGCTCCACGGAGAACCCGCAGTCGAGCACCACCGTTCGGGCCCGAGCCGCCGCCAGCGACACCACCTCCTCGACCACACCGGGGCGCACCTCGATCCAGCGGTCGGCCCGTGGGAGACCCGTGAGCACCGCGAGGCCCGGGCTGACCTGACGCAGGCAGGCCGCGAGGCCGTGCTCGTCGAGGGCCCGCTCATGGGCCAGGCGCGCGGCGGCGAGCAGCCCCGACGTCTCGTCGAGGATCCCGAGAGCCTGCGCGAGGCTGCCACCCCAGGGATCGACGTCGAGCAGCGCCACGCCGGCCCCGTGGGGGCGAGACGACCACGCGGCCGCGAGCCCGAGCGCCACCGTGGTGCGGCCGGGCGCGCCATGCGGCCCCCAGACCGCCACCACGTCGGCCGTGCCTGGCTCGCCGGCCACCGTGGTCGGCGCACCGTCGCGGACGCCGGTCCGCGCGGGCGCGGCGAGCAGCGCCTCGATCGCGGCCGGGACCTCGTCGGGGGACTCCACGAGCGGGACGTCCAACCGCCGCACGCGGTCGGTGTCGATCCCGACCTCCGCGACCACCAGCGGCCGGACCTCGTGCGCCTCGAGGCGACGGAGCGCGTCGGCGTCGAGCCCGGCGAGATCCGCGGACAGCACGGCGACGTCGGCCTGGCCGGCCGCCACGACGGCCAGCAGGTCCGCCAGGTCCACACAGCGGCGTACGACCACCATGCCGGCCTCGGCGAGCAGCCCGAGCAGCGCCGGCTCCCAGGCGGCGCGCGCGGTGCCGAGCACGACGCAGGGCCGGGGTCCCGCGTGGATGCCCACCACGTCAGTCCTGCCTCGTGAGCAGCACGCGACCGCCGGCGATCCGACCCAGGGCCTGCTCGAGCTCCGGCCCCCCGTCCCCCGGCAGCCCGATGACGACCTGCCGCGTCGCGCGCGGGGCGAGCGAGTCCCCCGCACCGGCGAGCCGCAGCACGACAACACCCTGAAGGACCCGGCGCGCTCGACCGACTCCCTGGTCCGGCAGCACCCAGACGTCGACGACCGACCCCGTCCGCACGGTCACCGGGACGTCGTCGACCGCGACGCTCAACGGGACCTCGACGCGGGGGTCCTCAGCGTCGCCGCTGCGCAGTGCCGAACGCGGCACGAGCTCGCCGGCGGCGACGTCGCGGGTCGTCACGGCACCGGTGGGCAGGTCCGCCGCGGAGCGGAGGTAGGAGGCCCGGGTCTCGACGTCAGGGAGTCGGACCTGCCGAAGCGCCAGGTCCTCGGAGCCGATCGCGTCACCGGCGCGCAGCGAATGCCGCGCCACGAGGGCCGGCGTCGTCTCGTCGTGCCCCGCGAGCGCCCAGGAGCCGAGAAGCACGGCCAGGGCCATCAGCCCGACACCGGCCACCACCCGGCCGTCGCGCCAGCTCGCGCGACGGGCGCGCTGTGCGGCGGGAACGCCGTCGGGTCTCATCGGTCCTCCTCGAGTGGACACGGGGAGCACGCCCGGCGCCGGCTCCGACCGGCCCGGACTGCGAGGACCATGCTGGACCACGGGAGCCCGTTTGTGCAGAGTCCGTCCACAGGTTCTCGATCCGTCCACACGCGCGCGGAGAGGATCGTTCGCGTGTGGCAGCGTCCGGTGGCACAGTGGTGTCATGGCGCCCCGGTTCCTCCAGCTCGCCGACGTGGCGGAGATCCTCAACATCTCCGGCGCGCAGGTGTATGCCCTGGTGCGCCGGGGGGATCTGCGGGCGGTGAAGATCGGCGGTCGGGGGCAGTGGCGGGTGGAGGCCAGCGAGCTCGAGGCCTACATCGCCCGGCTGTATGAGGAGTCCGAGAGGTTCGTGGCGGAGCACCCCTTCACCGAGGGCGTCGGGAGCACCCCGCTGGAGTGAGCGTGCCAGTCACTCGCGCAGCGCGGAGACGCCGGTGAGGGCGGCGTAGGGCACCACCTCGACGGCCGCGCCACTCGTGTCTCCGGCCGGCGTCCGTACCTCGAGGAAGTCCGCCCCGACGCGCACGATCGTGCCGTCGATCCGGGTGCCGTCGCGCAGCAGGACTCCGACCGGGGCCCGGCGTTCGGCGAGTGACCGCAACGGCGCCCCGATGCCCAGCCGAGCCGCGGCCGGACGCGCTTCCTCGACCAACGCCCGGGCTCCGAGGCCGGTCACCGTGGCGACGGCGGCGAGCCGCAGCCACCACGTGCGTACGCCGACCTCGAGCGCGACCCAGCCGCGGCCGGCCGCTCCCACCTCGCCGGTGAG
>JBQCCW010000085.1:0-2818 GCA_051961835.1 Marmoricola sp. | reverse complement strand
GGTCATGCGAAGCCGGACCCGGCGTACTTCGCGCACATCGCCGAGGACCTCGGCCTCAGTCTCGACGAGCTGCTGTTCGTCGACGACAGCCCGTCCCATGTCGTTGCTGCCCGGCAGCTCGGACTGCACGCCGAGGAGTGGCACCACGAGCGCGACGCCGGCACCCTCGCCGCTCTGCTCCGGCGGTACGGCGTGCTGCCGGGCCGCTGAGCTCCACTGGTTGCGGCGGTCGTGACGCGCGTGGCGGTCCGCGCGGCACGACCGCCGCACGTGCGGGGCGTCGACCGCCTCAGGCCGACGACCGCCGCACGTCGGGGGCGCCCAGGCGGGCGGCGTCCGCGGTGAGGTCGTCGTCCTGCTCCTGGGACTCGCGCTCGGCCGCGACGCGCAGGCGGTAGCGCTCGACCTCGAGCGTCGCCTGGTCGTCGTCCCAGCCGAGGACGGGCGCGACGATCGGCGCGATCTCGGCCGCCGCCGCCACTCCGCGGTCGGGCACCTCGATGGAGATGCGGGTGCGCCGGGTCAGCACGTCGTCGAGGTGCAGGGCGCCCTCTCGCGCCGCCGCGTAGTACGCCTCCACCTTGAGGTACTCCGGGGCGCTCTCCAGCGGCTCGCCGAGCTCCGGGTGCTCCTCGATCAGCTCGAGCAGCTGGTCCATCAACGTGCCGTAGCGGCCCAGCAGGTGCTCGATGACCGACACGCGCAGGCCGGTGCGCTCCGCGGTGAGGTGTCGGGAGTTCCACGCCGCGAGGTAGCCGTCGGCCCCGGTGATGAGCACCCGGTCCGTGCACGACGCCGGCACGACCTGCTCCAAGCCGTGCACGGCGGAGTCGACGGCGTCCTTCGCCATCACCCGGTACGTCGTGTACTTGCCGCCGGCGATGACGGTCAGCCCGCGCACGGGGCTGGCGACCGCGTGCTCCCGGGAGAGCGTGCTCGTGGAGTCGTCCTCGCCGTACAGCAAGGGGCGGAGCCCGGCGTAAACGCCGACGACGTCGTCATGGGAGAGCGGGTCGGCCAGCAGCCGGTTGGCCTCGCCGAGGACGTAGTCGATGTCGCTGCGGCTCGCAGCGGGGTGGGCGAGGTCGAGCTTCCAGTCGGTGTCCGTGGTGCCGATGATCCAGTGGCTGCCCCACGGGATGATGAACAGGAGGCTCTTCTCGGTGCGCGTGATCACGCCGGTGCGGCTGTTGATCCGGTTGCGCGGCACCACGATGTGGATGCCCTTGGAGGCCCGGACCTGGAACTGCCCGCGGCCGCCGACCATCTGCTGGACCTCGTCGGTCCACACGCCGGCGGCGTTGATCACCTCGCGGGCCCGGATCTCGATCCGCCGGCCCGTCTCGAGGTCGTCGGCGACGACGCCGACGATCCGGTCCCGATCGCGCAGGAAGCCGGTGACGCGCGTGCTGGTCGCACAGAGCGCGCCGTACTCCGCGGCGGTGCGAGCGATCATCATCGTGTGCCGGGCGTCGTCGACCTGGCCCTCGTAGAACCGCACCGCGCCGCGGATCACGGAATTCTTGCCCGACGGGAAGGACTCCAGCGTCTTCTTCCGGCTCAGGTGTCGCATGTGCGACGGCACGCCGCGCCCGGCGCCCATGACGTCGTACACGCCGACGCCGAGGCCGACGTACGCGCGGTCGATGGGCTTCTCCAGCGGGTAGATGAACGGCACGGGACGCGCGAGGTGAGGGCAGAGCCGGTTGAGGATGAGCGAGCGCTCGCGGAGGGCCTCGAAGACCAGCGCGAAGTTGAACTGCTCGAGGTAGCGCAGGCCGCCGTGGAAGAGCTTGCTGGAGCGGCTCGACGTGCCCGCGGCGTAGTCGCGCGCCTCCACAAGCCCGACCTTGAGGCCCCGGGTGACGGCGTCGAGGGCGCACCCCGCACCCACGACGCCGCCACCGATCACCAGCACGTCCATCTCCTCGGCGGCGAGGCGCTCCAGCGCCTGGGCGCGCCACTCGGGGCTGAGCGGGCGGGGGTGTCCGCTCATTGCACGTCCACCCAGTTCAGGGTGCGGGTGACGGCCTTCTGCCACCCGCGATAGCCCTCTTCGCGCTCCGCGTCGCTCCATTGGGGCTCCCACCGCCTGCTCTCGTTCCAGTTCGCCCGGAGCTCCTCGGGGTCCTCCCAGAAGCCCACGGCGAGACCGGCCGCGTAGGCCGCACCGAGCGCCGTCGTCTCGGCCACGACCGGCCGGCTCACCGGGACGCCGAGCACGTCGGCCTGGATCTGCATGCAGAGGTCGTTGGCCGTCACGCCGCCGTCGACCTTGAGCACCTCGAGCTTCACGCCGGAGTCCTTCTCCATCGCATCGGCGACGTCGCGGGTCTGGTAGCAGATCGCCTCGAGGGTTGCGCGGGCCAGGTGGGCGTTGGTGTTGTAGCGGCTCATGCCGACGATCGCGCCCCGGGCGTCGGGACGCCAGTATGGCGCGAACAGCCCCGAGAACGCGGGGACGAAGTACAGCCCACCGGTGTCCTCGACCTGGCTGGCGAGCCGCTCGATCTCCCCGGCACCGCTGATGATGCCGAGCTGGTCGCGCAGCCACTGGACGGCGGACCCGGTGACGGCGATCGATCCCTCGAGCGCGTAGACGGGCTTGGCGTCGCCGAGCTGGTAGCACAGCGTCGTCAGCAGTCCCGACTCGCTGCGGACGATCTCCTCACCGGTGTTGAGGATCATGAAGTTGCCGGTGCCGTAGGTGTTCTTGCCCTCGCCGGGCGAGAAGCAGACCTGTCCGACGGTCGCCGCCTGCTGGTCGCCGAGGTCGCCGGACAACGGCACCTCGCCACCGAACGGGCCGCTCGCCAGG
>JBQCCW010000084.1:0-3360 GCA_051961835.1 Marmoricola sp. | reverse complement strand
CACCCAGTTCCACAAGGACGCCTCGTTCTTCGTCGAGGTGTACCCCTTCCATGCTCTCGTCGTGGCGCTGCTGAGCCAGATCGTCGTGTGCGCCCTGCTCATCGCGCTCACCGCCGGCTTCAGCTTCGGGGTGTGGCGACTCCGCGGCCCGGGTCCGCGCGTAACGCGCGCGATGACCCGGCTGGTGTCCCTCCTGCTCGCCGCCTACCTGGTCGTCAAGGCGATGGGCTGGTGGGTGAGCCGCTACGCCGTGGACACCTCTCAGCGGGGTCCCGTCACGGGGCCCTCCTACACCGACGTCCACGCGGTGCTCCCCGGCCGCACGGTCCTCGTGGTGGTGGCGCTCATCTGTGCCGTCCTGCTTGTGGCGAACGTCGTCGCGGTCGGCCGGGTGCGCCTGCTCGCCGGCTCGATCGCGCTGCTCGTCGTGGCGGCGATCGTGGTCGGCTCGGTGTGGCCCACGGTCGTCTGGCGGTTCCGTGAGCAGCCGAGCGCGGCGACGGTCGACCTCGGCGAGATCCGGCACAACCAGCACGCCACCCTGGCCGCCTTCGGCCTGGCCGGGCACGTCCTGACCCAGGCGGACCAGCCCACCGCGGAGAAGCTGCCGGCGCTCCAGACCCGGGCGGCACATGCGGCACAGATCCGGGTCCTCGACCCGAACCGCCTCTCGCCGACCTTCAACGTCAAGCAGGAGCTGCAGGCCTACTACGGCTTCAAGTCGACCCTCGACATCGACCACTACGACCTCGGTGGCAGGCCCCGCGACGTGGCGCTCGCCGTGCGCGAGCTCGAGATCGGCGGCATCCCGCAGAACAGCTGGGTGAACAACCACCTCGTCTACACCCACGGCTACGGCGTGGTCGCCGCCCCCACCGACGAGATGGACCCGCGCACTGAGAGCCCGTACTTCCTCGACGGCGGAGTGCCCCCCGCGCAGCAGATCCCGCTGACCCAGCCCGACGTCTACTTCGGGCAGATGTCGCCGTCGTACTCGATCGTCGGCGAGCCGGCCGGAAGCCACCGGCACCTCGAGTTCGACCACCCCGGCGGCCGCGGGGCCGCCCCGGCGCACACGACGTACGCCGGCGGGGGCGGCATCCCGATCGGCTCCACCTGGCGACGGATGTTGTTCGCGTGGCGGCTAGGCAGCCCGAACGTGCTCTTCAGCGCCGACGTCAACAAGGCCTCGCAACTGCTGATGATCCGCAACCCCCGCGCGCGGGTCGCCCAGGTCGCGCCCTGGCTGACGCTCGACGGCGACACCTACCCCGCGGTGGTGGATGGACGGATCCAGTGGATCGTCGACGGCTACACCTCGTCCTCCACCTATCCGGACTCGCAGCTGGTCAACCTCGGCCACGCGACGCGGACGACCCTCACCACGCAAGGCGCCACGGTCGGACAGCCGAACACCCAGGTGAACTACCTGCGGAACTCCGTCAAGGCGGTCGTCGACGCCTACACCGGCAAGGTGACGCTCTATGAGTGGGACCAGAACGAGGCGCCCGACCCACTGCTCAAGACGTGGGAGTCCGTGTTCCCGGGCCTGGTGCAGCCCCAGTCCACGATGCCCGCCGCCTTGGTGCCGCACCTGCGGTATCCCCAGGACCTGTTCGACGTGCAGCGCACCCTGCTGGCGCAGTACCACGTCGGCAGCGCCGCGGACTTCTACAGCGGCAACGACTTCTGGAAGGTCCCGACCGACTCCACGGTGGCGGCCAACAAGCAGTTCAACGCGGGCTCCGGCTCGGGCAGCGCGGCGCCGGCCGAGCCCGCCACCTACATGTCAATGGCGCTCGACGGTGTCGGATCCCAGCGCTACACGCTGTCGAGCCCGATGGTGACGCTGAACCGGCGCGACCTTGCGGCCTTCATCTCGGTCGACGCCGAGCCGGGACCCGACTACGGGCAGTTCACCGTGCTCGACTTCGCGGGCGACAGCGGCGGCGAGGCGCCCTCCCAGGTGCAGAACGACATCGAGTCCTCGACGAAGATCTCCGAGGCGCTGACGCTGCAGCGCGGCGGCAACTCCAAGGTCGTCCTCGGTGACCTCGTCGCCCTCCCGGTGTCGGGCCGGATGCTCTACGTGGAGCCGGTCTACACGCAGGCGGCCGGCAGCACGTCGTTCCCGATCCTGCGCCACGTGATCGCCCTCTACGGCAACGGCGACCCGACCTTCGACGACACCCTCGCGCCCGCCCTCCAGCAGGCCGTCGCCTCCGGCGCCGCCACCGGCTGACACCCCCACCCTCCGCACCCCTCCCCCGCGAGTTGCGCCTCGTGGCCCCGCGAGTTGCGCCTCGTGGCCCCGCGAGTGGCGCCCGATGGCTCTGGCCGGCGTCCGGACTCTGGCCGGCGTCCGCGCCCCGGGATCGAGGTCGAGCACGATCGCCATGCCCACGGGCTGTCCCACGTCGACATCGGAGGGCTGCCACCTCGTCATCTCCGATGGCACGGTGCACACCGATGTGAACCGTCTGCTGGCCAGCTCGGCGTGCGTGACCGACGGCGGGCCGTCGTCCTGGCCCACGAGGGCGGGTTGGTCGAGCCCGGGCACACCGAGCGGGCTTGAGGGGCGCACCACCCGAGCAGGAGGGCCGAACCCACGTCTCGTGAGTTCGGCCCTCCGTGACGTCCGCAGACATCACCACGGTCGGGCTGACAGGATTTGAACCTGCGACCCCTTGTCCTCGCCCTTCGCGGTCGGATGCTTGTCGAAGTTTGCGCACATAGGCTTTGACCTGCAGAAACAGTCCGCAGCTCCTATCCCCCACTGGCGCTCACTGGACAGGATTTGCGGGTCTTCGCTCGAATACTTCGGGAATAAGTGGGACACGGTTCGAGTCCGACAAACGCCCACACAAGTGCCGCCGCGGGCGAACCCGTGACCTGACGGGATCTGTTTACCCTGGTCAGGGAATCGAAGCACAGCGACGGGTAGCGACTTCGACGACCGCACCCATCGGGCAGCGCGCTTTCAACGATGTGCAACGCCAACACACCTCCGGGGACGCTCCGAGCTCAGTCGAGGTCGGCGCACGCACCCGGGCCGCCCCGCTCGAAGTGGGCTATGTCCACCTTGAGGAATAGCGCCGAGGCATAGGCGACCAGTGGTCTGCCTGCTTCACCGATCTCGGCCTCCACGAACAGTTTGCGGCCCTCCTCGCGCACGACGCGGGCGGCAAGCTCGTAGTTGGTGCCGAGCAGGATGGGGGCGTCGTAGCGCACTTCGAGCTGCCGGGTCACCGCTGGTGCCCCGGTGAGGTACAGCAGGAAGCCGAACAGGTCGTCGATGACGGTGGCCACGGCGCCGCCGTGCGCGATGCCGGGAGCGCCCACGTGGCTCTGGGTGAATAC
>JBQCCW010000083.1:0-6370 GCA_051961835.1 Marmoricola sp. | reverse complement strand
TCTGCCGCCTCCGTGGCGCTGGGCGGTCGGCAGGCACCGACGATCCCCACCCAGCCCACCGGCCCGATCGCTCAGGCGACCGAGGGCGACACCGCCGGCGACCCGGTCACCGTCGTCGACTGAGGCCGACTGCCTACTGGTACCACTCCGGCTTCAGCGGCCAGGAGTCGTGGTCGGCGTTGAAGAGCTTCGCCTCGTGGCGGAACCACGGGTCGTCGGTCATGTCGGCGATGAACCGCATCTGCCGGTAGACGATGCCGTGGTACTTCACGTTCTGCCACGATGGGTCGTGGCAGAACGGCTGGCGCAGGCAGTAGTAGGAGACCTGGCCCTTCACGCGGTACAGCGGCAGGTACTCCCGCAGCGTCGTGACACCGGCGTCGAAGAGCCTCTCCGCCGCGGCGGTGCGCGCCCCGGCGCCCTTCATCGTGGCGTAGTCGTAGATCCCGAACAGCGCGAACATGTCGCCGTTGAGCACGATCAGCGGCACGGTGTCCCCGGCGTACTCCTCGAACCACAGGTAACCGTGCGTGTCGACGTACGTCGTCCACGGCTGGCCCTTCGGCTTCGGTCCGCGCGCCGCGAAGCTCGCGAAGGTGCGGTTGGCGGCGGTGCGCCAGCGGTCCTCGTGGGTGGTGTTCCACAGCCGGACGAACAGCGAGAGGGCCTCGCCCTGGGCCATCGCGGACCACCAGGGGGTGTGGATGGTGTGCCCGTCCTCGCCGCCGAGGTTGAAGTCGAACGGGTAGGGGAAGAACAGCGCCTTGCCGTGGGCGACGCCGGAGGCGAGCAGCGCCGCGCCGTTCGCCTTGGCCTGCTTGAGGGCCGTGGCCGAGTGCGTCCGCTGGGCGACGTCGAGCTTGGCCAGGCCGTACTGGGCGATGGCGACCGGGTGCTTGTAGTGGATGCCGTGGTTGACGTAGTCGCGGACGCCGCGCTTGTTCGCCTCGCGCTTGAGCTGGCCCTCGGTGAGCACGCCATAGGTGAACGGCAGCCGCCGCACGGGGTGGGTGCGGTGCCCGCTCGTGCGGATGGTGTCGCCGGGCTTGATCGTGCCGTAGTACGGCGGATCCGAGGGGATCGTGGGCCTGCTGGCCGCGCGCGTCGGCGTCGCCGTCCGCACCGCGGCGGCCTGCTGCGCGACGTCGTTGCCCTGACTCTGTCCGGCGGCGCCGCACCCTCCGACCACCAGCGTCAGGGCAGCAAGCAGCGCGGGGAAGGTCCGAGGCATGGGCGCGATTCTACGGGAGCGACGGCTCTCGGTCGGACGGCGGAGCGTCCCCCAGGAGCAGCGCCTCGTACGCCGGCGCGACGACCGGCCAGTCCCACCTGGCGAAGGCGACTTCGGCGGCCACGGTGCCCGCGGCGCGCCAGGCCGCGTCGTCCGCTGTGGTCGCCAGGATCCGTTCCACGGCCGCCACGGGCGTCGGCACCACCCACTCCGGCAGGTACAGCGTGGCGGCCCCATGCTCCATGGCGGCGAAGAACGGCCAGTCGCGTACGACGGGCACCGCACCGCTGGCCGCCCCCTCCATCACCGCGGTGTGGCAGCCCTCACGGACCGAGGAGCTCAGCAGCACGCCGATCTCCTGCAGGGCCCCCGGGACGTCGCCGGTGTGCGGCCGCCGCTCGACCGCACCGGCCGCCTCGAGCTCGGCGAGCACCGGTCCCAGCTGCTCGCCGTACCGCTGTGCCGCCTCGCTGGCGGCGGCGTTGAACTCGTGCCCGATCAGCAGCAGCCGGTAACGGTCGTCGCGAGCGTGGAGGAGCCGGGCGACCTCGAGCGCCCACAGGGGATCCTTCGCGACCGCTGACCACCCGATCAGTCCGACGGTGAAGCGCGCCGCGTCTGCCTTCGGGCGGGCGAAGCGGTCGAGGCGCATCGCCAGCGGGACGACGTGCGTGCGGAGCAGCGAGCCGTCGAGTCCCTCCCGCCGATCGAGCGCGGCCGACACCCCCGGCACGCTGGCCACCGTCAGCTCCCGGATGTGATCGCTGACGAAGACGAGGTCGTCGACGCGGCTGAAGTCGACGAGCTGCGGCCACAAGCTGAACGCCTCCACGCTGTGCAGCCGGACCACCACCCGCGCCGGTGGGTCCACCAGGGTGAGCAGCACCGGCGCGACCGTGCACCAGTCGACGAAGACGGCGTCCGCCCAGGCGAGGTCGTCGCCGAGGTGCTCCTCGACGAGATCGGCCAGGTCGTCGCCACCGGCGAGGATCTCCTCGACGATCCGCACGACCTTGCCGCCGACCTCGGCGAGCGCGGGGATCGCGGCGAGATCGACGAAACGCGTCTCGACGTCAGCGCGGTCCTCGAGCAGCTCGACGAGCTCGGTGAGGAAGTTCGCATTCTTCCAGGTGGCGACCAGGACACGGCGAGGACGGCCGGCAGCCGGGACCGGCGTACGCCCTCGGGGTGCGCGGACCGCCCGAGCCACCGGATCGTCGCGGAGCCACTCGGCAAAGCCGCGGGGGTCGGCCGCCAGGGGCGAGGCGACGTCGTCGAGGTGCAGCGTGCGGGCGTAGGCCTGGCGCAGGCGCTTCACGAAGGCCTTGGCGGACCGATGCGGGTCCAGAGCGTCGCCGACCGCCGCATCCGGCGGCCCCGACGGCGCTCTGCGCAACCGGTCGAGCCATGGGCGGAGGGGAGGGCGCACGCCGTGACGATAGGCCAGCCGGCCGACGACCGGGCCCACCGGCGACGTCCCCTCGGAGGGGACGCCGCCGCGAGAACCTCTCGGCGACCTCAGTCGTCGTGGCCGCTCGAGGAGGAGTCGCCGGAGCTCTGCGGCTGCTCGGAGTCGCCGGAGGCCGACGACGCCTGGTGATCGCCCTGCTCGTCGGCCTGGGCGTTGTCGTTCTCACCCTGGTCATCGGAGCTGCCGGCCTGGGGCGTGTCGTTCTCGCCCTGGTCGTCGGCAGTCTGGCTCTGGTCGGACTCGGTGCCGTCGTCCTCCGCGGAAGTGGCCGGCTGCTGGGTGTCCGTCGAGTCGCCCTGGTCGGTGGTCGAGGGCGTGCTCGAAGGGTCGCCCTGCGTGGACTCCGACGGCGCGGTCTGGCTGTCGCTCGGCGCGTTCACGTCGTCGCTCGAGGTCTCGTCCGTGGCGGTGCCAGCCGATGTGCCAGTCGATGCGCCGGCCGGTGCGTCGGCCGCGGCGTGGGGCGCCGTGGTGTTGCGCGCCTGCGCCGGGTGGCTCGGGTGCGCGGGGTGGCTGGGGTGGACGGGGTGGTCGGCCCGGTAGGTATGCGTCTGCCAGGCGGCCCGACCGGCGTGAGCGGCGTGCTGTCCGTGCGCGGACGGCGCGTGGTGGCCGGCGCTCGCGAACGCCGCGCCGAAGCCGAAGGTGGAGACGGCAGCGACTGCGATCCCGGCGCCGGCGATGCGAGCGCGGGTGGTGTGGAGCTGGATCACGAGGGTCTTCTCCTTGGTGTCGAGTTCTGCTTTCCGACTAAGAGACCGATGGCCGCCCCGAGGAGGTTACGACTTCGGGCGATTCGGTCCTTTCCGGTCGGCGGCACCGCCCCACAAGGCGCCCTCCGGGACTGGGGGCCGAAAGTCCCCACCTTCGAGGAGAACGGCAAAACCGACAAATGGTTCAGCGGTCGTTCCCTATCCTGGGTGGCGATCCGGCGGGTCCCTCGCTCCCCGCCGGCTCCGGGGGACGGGCGCGAGCTCGGCACAACCCGCTCGCGGCCGGCTCGCCCTCCCAGCCCGTCCGGCCGCGAGATCCCTCCGGGTCGTCCCGGGCGGCACGGCGGCACGGCGGCACGGATGGTCCGAAGTGACTACGCCGGTCCCGCCCGGCCGGGGCCCTCGCGTCGCCGCGAGGGGTCATTACTGTCTATTTGCCTGCCCATCTTGCCCGGATTTGACCGTTTCGTGTCACGGTGCAGTCCCTTCATCTCCTCCGGACAAGGACTCCCCATGCGCCTCGGCTCCGCATGCGCCAGCGTCACCCTCCTCGTGACGGCGCCCCTCGCACTCCTCGCCTTCCCCTCGACCGCCTCCCCCGTCACCGCGCCACCCACGACCCACGCCACGTCGGCGACGCGGGCCGCAGCGACCCGGGCCACGCGCCCGGTGATCCTCGCCGCTCACGAACCGACCGACCACACCCACCGCACCACGCCCCGATGGGCCGGCGCACTGGACCCCCGGAGCAGGAGCGAGGTCACTCGCGCGTTATACGCCGACTACGTGCCGCCGTGGACCGTGCCGACCGGCTCCACCGGCAACCCGAACACGTGCACGCCGGGCACCACGTCGGCGGCCTACCGCACCGCCACCCTCAGAAGCGTCAACTTCATGCGGAACCTCGCCGGGCTCGCCCCGGTCACCGAAGCCGCCGTCGAGAGGGCGCCGGCCCAAGCGGCCGCGCTGCTGATGGCCGCCAACCACTCCCTGTCCCACAGCCCGCCGTCGACCTGGCGGTGCTGGACCCGAGCCGGTCACGACGGCGCCGGCCGGTCCAACCTCGCCGAGGGGTTCCTCACCGCCGGATCGACGATCCGCGGCTACATGTCGGAGCCCGGCGCGAACAACCCCGCCGTCGGGCACCGCCGGTGGATCCTCAACCCCTTCAGCCGCCGGATGGGAGTCGGCGCCGTCCAGGACGCCGAAGCGCTCTCCGTCATCAACCGTTTCGACACCTCCCGCCCCAACCCGGCCTACATCGGGTGGCCGACCGCCCACTGGTTCCCCTATCCCCTCGAGCCGCACCGCCGGTGGTCGCTCTCGGCCGGAGACTCCCGCACCCGCTTCGACCACGCCCGCGTCACCGTCCTCGACGGAAGCACCCCGGTGGCGGTCCACCGGGAGAGGCCCGTCTACGGCTACGCCCAACCCACCGTGGTCTGGGAGATGCCGGCCGTGCACAACGGTCACACCTACACCGTCACCGTGACCGGCATGACCAAGATCGGCGTTAAAGGACGGTTCTCGACCTCCTACACGACCCACCTGTTCACCCCGGTGGACCCCACCGCCCCCGTGCGGACCCTGCTGACACCTAAGCCCTCTCCCTCGCCCACACCGGCGCCCAGCCCCAGCACGCCGACGCCGACACCGACACGGCCCTCCCCCGCCGGGTCCACCCCGTCGTGCTTCCTGCTGATCTTCTGCGGGACCTGACCTGAGGGACGAGCATCGGCCGACACGCCACGGAAGGCCCGGGCCGATCAGGTCCGAGCCTTCGGCGACGGTCGAGCGATGTGCGGCGTTGCTCAGCCAATCTTCGTGTCCGCGCTGTGCGCCACGTCGGGAGCCACGCCCTCGTCGAAGTCCTTGGAGCCGGGGATCCCGGTGATCGTCACCGGGTGCCCCACGGCGGAGGAAGCCCCTCAGACCGACCGCACCGTCACCGCGGTTGCCGGGTTGTACGCCGTGCCGCTGACGGTCACGTCGGCGGTGTTGACGGTGCACGGGGTGGGGACGCCGGTGGTCGTCCCAGAGGTCACCGCGGCGGCGTTGCCGGAGCCGTCCTTCACCACGATCCGTGGCTTCCGCCACCACTCCGGTACTCATACGTCGTGCCGCCGGTGACCGCCGGTGAGCGCGCTGAACGAGCCGGGCTTGCCCGCGTCGTTGTACGTCGCACTGACAGCGGACATCGCCGGCGTCGCCGTCACGCCTGGGGGCGCCGCGGGCTTGTGGGTCGTGAAGGTGAAGGTGGAGGGTCCGGAGGCGGTGTAGTTGATCGTCAGCACGTCGCCGGCGCTCAGGTAGGACTGGAACGGCGGCTGCATGAGCCGAGTGCCGCTCGGCCCGTGGCGGAGGAGGAGCCAGTGACGGCCCTGTCTCTATCTCCCCATCCGGTGAGGGCCCGGCGGGGAGACGTCGAGGACCGGGGCGCGAGTCAGCAGGGCGCCACCGCGTCGAGAGCTGTGGGCGAAGGTCCTTACCCTCAGTATTCCCCACAAGCGTCGCTCACGGGCACCCGCGGCGCCTCCACGGCTGGGCTCGCTGGGGCCGCCCGACTCTCAGCCTTCCACGAGCGCGGCCGGCGCCCAGGCGGGCCAGGAGGTCGGACCGAGCGTGACGCCGTGGGCGTACGTCGCGCACAGCCGGAACGGCGTTCGGGCGCGACTGTTGTCGAACACCTCGGCGACGTCGGCGACGTGGATCGCCGCGGCCACGTGGGTCCACAGCCGGTCGTACCTGGCGCGGATCTTGTCCTCGGGAACGTCGTGTCCGCCACGGCGGACCCGGTGGGCAACCCGCTGCACACTCAGCTCGACGGGAACCATCACGACGTGCAGGTGGACCAGGTAGCCGAGCGCGACCGCGTCGGTCACCAGATCGACCTTGCTGGAGTGCGAGAAGACCGTCTCGGAGATGAACGACGCACCGGCGGCCATGGCGTCACGC
>JBQCCW010000082.1:0-10677 GCA_051961835.1 Marmoricola sp. | reverse complement strand
CTCCATGCCGTCGACCTCGACCCGGCCGCCGTCGCCTGCGCGATCGACAACGGCGTGGCGCACGCCGTCGTCGGCGACCTGTTCGACCCGCTGCCGTCGGCGCTGCGCGGACGGGTCGACCTGCTGCTTGCCAACGCCCCCTACGTCCCCACCGCCGCCGTCGGCTCGATGCCGGCGGAGGCCCGCGTCCACGAGCCCCGGGCGGCACTCGACGGCGGCTCGGACGGCCTCGACGTCCAGCGCCGGATCCTCGCCGGTGCGCCCGACTGGCTGGCGCCCAGCGGCCGGCTGCTCACCGAGACCAGCCGCGGGCAGGCCCCGGCCCTGCTCGCTGCGGCCCAGGCGTGCGGGCTGTCCGCCGTCGTGGTCGAGGACAAGGAGCTCGAGGCCACGATCCTGCGCGCCAGCCGACAGTGAGGCGCGAGCCGACCCCCGGGAGGGCACGGCAAAGGCTCGCGACACGCTCGTCAAGCCGGTGGAGTAGACCAGTTGGCGCCTCTTGCTGGACCAGTGGTGCCGAAAAAACGGACATATCGCGCGGACCCCGCCGTTCCGGTAGCGGTATGGACCGGGGCTGCGCACACTCTTGACATCCGCACGAGGCGGTCCAGGGAGGGAGACCAGGGATGGCCGAGAACTCGCAGCAGCCCGGTACGGTCCGTGAGCAGCTCATCCTCGAGCTCGCCGATCTCGACCACGAGTCGACCCCGGTGACCGCGACCCTCCAGTACGACGCCCGCGACCCGTGGGCCGTCACCCTGGACTTCGGCGAGGGCAGCGTGCACTGGACCTTCGCCCGCGACCTCATCATCGAGGGCCTCGACGCCCCGGCGGGCATCGGCGACGTCCAGGTGTGGCCGACCGTCGACCTCGACGGCGTGGCCACCACGGTGCTCGGTCTGAGCTCACCCGACGGCGTCGCCCTGCTGCAGGGACCGACGCGGCCGTTGGCCCTGTTCGTCGCCCGGATGCTCGACTGCGTGCCGCTCGGAGCCGAGTCGACGCTCGTGGATCTCGACCACGAGCTCATCGACATCGTCAGCTGAGCAGGGCCGGCTCCCTCAGGCCTCGGCCTGCAACTGGAGCGCGATCTCGATCAGCTGGTCCTCCTGGCCGCCGATGAGCTTGCGCCGTCCGGCTTCGGCCAGGATGCGGGCTCCCGAGACGCCGTAGCGCCGCGCTGCGTTGTCGGCGTGCTTGAGGAAGCTGGAGTAGACGCCGGCGTAGCCCATCATCATCGTCATCCGGTCGAGCTGGCACTCCTCGGGCATCGCCGGCTTCACGACGTCCTCCGAGGCGTCGATGATCTTCAGGAAGTCGACGCCGGTGCGCCATCCCAGCTTGTCACAGATCCCGACGAAGCAGTCCAGAGGCGTGTTCCCCGCGCCCGCCCCGAAGCGCCGCACCGAGCCGTCGATCTGGGTCGCGCCGGCGCGCACCGCCATCACGGTGTTCGCACAGCCGAGGTCGAGGTTCTCGTGGCCGTGGAATCCGACCGTGGCCTCGTGACCGATCTCCGCCACGAGGGCGGCGACCCGGTCCGAGACGCCCTCCATGATGAGGGCGCCGGCGGAGTCGACGACGTAGACACACTGACACCCCGCGTCGACCATGATCCGCGCCTGCTTGGCGAGCACCTCCGGCGGCTGGGTGTGGCTCATCATCAAGAAGCCGACGGTCTCCAGCCCGCGTTCGCGAGCGAGCCGGAAGTGCTGCTCGGAGACGTCGGCCTCGGTGCAGTGGGTGGCGATGCGACAGATCGAGCCGCCGTTGTCCTGCGCCATCAAGATGTCGTCCTTGGTGCCGACGCCCGGCAGCATCAAGAAGGCGATCTTCGCCTGCTTCGCGGTGTCGGCGGCGATCTTGATGAGCTCCTGCTCCGGCGTGTGGCTGAAGCCATAGTTGAAGCTCGAGCCGCCGAGCCCGTCGCCGTGGGTGACCTCGAGGACCGGGACGCCGGCGGCGTCCAGGGCGCCGACCATCGCGCGCACCTCCTCGGCGGTGAACTGGTGCCGCTTGTGGTGCGACCCGTCCCGCAGGCAGGTGTCGGTGAGCCGGATGTCCAGATCGCTCGCCGGGTCGGTGTCCCGCCAGGTCCGATCGAGCCGGTTCAGCTCTGCGGCAGTACCCACCGTCACCATCTCAAGCCTCCGTCACCATGTCGTCGCCTGTCTGGGCCGAACACAACCTCATCGCCATGCCCTCGCCCGCGCGGGTGGCGGCGGCGGTCATGATGTCGAGGTTGCCGGAGTACGGCGGCAGGAAGTCCCCGGCGCCCTCCACCTCGACGAAGATGCTGACCTTCGTCGCGCCACGCGTAGCCGGCGACGGGTCGTCGAACTGGGGCTCCTGCAGCAGCCGATAGCCCGGGACGTACTCCTGCACCGCCGCCACCATCCGGTGCACCGAGGCGCGGATCGCCTCGCGATCGGCGTCGGCCCCGACCGCGCAGAAGATCGTGTCACGCATGATCATCGGCGGCTCGGCGGGGTTGAGGATGATGATCGCCTTGCCGACCTCGGCGCCGCCGATCGTCTCCACGCCGCGCGAGGTCGTCCGGGTGAACTCGTCGATGTTCTGCCGAGTGCCGGGCCCGGCACTCAACGATGCGACGCTCGCCACGATCTCGGCGTAGGACACCGGCGTCACCCGCGACACCGCCGCCACCATCGGGATGGTGGCCTGGCCGCCGCAGGTGATCATGTTGACGTTGTCGGCGTCGGCGTGCTGGTCGCCGTTGACGGCCGGGATGACCGCCGGGCCGACGGCGGCCGGGGTGAGGTCGACCGCGCGGATGCCGGCCTCGGCGTACCGGGGGGCGTACTCACGGTGCACGTAGGCGCTGGTCGCCTCGAAGATGAGGTCGGGGAGCTCGTCCTGCTTGAGCAGCCAGTCCACTCCCTCGTGGGACGCCTCCAGGCCCTCGGCGCGCGCGCGCTCCAAGCCCGGGGAGGCGGGGTCGACGCCGATCATCCACCGCGGCTCGATGGACGAGCTGCGCAGCAGCTTGTACATCAGGTCCGTGCCGATGTTCCCGGGGCCGACGATCGCGGCGCTGACCTTCTTCACAGTGCTCCTCGCTCTTCCTTGTCGAACTCCACGCGCAACGGCGGGAACCCGCTGATCCTCGCCTCGACCCGGTCCCCCGGCGCGAACGGCACGAACGGTCCGAGCGCGCCCGACAGCACGAGGTGTCCGGCCCGCAACGGGTCGCCGAAGCGCTGCGCCTGCACGGCGAGCCACCGCAGTGCCTCCAGTGGATCGCCGAGGCAGGCCGCTCCGGTGCCGCTGGAGAGGACCTCGTCGTTGATGGCCAACTCCATCCTCACCGACCGGGGCTCGAGCTCGGCCAGGGTGCGGCCCTGCGGCCCGATCACGAAGCGGCCGCTGGAGGCGTTGTCGGCCACCGTGTCGGTGAACGTGATGTCCCAACCACTGATGCGGGAGTCGACGATCTCGAGCGCCGGCAGCGCCTGGTCCACCGCCTCACGGACGTGCTCGAGAGTGAGCTCGTCCTCCGGCGCGTCGAGATCGCGGCCGAGCACGAAGGCGACCTCCGCCTCGACCCGCGGCTGGAGGAGTCCGGTGACCGGGATCGGCGCGTGGCCGCTGAGGTCCATGTCGTCGAGGAGGTAGCCGAAGTCGGGCTGGTCGACGCCCAGCTGGCGCTGCACCGCCTCGGAGGTGGCACCGATCTTGCGCCCGACGACGCGTGCTCCGGCGGCGAGGCGAGCGCGCACCAGTCCCTGCTGCACGGCGTACGCCGCGTCGAGGTCGTCGGTGCCGATCAGGTCGCGGACCGCGGCACACGGAACGCCGGTGCGCTGCGCGTCCTCCAGGCGTGCCACGGCGCTGCCGATGGCGGCCGCTCGGGCCTCGTCGTCGCTCACGGGAGGATTCTAGAACCTGTTACAGTTTTGCGCCATGAGCCCCTCTCCCACCGCGCCTCTCGAGGACGCCTACGACGTCGTCGTCGTGGGTGCCGGCGGCGCCGGCATGACGGCCGCGCTCGCCGCCGCGCACCACGGTCTGAGCACGGTCGTCGTGGAGAAGAGCCCGGCGTTCGGCGGCTCCACCGCACGCTCCGGTGGTGGCGTCTGGATCCCCGGCAACTACGCGCTGGAGGCGGCCGGTCAGGTCGATCCCGGTGACCGGGATGCGGCCAAGCGGTACCTGGACGCGATCGTCGGCGACGTCGTCCCCAAGGAGCGTCGCGACACCTATCTGGACCGTGGACCCGAGGTGATGGACTTCCTGCGCGAGCACACGCCGGTGCGCTTCCGCTGGGTCCCCGAGTACGCCGACTACCTCCCGGAGCGGCCGGGCGGGCGGGCCCGGGGTCGCAGCGTCGAGCCGGTGCCGATGGATGCGCGCTTCCTCGGCGAGGAGCTGGACCGGCTCCACCCGGCGTACACGAAGGCTCCGGCCAACATGATCGTCACCCAGGCCGACTTCCGGAAGATCAGCCTGGGGGCCCGCACCCTGCGCGGCCCGCTGACGATGCTCAAGGTGATGTTCCACCGGATGGTCAGCCTCGCGCGGGGCCGCCGGATGTACGCGATGGGCAACGCGATCGCGATCGGGCTCCGCCAGGGGCTGCGCGAGCACGGCGTGCCTGTGGTCTACGAGACCGCCCTGACCGACCTCGTCGTGGAGGACGGGCGAGTGACCGGCGTGACGGTCGAGCAGGCCGGCCGGCTGGTGACGGTGCGGGCCAGGCACGGCGTCGTCCTGGCCAGCGGCGGCTTCGAGCACAACCAGGAGCTCCGGGAGAAGTACCTTCCGCACCCGACGGACGCGAGCTGGTCCACCGGAGGTGCGTGGAACACCGGCGCCGGTCACGTCGCGGCGCTCGCCGCGGGCGCGGACGTCGCCCTGATGGACGACGCGTGGTGGGGCCCGACCATCCCGCTGCCGCACGGCCCCTGGTTCTGCCTCGCCGAGCGCAACCTGCCCGGGTCGATCATCGTCAACGGTGCGGGACGTCGCTTCATGAACGAGGCGTTGCCCTACGTCGAGGCCACGCACGCGATCTACGAGGGCGAGGCCACCGGGGTCCCGCACGTGCCCGCCTGGATGATCATCGACCAGCGCTATCGCAACCGCTACCTGTTCGCCGGCCTCGGTCCGCGCCAGCCCTTCCCGGGGCGCTGGTACAAGGCCGGCATCGTCAAGCGCGCCGGCACCCTGACCGAGCTCGCCACGGAGATCGGCGTGCCGGCGGAGGCGCTGGAGGAGACCGTCGAGCGGTTCAACGGCTTCGCCCGCACGGGCGTCGACAAGGACTTCCACCGCGGCGAGAGCGCCTACGACAAGTACTACTCCGACCCCACCGTGAAGCCGAACTGCTCGCTCCACACGATCGACCAGGGACCGTTCTACGCCGTGAAGATCGTGCCCGGCGACCTCGGCACGAAGGGCGGCGTGGTCACCGACGCCGACGCTCGCGCCCTGCGCCCCGACGGCTCGGTGATCCCCGGTCTCTACGCCGCGGGGAACGCCTCCGCGGCGGTCATGGGGAACACCTATCCCGGCCCCGGCGGCACGATCGGCCCCGCCCTGGTGTTCGGCTACCTCGCCGCCGCCGACATCGCCCACCACGCCCGTGCCACGACCGCCGCGCAGGAGGCGTCCTGATGCCGATCGATCCCGACGTCGCGATCGGCGCCCGACTGCCTGAGCGCGCCTTCTCCTGGTCCGAGCCGGACGTCCAGCTCTACCAGCTCGCGATCGGGGCTACCGATCTCCGCCACACTCTGGAGACGGCCGACCTGCAGGTGCTGCCGAGCTTCGCGGTGGTGGCACCGACGTTCCACGAGACCGATCCCCCGCCCCTAGACCTGCCCGGGTGCGATATCGACCTCGCGCAGGTCGTGCACGGTTCGCAGGAGGTGGCCGTCCACGGACCGCTGCCGACCTCGGGCCGCGCCACGCTGTCGACCCACATCAGCGACGTGTGGGACAAGGGCAAGGCCGCGGTCATCTGGCAGGAGGGCACCGCGCGCGACGAGGACGGTCGCGACCTCTGGACGGTGCGCTCCTCGATCTTCGTGCGCGGAGAGGGCGGCTGGGGCGGTGAGCGCGGCACGTCGGCCGTGGCGACGCTCCCCGACCGCGAGCCGGACGCCGACACGACGTACGCCGTGCTGCCCCAGCAAGCCCTGCTCTACCGGCTCTGCGGCGACCGCAACCCGCTGCACGCCGATCCGGCGTTCGCGACCGCTGCGGGATTCCCCGCGCCGATCCTGCACGGGCTCTGCACCTACGGCATCACCCTGCGGGAGGTCACCGAGGCCCTGCTCGGGGGTGACGCTGCGGGCGTCGGGGCGTTTCGGGCCCGCTTCGCCGGGGTCGTGTTCCCCGGCGAGACCCTGCGGATCCGTGCGTGGGACACCGGCGAGGAGATCCTGGTGAGCACCGAGGTGGGCGACGGTCGACCGGCTCTCGCCGACGGGGTGCTGACCAAGGCGTGACGGCGGCTCAGGGCTGCAGGTGACCCAGGCCGGCGCGGGGCGCCCGGCCCGCCGCCTCGGTCATCGAGCGCCCGACCGCGCGCGCCGCCTGTCCGACCCGGCTCGGGGGCAGGCCTGCGATCGAGCGCGGCACCACGACCAGCGGGCAGTCCAGCCCGTGCAGCAGCCGCTGCACGAGGCCGGGAGCGTCGGAGGTCAGGGCGCGGGGAGCGTCGATCACGAGGAGGTCGGCACCGCTCGCCGCATCGAGCAGCACCCGCCGCTTCCCGCCCTCCACCAGACGCACCTCGGCGCCGTGGGACTCCCCCAGCACCTCCTCGACGTCACGCTCCAGGGCGGCGCTCGCGTCGGTACGCGAGCCGGCGTTGTGGGCGTCCTGGGGAGATCCGGGCCGCCACCCCCGTACGGCGATCAGACGCCCGTCGTGCGACCCCGCGTAGTCCGCGGCCCACCGCAGCGCGGTAGCGGACTTCGAACGCGCGCTCACGCCGACCACCACGCTGGGCTGGTGCTCTTCTTCGTGTTCGCTGGTCATGTCCATGCTCCTCTCTGGGCTCTCTTCTCGGCTCCCGTGTGAGCTCCCCTCAGGCCACGGCAGCGGCATTCTCCGGACCACCGGAGACCTTGCTCAACGGATCGGCCACGTCTTCGAGCGCCTTGCCCTCGGCGTTCACGCCGCACCACAGGGCGACGCACCCACCGAAGAGCATGATCGCCGAGGCGAAGACGTAGCCCCAGAACAGCGGGGTGCGGTCGGTGCCGTTGCCGACCATCGCGCCGAAGATCGTCGGGCCGAACGCGCCCACCACCTGGCCGATCGCGAAGAAGTAGGAGATCGCCTGGCCGCGCACCTCGAGCGGGAAGATCTCGCTGACGGTGAGGTAGGCCGACGATGCCCCCGCCGAGGCGAAGAAGAACGACACGCACCAGAAGATGGTCTGGGTCGTCGCGTTCAGCGCGCCGGCATGGAACAGGAACGCCGAGGCCAGCAGCACGAGGCCGGAGATGCCGTAGGTGGCGAAGATCATCTTCCGGCGGCCGACGGTGTCGAAGAGATGGCCGAGCAGCAGCGGCCCGAGCAGGTTGCCTGCGGCGAACGGGAAGAAGAAGTAGCCGACGTTGCCCTTCGAGATGCCGTAGAAGTGCTCGAGCACCAGCGCGTAGGTGAAGAAGATCGCGTTGTAGAGGAAGCTCTGCGTGATCATCATCGTCAAGCCGAGGAACGTCCGCTTGGGGTACTTCTGGAAGAACACGTGAGCCAGTTCGCGGAACGGGATCGACTCCTTCGGCTTGAGCCACATCGCCTTGTCCTCGGGCACGTCCTGCAGGTGGTGGCCCTGCTCCTCGACGTCGCGCTCGATGCCCTCGACGATCTGCTCGGCCTGCTCGCCCTGACCGTGGGTGACCATCCAGCGGGGGCTCTCGGGGATGTGGCGCCGGATGAAGACGATGATCAGACCGAGCACCGGCCCGATGAAGAAGGCGATCCGCCAGCCCCAGTTCGTGTCGATGACGCTGTCGTTGAAGAGCACCAGCGACGCGGCCGCACCGATGGCGGCACCACCCCAGTAGGTGCCGTTGATCGCGAGGTCGACGCGGCCGCGGTACTTCGAGGGGATCAACTCGTCGATGGCGGAGTTGATCGCGGTGTACTCGCCGCCGATGCCCATGCCCGCGATGAACCGGAAGACCCACAGGAACCACACGTTCATCGCGAAGCCGTCGATGCCGCTGCCCACCAGGTAGATCGCCAACGTGACGATGAACAGCTTGCGGCGGCCCACCTTGTCGGTGATGCGGCCGAACACCAGGGCTCCGACCACCTCGCCGATCAGGTAGATCGTGCCGGTGAAGCCGACCTCGCCCGAGGACATGTGGAGGCTGTCGGCGAAGGCGCCCACCGACACGAGCTGGATCTCCAGGCCGTCGAGGATCCACGCGGTCCCGAGTCCGAAGACGACCATCCAGTGGAACTTCGCCCAGGGCAGGCGGTCCAACCGGTAGGGAATCAGGCTCTTGACCGCGCCCGAGTCCGAGGTTTCCATCACCGCCATGGGGGCCTCCCGGTTCGTCGGGGACAGCCGCACCGACCGTCCCTTGTCCTACCCCCGGTAGTGCCCCGGGACCGGGTAGGTGCAAACGCCAACCGTCGAACAGCCCTCGCGGCGGCCAGCGCGGAGCGAGGTCAGCGCCCGAGCACGAGCCCGCTCGTGGGGACCCCGGTGCCGGCCGTGACCAGCACGTGCTCGACGTCCGGGACCTGGTTCACCGACGTGCCGCGCAGCTGGCGGACCGCCTCGGCGATGCCGTTCATGCCGTGGATGTAGGCCTCGCCGAGCTGGCCGCCGTGCGTGTTCACCGGGAGGCGGCCTCCGATCTCGAGGGCACCGTCGGCGATGAAGTCCCTCGCCTCGCCCCGCCCGCAGAAGCCCAGCTCCTCCAGCTGCATCAACACGTACGGCGTGAAGTGGTCGTAGAGCACCGCCGTCTGCACGTCGGCGGGACCGATTCCCGCCTGCGCCCAGAGCTGCCGAGCCACCACGCCCATCTCCGGCACCCCGATGTCGTCGCGGTAGTACGACGTCATCACGAACTGGTCCGCCGCGCTGCCCTGCGCCGCGGCCTCGACCACCGCCGCAGGGTGCGCGAGATCCGCGGCGCGCCCCACCGACGTCACCACCAGCGCCACCGCTCCGTCGCTCTCCTGGCAGCAGTCGAGCAGGCGGAGCGGGTCCGCGATCATTCGGGACGCCTGGTGGTCCTCGAGCGTGATCGGGCGGCCGTAGAAGAACGCGTTCGGGTTGGTGGCGGCGTGCCGGCGGTCCGCGACCGCGACCCGGCCGAAGTCCTCCGACGTCGCGCCGTACTCGTGCATGTAGCGGCGGGCCTGCATCGCCACGGTGGCTGCCGGTGTGGAGAGGCCGTAGGGGTAGGTCCAGGCGTTGTCGAGCCCGTTGGTGTTCACCTGCTGCGCGGCCCAGCTCTGCACCTGTCCGAACCGCTGACCCGAGCGCTCGTTGAAGCCGCGGTAGCAGACCACGACGTCCGCGACGCCGGTGGCGACCGCCATCGCGGCCTGCTGGACCGTCGCGCAGGCCGCCCCGCCTCCGTAGTTGATCCGGCTGAAGAAGGTGAGGTCGCCCATGCCGAGCTCGCGAGCCAGAGCGATCTCCGCGGAGGTGTCCATGGTGAATGTGGTCAGCCCGTCCACGTCGGCGGGGGTGAGCCCGGCATCGGCGAGCGCGGCCAGCGTGGCCTCGGCGGACAGCTGCAGCTCCGAGCGCCCCGAGTCCTTGGAGAAATCGGTGGCGCCGATGCCGACGATCGCCGCCTGCCGGCTCAGGCCGGCGCCGCGGGCGCTCACGCCTCCGCCTGGAGCGTCACGGTGGCGTTCACGTGCGCGCCGAGGGACACCGCACCGACGACGTCGACGGTCCACCGGTGGCCGTCACGGGTGGCGGTGCCGGAGAACGCCAGCGTGTCGTAGGGGTGGGCCGGTGCCCCGAGGCGGAGTGCGCAGGAGGTGATCCGGACGTCCTCGCCGACCGCCTCGCGTGCCCACGCACCGACGTAGCGCTGCACGAGTCCGGTCGTGGTCAGGATGTTCAAGAAGATGTCCTTCGAGCCGCGCTGCACCGCGAGGTCGCGGTCGTGGTGGACGTCCTGGAAGTCGCGGGTGGCGATCGCGGTGGACACCACGAGCGTCGGGGTGATCGGCAGGCTCCACTCGGGCAGGACCGTGCTGGTCGTCGTCATGACACCGGCCTCCAATTCGCCAGCGTGAGGTCGTCCCCGACCCGGTGGAACACCACCTCGACGGGATCACCGACGGCGACGTCGTCGCCCTCCAGCTCGCCGACCATCCGGACGCCCTCCTCCAGGTCGACGAGGACGAGCCGCAGCGGCAGCTCCTTGCCGGGCAGCTGGGGAGCGTGGTGGGTGAGGAACGAGTGCACGGTGCCTCGTCCACCGGCGACCACGTAGCCACGGTCCGTGGCATGACAGGCGGGACACACGGGCCCGGGCGGATGGCGCAGCTCTCCACAGGCGTTGCAGCGTTGGATCCGCAGCTCCCCGGCGGCTGCGCCGTCCCAGAAGAAGTCGGTGTCGCGGTTGCGCCCGGGCCGCACGACGCGCGCCGGGTCGGCGGCCGACGGCCGCCCCGTGCCGGGCCGGAACTTCAGGACCCGGAACAGCATCGTCG
>JBQCCW010000081.1:0-6179 GCA_051961835.1 Marmoricola sp. | reverse complement strand
AAGCATGCGGCCCCTCGACCAGCGCACTTCCCCCCGAGGAACGCGCCCGTCGGGCGCGGGTCGGTCAGGGCACGAGCGGAACGACGGGCGGGACCTCGGCCTCCGGGGTGGTGGCGGGTACCGCCACGGTCGCGATCCCGGACCCCGACGTGAGCACCACCGCCGCGCGCGGGGCAGCGGCCCCGCTGTCGCCCGAGGTCACGAGCTGCAGCGCGGCGGCGCCCTTCGGGACCGACAGGCTTGCGGCGCCGTCTGCAGCGACGGAGATCTGTCGGGTGCCGAGGAGGCGCCCGCGGCCGTCGTAGCTGCGCACCGCCACGTCGGTCGCCCGCACCGCGGTGACCACGAGCGTGCCGCGGCCGCCGGGCGGCACGCCGACGACCGCATCCTGCCCGCACGGCTCGGCCGCCACCGCGTACGCCTCGTCGGCGCCGTGCACGGTCCGCACGGTGGCCGAGATCGGCACCTGGCTGCGCACGCGTACACCCAGCGCGCCGGCGGCGGCCGCGCTCGGGAACGCCACGCTGCTGACCGTTCCCGGAGGCACCGTGACGCTGGCGTCGCTCTTGGGAGCGACGATCCCGCCCGCGGTAAGCAGCTGCACCGACACGACGGCCTCGCGCGCCGACGGATTCGCCAGGAGCAGCGCGGCGGAGTCGCCCTTGCCACCGAGCCCGAGCAGGGTGGTCCGCCGGGCAGCAGCAGGCTGGGCGGTCACCCACTCCGGCACGGTCCTGCCGACCACCGTCGCGGCCCACTGCTCCGGAAGCGTCGCCGTCACGAGACCGCGCGTGGCGGTCACATGGACGGCGAGGTCGCCGTACGCCGCGGCGACCTTGGCGAGATCGAGCCGCATCGTGTGCCCGCTGGCCACGCGGACGCCGCGCAGACCCGGCGTGCCGACCGGTCCCTTAGGACCGAGGACCGCCACGTCGACGATGGCGTCGCCGTCGCGCGGGTTGCTGAGCTCGAGGACGCCGTGGTGACGGGTCCCGGCGCCGGCCCCCGGGAACCACCATTCCGCGGCGGGCGCGAGGCAGGAGCCGCCGGCGAGCCAGCTGCCGCCCGACCCCGAGCGCACGGCCCAGACGCGGCTCGCGGCGCGCGCGCCCGCACGGACCACGACCGGTTGCCGCAGCGCGCCGCCGCCCTGACCGGTCATGGAGCGACCGTTCGCCGTGAAGGTTTCGCTCTCTCGTGAGCTCCCCGCTGCTGCCGGCACCACGCCGGCACGCCAGCGTGCGGACGGAACGCCGCCGCCGCAGACCAGCTCTCGCCCGACGTCGGTACGCCGGGCGGTGGTGGCGCCGGCGTCGCCGGTCTCGGCGTACGGGAGGAAGGCGGCCAGGGCGAGCACGGCGAGGACGACCAGCACCGCACCCCAGCCGAGGAGGACCGAACGACGCCCGGCCGACGTCCGAGGCACGGTCGCGGTCCGCACGCGCGGCGCCACGCGGCGCCCGGCGGCTCTCGTTCCGCGTCGGCTCATCGCCGCCTCCGCGTGGGCAGCACGAGGACGAGACCGCCGGCGAGGGCGAGCAGCTCCACCGCCACGAGCCACGGGTGGAGTGCGCTGGGGTCGTAGGGCACGGCCGAGAGGTTGGCGCGCGGCACCAGCCGCCAGGCCCGCGACCGCCGGTCGCCGGCGCTCGCGGTGGTGAACCCTCCCGAGGCGTCCAGGGCTCCCGCGACCACCGGGTCCACCGGAGCGGGAGCGTAGACGTAGGCGATGCCCCGGTCGGCCAGTGCCCGGGCGGCGCTGCCCTGACCCGTGCCGCCAGCCGCGCGGCTCACGGTGCCACCCCCGGCGCTGCCGAGGAGGGTGGCGACCGCCGCCGGCACGGCGGGACCCCGGGGGGTGACGGCGAGCACGCCGTCGTCGCCGAAGCGCAGACCGGGACCGCGCAGCACCGCGTAGCCGACGGCTCGGCCGGAGGCGCCCACCTCGGTGTCACGCAGCAGCAGCGTCGCGCCCGCGTGCCGGCTCGCGGCGAGGTCCGCCAGGTAGCCCGGTACGGCGGCCGGCCGGGCCCGGTGCAACGGTCCGGGCGTGCCCGACGCGAGCCACCAGACGGCACCGCCGACCGGCGCCACGAGCGCGGCGAGGACCGCGACAGCGGCCACCGGCTGCCGCCACCCGAAGCCCGAGCCGGCCATCAGCGGCACCAACCCGTCGGCGGCGGCAACGCCCGCGACGATCCAGCAGCCGACCAGCGCCAGCGCCCACGCGCCGGGCCACGGGTGGAACGACACCGGCACGCCGGGCAGGGAGACGGCGACGTCGAGGTGCAGCAGGATCATCGCGGCGGCAGGCAGTGCGACCAGCCAGCACCTGCCCACGAGCGCGCGCACGTCGCTGCGGAGCATCGCCGCCAGCGCGGCGACGGGAAGGCCCACCACGAGCCACCATGGAGCGCCGGCGGCGCCGCCGAGGTCACCGACGAGGACCGAGAACCAGCCGGGGCGGGTGAACGCCGCTGCCGGGCGTCCCGCCTCCACGAGCCACGCGGCGGGCGTGGAGAGCAGGACGGGCCACCAGGGCGCAAGCAAGAGCGCCGGCAGCACGACCAGGCCGACCCGCTGCACCGGGCGCAACGCGCGAGCGCCGAGGAGCGGTGCGGCCAGGGCGAGCAGGGCGAGGGCGAGGAGTGCGGACGGCACGAAGAGCACGAGCAGCCCCCCGAGGAGCGCGGTGCGCCACACCGCCCGCGCCCGGGCATCGGGGTCGGCGGCGGCCAGCCGCAGGGCCGCCGCGACGAGCCAGGGCAGCAGCACGCTCGCGAACACCGTGCCGACGCGCCCGCCGCCGACGGCCCCGAGGAGCACCGGAACCAGGGCCCACGCCCCGGCGCCCCACAGAGCCGACCACCGGCTGGCGACCAGACGAGCCAGCAGGCGGTGGGCCCCGAGGAAGGCCAGCGGCGGAAGCGCACAGAAGAGCAGCCAGACGACGAGCCCCGGTTGTCCCAGGAGCACCGTGCCCAGCACGGCCAGTGGGAGCAACGCCGGCATCGCCGGGTGCGCGCTGCCCTCCCCCACCCAGTGCCAGGAGGACCACCACAGCGACCACCAGTGCCCGGCGCCGTCGGGGACAGGCGTGAGGCCGCCGCCCTGCAGCGGTGCTCCGGTGAGCAGCGGCCCCGAGGCGACCAGGGAGACGACGAGCAGGACGAGGAAGCCGAGCATGACCGGGCTCGTCACGACGTCGCGCACGCTTCGCTCGCTGCCGTCACGGCGCCGTACGACGGCGTCGCGACCGATCCCCACCAGGGCCCGGCCCAGGTCGAGCAGGCCGTCGGCGGCGTGCCGCCAGGGCATCCACCGGGGGGCGAGCAGGTCGCGCACCTCCTCGGCCGGCGCGGTGGCCTCGGCGCGCCGGAGCCCCCGGGCGGCACGCAATGCGCCGGGGTGGCCGAGCACGCGGCGCACGGCGACCAGCTCGTCGGCCGCCTCGTGCGGCGCGCGAACGGCCAGCAGCCCGAGCGCGCGGAGCCCTCCGGAGACGACGAGGACGAGCGCGCGCCACCAGGCGCCCGGGCCGCCGGCATGGACGAGCGCCGTCCACACAGCGGCGGTGCGCTCCTCGCGGCGCGGGCGGGCGAGCCCGGGACGCACCCGCCGCCGCGCCGCCTCGGCGTGGAACAGCACCGCCGCGGGCACGACGTGCACCTGCTGTCCCCGCCGGGCGAGCCGCCAGCCCAGGTCGAGGTCCGCACCGAACACGGGAAGTGCCGGGTCGAGCCCGACCTCCTCGAGCACGTCGCGCCGGATCAACATGCCGGCGGTGTTGACCGCCAGCACCCGTCGCTGCTCGTCGTGCTGGCCCTGGTCGTACTCCCCGGTCTCCAGCCCGGTCTCTCGGCGTCCGCTGCGGGAGACCGTGACGCCGACCTCCAGGAGGCGGCGCAAGGAGGGCCACTCCCGCACCTTGGGGCCGACGGCGACGAGTTCGGGGCCACCGGCCGCGGCGGCCTCGACGAGCCGCGCCAGGCAGTCGGGCGCCGGCGCTGCGTCGTCGTGGAGGAGCCAGATCCACTCGTCGGCGCCTGCGGGAGCCGGCGCACAGGCGGCCAAGCCCTGCCGCACCGCGTCGCCGAACCCGGTGCCGGGTCCGGCCGCCAGGACCCGGTGGCCGGCCGCCTCGAGGAGCGCCGGCGAGCCGTCGCCGGAGCCGGTGTCGACGGCGACGAAGCGGTCGGGCCGGCGGGTCGAGGCCTCGAGGGCGGGAAGGACCTGCCGGAGCCACCGGCTCCCGTCGTGACTGACGAGGAGCGCAGTGACCTTCACGGGGCGCGAGCCTAACGACTCCTCGCGCCCCGAGCCCGACCGGTCAGACCGCGCGCTTCTTCAGCTTCCGGCGCTCGCGCTCGGACAGACCGCCCCAGATGCCGAACCGCTCGTCGTGCTGGAGGGCGTACTCCAGGCACTCGCCGCGGACGTCGCAGCTCAGGCAGACCCGCTTGGCCTCCCTGGTCGAGCCGCCCTTCTCGGGAAAGAAAGCCTCCGGGTCGGTCTGGGCGCAGAGGGCGCGTTCCTGCCACCCGCTGTCCTCCCCCTCGCCCTGGAGCAGATAGAGCTCACGCACGGTTGTCCCTCCGACCCTGTAGTGCCGCGTTGTCGTGTTCGGCGCTGCTTCCCTGTGGCCCGCCTTCCGGTGCGGGGAACGACACCGGAGTGTGAACCACAATGCTGTGATTACATGCCTGACGTCCCACGAAGTCAAGCCCGGATCTGCTAAGGGCGGCCCAGCGCCGACAATGGTCCGCATGGTCTCCACGTCGTCCGATCCGTCCGTTCCCGAGCGCTCCGAGGCCACACCTGCTCGGCGCCCGGCGATCCCCTCCGCCGCGTCGCCTTGGCACCCCTTGCCGGCGCGGGTGACGGTGCTCTGCGGCGGCGTGGGCGGGGCCCGCTTCCTCCAGGGCGTCCTGCGACTGGTGGAGCTCACCGGCAGTGACACCGAGGTCACGGCGATCGCGAACACCGGCGACGACCTCTGGCTGCACGGCCTGAAGATCTGTCCGGACCTCGACACCGTGATGTACACCCTCGGCGACGGCATCGACCCCGAGCGCGGGTGGGGGCGGCGCGAGGAGAGCTGGACCGTCAAGGAGGAGGTGGGCGCGTACGGCGTGGGGCCGGACTGGTTCGGCCTCGGCGACCGGGATCTGGCTACCCACCTGGTCCGGACGCAGATGATGCAGGCCGGCTACCCGCTCTCCCAGGTCACCGAGGCGCTCTGCACCCGCTGGCAGCCCGGCGTACGCCTGCTGCCGATGACCGATGACCGCGTGGAGACCCACGTGGTCGTCGACGACCCCACCGACGGGGAGCGACGGGCGATCCACTTCCAGGAGTACTGGGTGCGGCACCGGGCCGACGTCCCCGCGCACGCCGTGGTGCCGATCGGCCTGGAGGACGCCTCGCCCGCGCCCGGCGTCATCGAGGCGATCACGCAGGCCGAGCTGGTGCTGTTGCCGCCGTCGAACCCCGTGGTGTCCGTGGGCACGATCCTCGGCGTGCCGGGGATCGCCGACGCCGTGCGGGCGACCGCCGCACCGGTCGTCGGCGTGTCGGGGATCATCGGCAGCGACCACGTGCACGGGATGGCGCGCCAGCTTCTCGAGGTGATCGGCGTCGAGTGCCGCGCCGACGCGGTGGCGCTGCACTACGGGGCCCGATCGGCCGGCGGCATCCTCGACGGCTGGCTCGTCGACACCGCCGACGGCGACCGCGTCGCCCCCGTCGAGGCGGCGGGGATCGCGTGTGCGGCCGCCCCCCTCTGGATGACCGATCCCGACGCGACCGCAGGCATCGTGTCCGCAGCCGTGGAGCTGGCGGACCGGCGGTGACCCGACATCGCGACGAGTCGGGGGCCCGGACGGCGTCGCCGGTCGAGATCCACGCACCCGACGGCGTCGGCGAGATCGCGCCGGGCACCGACCTCGCGGCGGTGGTCGCCGGCGCGACGAGCCTGCGCGACGGCGACATCGTCGTGCTGACCAGCAAGGTGGTGAGCAAGGCCGAGGGCCGCGTCCGCGAGGGCGACCGCGACGCGGCGGTGTCGGCCGAGACGGTCCGGGTGGTCGCGGCCCGCGGTCCGCTGCGCATCGTCGAGAACCGTCTCGGCCTGGTGATGGCCGCCGCGGGTGTCGACGCGTCCAACGTCGAGCCGGGCG
>JBQCCW010000080.1:0-2275 GCA_051961835.1 Marmoricola sp. | reverse complement strand
ACCGAGACCGACGAGGACGTGCTGGAGATCGCCGACCTGGCGAAGAAGGTGATCGCCAAGGGTCGCGAGGTCTCCGGTCGCAACGACATCCGGTGCACCGTCTCGATCGGCGGTTTCGTGCCGAAGCCGCACACGCCGTTCCAGTGGGCGGCCCAGCTCGACCACGAGACCACCGACGAACGATTGCGCAAGCTCCGCGAGATCGTCCGCGCCGACAAGAAGTTCGGCCGTGCGATCGGCTTCCGCTACCACGACGGCAAGCCCGGCATCGTCGAGGGGCTGCTGTCCCGCGGCGACCGTCGGGTCGGTCGGATCATCGAGGAGGTGTGGCGCGACGGCGGTCGGTTCGACGGCTGGAGCGAGCACTTCTCGTACGATCGCTGGATGGCGGCCGCCGAGCGCGGCCTCGCCGGCACGGGCGTCGACGTCGAGTGGTTCACGATCCGCGAGCGCGGCCTCGACGAGACGCTGCCCTGGTACCACCTCGACTCCGGTCTCGACAAGGACTGGCTGTGGGCCGACTGGGAGGACGCGCTGGCGGTCGCCGACGGCGCGGACGTGGAGGTCGAGGACTGCCGCTGGACGCCCTGCTACGACTGCGGCGTGTGCCCCGAGATGGGCACCGAGATCCAGATCGGCCCGACCGGCCGGCAGCTGCTGCCGCTGTCGGTGGTCTGAACCTCTGCGGCCACCGTGCCGCGCACCGGAATCCTGGGCTGAAGGGGTGATGGCGCAGGAGACCCGGATCACATAGGTTCCCTCCGGAAATATCCTTTACCGGATTGGGAGACCCCCATGCATCCAGTTTCACTGCGGCGAGGACTGATCGGTGTCCTCGCCGCGACCACCCTCACGCTCACGGCGGCGTGCTCCGGAGTCGGGCACGACTCGGACTCCGAGGCCGAGCACGAGCGTGAGCAGGCCGCCGCGGCCGGCCTCAAGGCCATGCCGCAGAACGCCCTCGAGAAGTACATGATGATCGCGGGCACCGACCCGGACGAGGCGGCCAAGGAGTCGAAGGAGTCCGCGACGATCGGCGAGCAGTTCGCCGAGGCGCGCACCGCTCCGGGCGTCGTCGACTCGGGCGCCTACAGCGCGGCCTTCAACCAGATCCAGGACCTCCCGGTCACGGGCGGCAGCTGGGCCGACGTCACGAAGGGGCCCTACAACAGCGACGACACCCGCTACCGCGACTACTACTCGAACTCCAGCGGTGGTTCGGGCTACGTCTCCGGCCGGATCACGGGCATCGCGGCCGACGGCAACGGTGCCGTCTACGCGGCCTCGGCGGACGGCGGCGTGTGGCGCTCGACCACCGGCGGCGGCCACTGGGTGCCGATCAGCGACCAGCTGCCGAGCATCTCCTCCGGCGACCTGACGCTGGCCAAGGACGGCTCCCTCTGGTATGCCACCGGCGAGGCCAACACCGGCGGCACGGCGTACGCCGGCGCGGGCGTCTACCGCCTCACGAACCCGCGGACCGGCCAGTTCACGCCGGCCGACCGGGTCGGCGGCCAGGAGCTCGACTCCACCACCATCGGTCGGATCCGCTTCGGCGGCGGCCGTGTCTGGGCCGCCACGAACCGCGGCGTCTGGTCGCACGCCGACAACACCTCGTCGGGCGCCTGGACCTTCCACTACGCGCCGAACATGGCCTACATGCCGCTCATCAAGGACGACGCCGGCAACGTGGTCGTCCCTCGCGGCTCGGCCTGCACCGACAACACGTCGTGCGGCGCCACGAACGCGGCCTACAAGAACATCGTCAACGACATCGCGGTCGACCCGAAGAACGCCAAGCACGTGATCGCGGCGATCGGCTGGCGCAGCGGTGACACCTACAACGGGTTCTACGAGTCCAAGGACGCCGGCAGCTCGTGGACGAAGATCAACCCGACCGGCGCGATCCCGGCCGACGACATCGGCTACGTGACGTTCGCCTGGGCCGCCGACTCCTCGAAGCTGTACGCGATCAACCAGTCGCCGAAGCTGCTGAACAAGGCCACCGGCACGGTGAACAGCTACCTCGACGGTATCTACGTCTCGAACAGCGGCTCCGTGACCGGACCGTGGACGAAGATCGCCACCTCGACGAAGCTCGCGTCCTCCGGCTCGGCGCTCAAGCAGTCGGTCAGCGGCAAGGGCTACGGCCCCGGCGTGCAGGCCTGGTACAACCAGTTCCTCACCGTCGACCCGAAGAACCCGAAGCACCTCTACGCCGGTCTCGAGGAGGTCTACGAGACCAAGGACGGCGGCGCCACCTGGACGACGCCCG
>JBQCCW010000079.1:0-11152 GCA_051961835.1 Marmoricola sp. | reverse complement strand
CTCTAACCACCTGAGCTACCCCGCCAGGGCAACGCGCCGCGGGGCGGCGTCATTCCCAGAGCCCCTTTACGGAATCGAACCGTAGACCTTCTCCTTACCATGGAGACGCTCTGCCGACTGAGCTAAAGGGGCGCGGCCGGCAGGTCCCCCCGCAGGCCGTCGTGAAGGATACACAGGTCGAGGGGGATGGATGAAATCGAGCGGGGCGGGCGCCTTCTACCTGCCCGACGGGCGTACGGCGGAAGGGCGGGAGCGGCTCGTCTCCACCGCTCACACCGGCGGTCCGTGGTCCCCCCGCGCTCAGCACGGTGGTCCGCCGGCTGCGCTGTTGGGGCGGGCGCTCGAGGGCTTGGAGCCCGGGCTCGACCGCGTCCTGGGGCGGGTCTCGATGGACCTCCTGGGGCCGGTGCCGGTGGGCCCGGTGTCGATCGGGGCGGAGGTGCTGCGGACCGGCCGCTCGGTGTCGCTGCGCGAGGCGGTGCTCTACGACGAGACGCCGGGGCCGTCGCAGGGCAGGGCGGTGGCGGTGGGTCGCGGCTGGGCCTTTCCCCGGGCGGTCGAGGGACCAACCGCCCGGGCCGGGGATGCCGCACCGCCCCCGGAGTCGGGCCACCACGAGGAGCCGCCGGGCACCTGGCACCGCGGCTACCTCGACGCGATGGAGTGGCGATGGCTGGAGGGCTCGATCTCGGCGCCCGGTCGCGGTCTGGTGTGGATGCGGCCCCGGTTGCCACTGGTCGCCGGCGAGGAGCTCACGCCGTGGCAGCGGGTGCTCTGCTGCGTGGACTCCGCCTCGGGGGTCTCGGCGGCGCTCGACACCGCCCGGTGGGCGTTCCAGAACACCGAGCTGACGGTCCACGTCGTCCGGCCGCCGGCGGGCGAGTGGGTGCTGCTCGACGCGATCACCGAGCTGGCCGGCGGTGGGGTCGGCCTGGCGACGTCGCGGATCAGCGACCGGGGCGGGCTCGTGGGGCGGAGCAGCCAGGCCCTGCTCGTCGCGCCGGTGGCCGGCGTCCGATGAGCGCCGTACGGGAGGATGGAGCGCGTTCGCGACCGCCGACCCGGCTGGAGACCTTCGTATGCGCCGCTGCCGTCCGCCCCTGCTCGCCGCTCTCCTCGCCGGTCTCCTCGCCGGCCTGATGCTGCTGGCCGGCTGCGGGAGCGGAAGCGGCGACGCGAGCCCCGACGTGACCGCGATGACCAGCAAGCAGCTGCTCGCTCGCGGGAACGAGGCGCTGCACCACCAGCGCTACGTGTCCATCCAGGGGCGGATCGGGACGACCGCGACCCGGACCGGCCTGGAGTTGCACTACATCGGTCAGGACGCGTCCTTCGGGCGGCTCACGCTGCCGCAGGGCAGCCTGCGCTTCGAGCGGGTGGGCAGCACGACGTGGCTCCAGCCCGACGCGGCGTTCCTGCGCGCACCGCTCGGAGCGCAGGCAGCGGCCGTGACCAGGCTCGTCGCCGGGAAGTGGATCGTGGCCGACCCCGCGAACCAGGCCTTCACCGAGCTCGCCCAGGTCGCCAGCCGCGACTTCGTCGACTCCCAGGTCCTGTCCCCCGAGGGCGCAGTGCACAAGGGTGGCGTCGTCACCGCGGGAGGCACCCGCTGCGTCACATTGAAGACGGCGAACGGGACGCTGTACCTCGACGCCTCGACGTTCCTGCCGGTGCGCGTCTCCGGCACCGGCAGCTCGGCCGTCGGCGAGGCGGACTTCGACTACGCCCACCTGCAGGCGCCGACCCCGCCGCCCGCGGACAAGCAGGTGGACCTGAGCAAGCTCGCCGGCTGAGAGCCGGGCCGCCCTCAGCGTCGGTGGCACCCGCGCAGGTGGGTGTTCACCATGCCGGTCGCCTCCATCAGGGCGTGCATCGTGGTCGGACCGACGAAGGCGAACCCGTGCCGCTTCAGGGCCTTCGAGAGCGCGACCGACGCGGGGGTGGTGGTCGGGACGTCGGCCGTGATCGCCGGAGCCGGTGACTCCGGCGGCCGGTGCGCCTCGACCAGCGCCCCGAGGCCGCCCTCAGAGCGGAGCGCGACGGTCGACCTGGCGTTGCCGATCGTGGCGACCACCTTCGCGCGGTTGCGGACGATGCCGGCGTCGGCGAGGAGCCGCGCCACGTCGGGCTCGCCGTACGCCGCGACGGCGTCGGGGTCGAACCCGTCGAACGCCTCGCGGAACGCCGGCCGCTTGCGCAGGATCGTCGCCCACGAGAGGCCGGACTGGAAGGCCTCGAGGCTCAGCCGCTCGAACAGCGCCGCCTCGCCGACCACGGGCCGGCCCCACTCCTCGTCGTGGTAGGTCCGCAGCGGGCCGGGCGCCGCGGCCCAGGGGCAGCGGGCGAGACCGTCCTCGCCGACGACGGGTCCGGTCATGAGCGTGGCCGCAGGCGTGCGTTCGGGAGCTGCGGCGCATGCAGCGGGGGCAACGGATCGTCGGCGTCGAGCGCGAACCGGTCGTCCCCACCGGTGGCGAGCAGGTGCTCCCAGTGCGCCCGGTACGCCGCGACCTCGTCGTGGCTGCGTCCGATGAAGTTCCACCACATCACGATCTGCTCGGCCAGCGGTGCGCCACCGATCAGCAGCAGCAGCGCGCCGCGGTCGGTGCGCAGTGTGACGCTCTCCGCTCCCGGCGGGAGGTAGCCGAGCTCGTGGGGCGCGACCCGGTCGCGGTCCACGGTCAGACCGCCGGAGTCGAGCAGCACGCCGTGCTCGTGGCCGGCGACGAGCGGCACCTCCAGCCGCGCGCCGGGCGCGAGCCGGATCTCGGCCCCGACGAGTGGGCTCGACGCGGGCACCGGCGAGCTCGACCCGAGAAGCGAGCCGAGGAAGACCCGCGCCTCCCACCCCGGTCCAACGACCGGCTCCGGCGCGTGGTGGTCCAGCCGCGGCTCGGTGTCGCGGCCGGCGTCGGGCAGCGCCAGCCACAGCTGCGCGCCGTGCAGCACCGTCGTGTCGGGGGTGGAGTACTCGCTGTGGCTGATCCCGCGGCCGGCCGTCATCAGGTTGAGCTCGCCGGGCCGGACGAACACGTGGTTGCCGGCGGAGTCACGGTGTTCGACGGTGCCGGAGAACAGCCAGCTCACGGTGGACAGGCCGGTGTGGGGATGCGGCGGCACGACCATTCCATGGCTGGTGGCGAGATCGTCCGGGCCGTAGTGGTCCAGGAAGCACCACGGTCCGATCAAGCTGCGGGCGCGCTGCGGCAGCGTGCGACGGACCGACATCGCCCGCAGGCCCCCGAGCGGGACCTCACGGGGCTCGAGGATCTCCACGCCACCCAGTGTGACTCCTCCGTCCCGGTGCGGGTGCCCCTGCTCGCGACGCTTGTCTCGCGGGCTCGGGCGACACACACTCGAAGGAACAGCCCGGCGTGCCAGGAGGCGGCTATGCGGGGAACACTCGACCTCACCATCGAGGCCACTCAGGAGGTCCTCCGACAGCGGCTCGCCACTGCTGTCGCGAGTCACGCCGGAAGCACGTCGGCCCGGGCCCGGTGCGACCATCCGGAGACCGACGCCTTCCTCTTCAGCACCTCCCGACATCTGGTGGGCGTCAGCGTCGCGCTGCTGCCCGAGATCCGGCACCGGCTGCCCGAGGGGGCGGCACGCGCGCGGGAGTTCGTCCAGCAGGTGCGCCGGCTGGAGCTGGCGCTCGCCCAGGTGAAGGCGAAGCTCTACGGCGAGGCGCACGCGATCCACCGGGGATGGGCCGCGCTGTGGAGCGACGTACGCCTCGAGCTGGAGCACACGCTGCTGCTCGAACGACGGCTGGTCGACGAGCTCCTCGGCGTGCTCGGCACCGAGCACGCCGACGCACTGGCGGCTCGGGTCTGCCATGCGGAGCTGCATGCCCCCACGCGGCCGCACCCGTGGCTGCCGCACCAGGGCGTCCGCGCCCGGCTCGCCCGTCGCATCGTGGGAACCGTGGACCAGTTCTGGGACACCGCGGAGGGCCGGGCGGTGCCGGCGCCGGTGGCCCCGAGGCCGCCCCACCACAACGGCCTGCTCGCGCACTACGTCCTGGCCGACACCGACCCCGACCCCGAGTAGGCCGCCGCGGGCATGTAACGCGGGGTTATTGCTTGTGAACAAGCGCTGTGGCCGGCGTGTCGACGCATCAACACCGCAGTACATGACGGCCGGCGAGACGCGGTCAGTGCCGTACCCGCTCAATGGAAGTCGCGGGAGCGGTGGGGTCCGCGCAGGGCGACGGCGGCCTCGGGGAAGAGCTCGACGACCGGGGTGAGCCGGTCGGCGACCAGGTTGGTGACGCCGTCCTCACGCTCGAGGATGCCGCGGATCACCAGGGCGGAGACGTTGCGGGCGACCCGACGGTGGCGCTGCCACACGCCGACCGAGCACACCACGTTGAGCATCCCGGTCTCGTCCTCGAGGTTGAGGAAGGTGATGCCGCTGGCGGTGCCGGGCCGCTGGCGGTGGGTGACCAGCCCGGCCACGTGCACGCGGCGGCGCGGCTCCACCGCCGCCAGCTCGCCCACCGAGCGCACCCCACCGGCCCGCAGCAGGTTGCGGAGGTGGTCGAAGGGATGGTCGTCGGGCGAGACGCCACTGGCCCACAGGTCGGCCAGGGTCTCCTCGGTCGCCGACATGCCCGGCAACGTCGGCGCCGGGGTCGTCGGCGCGGTGCCCGGGAGCTGGTCGGCGTGCTCGGTGAATCCTGCGTGCCACAGCGCCTCACGGCGTCCATGCCCGAAGCCGGCGCACGCCCCGGCCGTGGCCAGCGCCTCGAGCTGGGTGGCGGTGAGGCCGGCACGGCGGGACAGATCCACCATGTCGGCGAAGGGCCGCTCGGCACGCGCCGCCACGATCCGCGCGGCTGCCTCGGCACCGATGCCGCGCACGGAGTCCAGGCCCAGCCGGCAGGCGAACGCGCCGTCGCGACGGTGGGCGCGGGTGGGGTCGGGCGCGGACTCGTCGTACGGCGTCGGGGCGAAGTGGCCGCTCTGCACGCACGAGTCGAGGCCGGTCGGGACCCGCTGGTCCCCGATCGGTTCGAGCCCGGCCTGAGCGCCGGAGAGCAGCACGTCGGGCCGCAGCACGCGTACGCCGTGCCGCCGGGCGTCGCCCACCAACGACTGCGGCGAGTAGAAGCCCATCGGCTGCGCCCGCAGCAGGCCGGCCAGGAACGCCGCGGGGTAGTGCAGCTTGAACCAGGAGCTGGCGTAGACGAGCAGCGCGAAGGACAGCGCGTGACTCTCGGCGAAGCCGAAGTTCGCGAACGACTTGATCCGCAGGTAGATCGCGTCGGCGACGTCCCCGACGAGACCGCGCCGCGCCATGCCGGCGTACAGCTTCTCCTCGATCGCCTCGATCCGCTCGATGCCGCGCTTGGAGCCCATCGCCCGGCGCAGCAGGTCGGCGTCGTCGGCGGTGCAGTCGCCGACCGCGATCGCCATCTGCATCAGCTGCTCCTGGAACAGCGGCACGCCCAGGGTGCGGGCGAGCACCGGCTCGAGGTCGGGGTGGTCGTAGGCGACCGGGTCCTGCCCCATCGCCCGCCGGATGTAGGGGTGCACGGCGCCGCCCTGGATCGGGCCGGGCCGAATCAGCGCGATCTCGATCGCGAGGTCGAAGAACCGGCGGGGCCGCAGCCGCGGCAGCGTGCCGATCTGCGCACGGCTCTCGACCTGGAAGACGCCGATCGAGTCGGCACGACAGAGCATGTCGTAGACGCCGGGCTCCTCCTTGGGCATCGTCTGCAAGGACCAGTGCTCGCCGAGGTGCTCACCCACCATCGTGATCATGTGGTCGAGCGCGCCGAGCATCCCCAGGCCGAGCAGGTCGAACTTCACCAGGCCCATGTAGGCGCAGGCGTCCTTGTCCCACTGCAGGATCGTGCGGCCGTCCATCCGGGCCCGCTCGATCGGGCAGACCTCTCCGATCGGCCGCTCGGTGAGCACCATCCCGCCGGAGTGGATGCCGAGGTGCCGCGGCGCGCGGAGCAGCTCGTTGGCCAGCCCGACGACGGGCTCGGGGATCCCCACGTCGTCGTCGGTGACCACGCGGCTCCAGGAGTCGACCTGCTTGGACCAGGCGTCCTGTTGACCGGGCGAGAAGCCGAGCGCCTTGGCCGCGTCGCGGACGGCCATCTTGGGTCGGTAGGTGATCACGTTGGCGACCTGGGCGGCGTTGTGCCGGCCGTAGCGGTCGTAGACCCACTGGATCACCTCCTCGCGACGGTCGGAGTCGAAGTCGACGTCGATGTCGGGCTCGTCGTCGCGGTGCTCGGAGATGAACCGCTCGAACGGCAGGCCGTAGAGCACCGAGTCGATCGCGGTGATGCCGAGTGCGTAGCAGACCGCGGAGCTGGCGGCGGATCCCCTTCCCTGGCAGAGGATCCCGCGGCTGCGCGCGAACGCGACGATGTCGTGGACGATGACGAAGTAGCCGGCGAAGTCCTTGCGGTCGATGATCTCCAGCTCTCGCTCGATGCGCGCGCGGGCCTGCTCGGCGTGCGGCTGGCCGGCGTAGAAGGTGGCGAAGCCCTCCTCGACCAGGTGGCGCAGCCAGGTCGTCGGCGTGTGGCCCTCGGGGATGCCCAGCTTCGGCAGCCGGGGCTGGGCCTTCTGCAGGTCGAAGGCGAGCTGGTCGGCGAGCGCGACGGTGCGCGTCACGGCGCCGTCGTACCGGCCGAAGAGACGGGCCATCTCCTCGCCCGACCGCAGTGCGGCCGCTCCCCACGCCGGCAGCCAGCCGTCCATCTCCGCGACGCTGCGCCGCGCCCGGACCGCTGCCATCGCGCTTGCGAGGGGGTGATCGGCGGGGGTGGCGTGGTGGACGTTGTTGGTGGCGACCACCGGCAGCCCGTGGTCGCGGGCGAGGCCGGCGAGCGCGTCGTTGACCGCGCCGTCCCCGGGCAGACCGTGGTCGGTGAGCTCGACGACGACGTGGTCGTGGCCGAAGAGCGCCGTGAGCCGGTCGAGCTCGACCGCGGCCGCCTCGCGGCTGCGGGACAGCGCCTGACGGACGGCGCCCTTGCGGCAGCCGGTGAGGACCAACCAGTGCCCACGGCCCTTCGCCGAGAGCTCCTCGAGGTCGTAGACCGGCCGACCCTTCTCGTCGCCGCGCAGATGCGCGTCGGTCATCGCCGCGGCCAGCCGGTAGTAGCCCTCGGTGCCGATGGCGAGCGCGAGCAGGTGGGTGCCCTCGGGATCCGGTACGCCGTTCTGTGGGCCGGTCAGCCCGAGCGAGAGCTCGGCGCCGTAGACGGTGCGCAGCGACGTGTCGTGGGCCCGGCTGTTCAGGATCTGGGCGGTCTCGGCGAACAGCGGCGCACCGGCGAACCCGTCGTGGTCGGTGAGCGCCAGCCCGTGCAGTCCCAGCCGCACCGCCTCCTCGACCAGCCGGTCGGGCCCGCTGGCGCCGTCGAGGAAGCTGAAGTTGCTGTGGCAGTGCAGCTCGGCGTACGGCGTGACCGGGCCCGCCGGTGCTCCGACCGCCTCGCGGGAGACGTACCGGCGTCGCTTCCGGCTGGTCGGCCCGTCGTCGGGCGCCAGCACGGGCCGCCCCGACAGCCGCCGCTCGAGCTCACCCCACCGGACCGGCGGGTTCTGGAACCCCATCAGTCCGCTCCTGGGCTGGACTTTCCCAGGTTAAGAACCCCGGGGAGCTCCTCACACAGCAGATCACATGGGTGGGGAGGGCGTTTGCCTACTGAACCTGGGAAAGTCCGGGCGCGAGCCGAGCCGGCTCCGCCCGAGCCCGCCGGCTCAGTCATAGCTGGCCTCGGTCCACCAGCCGTCGGGGTCGACCCGGAGCAGCCAGGCACGACCGTCGACGCCGACGACCTGGAAGCGGGCGGCCAGTCCCCGGGTCCCCGCCTCCCACCACCGCTCGGCGACGGGCCAGGGGCCGGCCCAGGCGGCGACCGGCTGCCAGGCGCACTGGGCGGCGGGGGTGGCCGGCCGGAAGCGCAGCAGCGGGCTGCTCACCGCTCCCCGCTCGGTGAGCAGCACCGGCCGGTCGCCCTCGCCGAGCACCGCGGCCGGTCGGGGGTCGGCGAAGACCCGGGTGGGTGCCGGCGCCGGGATGCTGCCCGGCCAGGGCAACGCGGGATCGCGCAGGCCGGTGGCCTTCTCGCCCCACGGCACCAGCGCCTGCCGCTCCGCCGGCGCGCGACCGCCCTGCCGGACCGGCCGGCAGGCCGCGGCGTACCCGAGCATCGCCTGGACCTTGGCCACCCCGCGCTCGACCCGCTCGTCGGTGCCGCTGCCCCACAGGGCGTCGGCATGCGCGGCCTCGGGCTCGACCGTCTCGGGCACGAACCGGACCGAAGCGACCGGCTCGCCGATCGCGGCCTGGCCGCCTGGACGGCTCTGCAGCTGCCAGTGCACCCGGTCGACGAGGTCGGTCGCGGAGAACCAGCCGGTGTGCGCCCAGCTGCGCGACGACAGGGACCCGCCGTATCCCTCGGCCACGACCCGCACCACCGTCGCCACCAGCTGGTGGGCCGCCAGCCCGGCGACGAAGCGCTCGGCGGTACGCCGCACGCTGAAGCAGACCGCCTCCACCGAGTCCAGGGGCGGCTCGAAGGACACCTCCTCGGTCAGCTCGGGAGGGGGCGTGCGGGTGTCGAGCGGGGCGGCGCCGACCCCCTGGGCGAGCCGGTGCACTCGCGCCCCTGCCGGACCGAACCGGGTGAGCACGTCCCCGGCGGGCAGCGCGGCGAAGTCGGCGAGCGTGCTCATCCCCAGCCGGCGCAGCAGGCCGACCGGGCCCGGATCGCCGAGCGCGTCCACGAGGACGTCGACCGGCAGGTCGCGCAGGTACGTCGCCGACGCGCCCGGCTCGACCACCACCCACTCCTGGGGGCCGGCGTGCCGGGCGGCCTGCTCGCCGGTGAAGACATCGTCGGCCACGCCGATCCGTACGTCCCAGGCTCCGGCGCCGACGACCGCCTCCGCGACGACGGCGGCGGCGTTCGCGTCGCCGCCGTAGAAGCGTGCCGGCGAGCGCAGCGCCAGCAGCCCGGGACGCACCGGCGCCACGCCGGGCCGCAACGCCTCGACAGCGGAGAGGACCGGTTCGAAGACCCGCGCGTCCCGGTCGGGGTCGGCGTCGAGCAGCAGCAGGCCCGGGCACCGCGCCTGGGCGTCGCGGCGGCGCATCCCACGGCGCACGCCCTCGGCACGGGCGGCTGCGTTGCAGGCGACCACGCCCCGGTGGCCGACCACCGCGGCCGGCCGGCGACGATCGAGGCCGACCTCGGCCGTGGCGGCGACCACCGGCCAGTCGGGGCACCAGGCGACCAGGACCCGCGGTCCCCGCTCGGTGGCGCGCTGCGCGACGAGCGCGCTCATCCCGTCCTCCGCCGGCGGAGGGGAGCGGGCGCGGTCACCGGCGTTCCGCCGGTGGCCGGCAGCCGGAGCTCGGCGTACTCCTCCGGGGCGGTGCCACGCCGGCACGCCACCTGCACCCGTCGTCCCTGGAGGCGGCCGTGACCCTGCCCGACGCCCTCCCAGACCGACGCCGCGACGCGCAACCGCGCCTCGGCGCCGGGCCACTCCCCCTGCACGAGCAGCGTGGCGGAGCGCTTCCGGAGCCGGGCGGCGAGCCGTCCGGCGGCGCCCTCGCCGACTCGGCCCGAGGGCCGCAGCCACACCACCGGCACGGCGTCGACCAGAGCGGCGACCACCTCGAACCAGTGCTCTCCCGGATCCGGCACGACCACCGTCCGATCCAGGTTGAGCCCCGCCTCGGCAGCGGCCTCGACGCCGAGGTCGTCGACCCCCACGGCCGCCAGCCACGCACCCTCGCGCGAGGCAGCGGCGAGAAGCGTGAGCATCACCCCGGTGTCGTCCACGCAGTAGCAGCCCCCGGTCCGCAGCTGCACGAGTTCGGCGAGCTCGGGAGGCGTCGCAAGGGGAAGGCGGGGCAGCCCGCCGGCCATGCCGTGTATCCGCTCCCGCAGCTGCCGCACCACCGCCGCACGCGCGTCGGCGCCCCCTGCAGGGCGGTCGAGGACGAGCGGAGTGGTCACCGACCCATGATCGAACGTTTGTTCGAGGTGGTCAATCCCGAGCGTCTTCTCGGGCTGTCTTCTCGGGCCGCCCAGACACCACCGGGCCGACACGCCCGTCGTCGCGCATGCCGCTCACGGCGACGGGATACGTCCGCTCCAGTGGCTCGCGTCCGACGGGGCGCGCCACGGAAGGCAGACCGATGAGACTCCCGCTCGCCACCGCACTCCCCGCGACCGCCGTCCCCGACCTCGTCCCGGCCCTCTCCCCCGGCCGGCACCGCCGCCCCGAGCGCGGCGCCTGCTTCATGGAGATGGCTTCCTGGCTCGCCGGCGAACCGTGGTCGGACCACCCCGGCTGCACCCATCCGGTGCTCGCCGAGCTCGCCCGCCGGATCAACGACACCGTCGACGACACCCACCGCCACGAGCTGGTGCCGCTGATCCCGGACGTGATCGGGACCGCGACGACCAGCCCCCGGATCCCTCCACTGGTCACCCGGGCGTGCGCGCTCGCGGTGCTCGGCGTACCCGAGGGCCGGCCGCACCGCGCGGCCGCGGTCGCCCTGCTCCAGGCCGAGCGCTCGCTGGTCACCCTGGGCGGGCCCTCCCACCTCGCCGCCGAGAGCGTCGACGCCCTGGCCGAGGACCCTGCCGCCGCCGTGTGGGCCACCCGCTTCATCTCCGGACACGGCACCGCCGCCGAGCGCCGGACGCACGTGCTCGACGACCGGGTCGCGCTCGCCGTCGTGCACACCAGCGTCGGCGCACTGGCCCGCCTCACCGACGGCGACGACCACCTCGTCGCCCTGCTCCGGCACGCGATCGAGGAGTGCCGGGCGCACGTGCGACCCCGACACCCCGCGCTCGCCGGCTGAGGGAGCACCGGCACCCACGACGAAGGGGCGGCCCGGAACGGACCGCCCCTTCGATCGGTGGCAGGTGCAGGATTCGAACCTGCGAAGGCAATGCCGGCTGATTTACAGTCAGCTCCCTTTGGCCGCTCGGGCAACCTGCCAGCGCGACGCTGCGGCCCCCACGGTGTCGCTAGTGTGGCCCGGCAGCGCAGCAGACAATAGCGCACCACGTGAGTCCCGGAGGAATCGGAGGAACGCCCCCGCCATGGCCGACTCGTCGTTCGACATCGTCAGCAAGCTCGACCACCAAGAG
>JBQCCW010000078.1:0-2847 GCA_051961835.1 Marmoricola sp. | reverse complement strand
TGAGAAGTGGGAGCGGACCGGCCGGCTCGCGCTCGTCGGGATCGGCGTGGAGCCCGGACTGTCCGACGTCTTCGCGCGATACGCGGCCGATCACCTGTTCTCGACGATCGATGAGTGCGGCGTGCGCGACGGCGCGAGTCTCACCGTGTCCGGTTACGAATTCGCGCCGTCGTTCTCCATCTGGACGACGATCGAAGAGTGCCTCAACCCGCCTGTGGTGTTCGAGCGTGACCGCGGCTGGTACACCACCGAACCGTTCAGCGAACCGGAGGTCTTCGACTTCCCGGACGGCATCGGCGAGGTCGAGTGCGTCAACGTCGAGCACGAAGAGGTGCTGCTGATCCCGCGTTGGCTCGATGTCGGCCGGGTCACCTTCAAGTACGGCCTGGGGGAGGAGTTCATCAACGTCCTCAAGGTGCTGCACGCGCTCGGGCTGGACCGCACGGAGAAGGTGCGCGTGAAAGGGGTCGAGGTCAGCCCGCGCGACGTCGTCGCCGCCGTGCTGCCCGACCCGGCCACGATCGGGCCGCGGATGACCGGCAAGACGTGCGCCGGCGTCTGGGTGCGGGGCACCGGCACGGACGGGCGGCCGCGCTCGACGTACCTCTACCACGTGGTCGACAACGCGTGGTCGATGCGGGAGTACGGCCACCAGTGCGTGGTCTGGCAGACCGCGGTCAACCCGGTGGTCGCCCTGGAGCTGCTGGCACGGGGGACGTGGAAGGGCGCGGGCGTGCTCGGACCGGAGGCGTTCGACGCGGTGCCGTTCCTCGACCTGCTCACCGAGTACGGCAGCCCGTGGGGGATGACGGAGGTCGGCTAGCCCCGGGGCTCCGCGAGCACGCGGAACGGCAGCCCGGGCAGCGGGCGCACGGAGGCGTACGCCGCCACGTCGACCCGCTGCCCGGACCGCAGCAACGGGTCGGCCGCGAGCACGCACCGGTCGTGGCCGTTGACGAGGACCGCGTCCCCGCCGCGCAGCGGCTCGGCCATCACGTCCTCGAACGTCTCCAGCAGCGTGTCGCCGCCCACGACCCCGACCATGCGCCCGCCCACGACGACCGGAGCGGTCGCGGTGAGGACGTACTCGTCGGTGCACACGTAGTCGACGTACGGCCCGGTCACGTGCGCCCGCCCCGAGGTGCGCGGCACCTGGAACCACTCGTGCCGGGTGTAGTCGAAGACGTGGTGGCCGATCGGCACGCCGCGCTCGGCGAGCAGCGTGCGGTCCTCGCCCTGCCACCAGGCGAGGAACAGCTCGCGGTCCGCGAGCGCCCCCGGCGCCGCGACGAAGCCGCCGCCCACGATCGGGTGCGCGCCGAGCGCGGCCCCGGTCACCGGCTGCAGCGCGTGCCCCAGCACGGTCGCGGTGACCGGCTCGGCGCGGCCGAAGGTCGCGACGACCTCCGCGGCGATCGCGTCGAGGGAGGCGAACAGCGCGGTGAAGTACGTCGACACGGCGTCGGCGCACCGGGTCGACGCGTCGGCCGGCCGGGTGCTGGGCGTGGTCGCGGTCGTCGTCATGTCAGGCGCTCCTCGTCCTGCGTCGGCGGTCGTGCACGTCGGCCTGGGTGCGGGCGACGCGGTCCAGTGTGTCCTGCAGGTGGCCCCGGGCGCACCTGCGCGCGCCGTCGGCGTCGCCCCGCTCGATCGCCTCGACGAGCGCCTCGTGCGCCGCCCGCGCGGCCGCGCGGGCCGCCTCGTCGCGCAGCGGGATCCGGACGACCGTGCCGAAGTCCGCCTCGAGACGGACCACCTCGCGGGTCACCCGGGCCGACTGCGTGAGCGCGGCGACCGACAGCCACAGCTCGGCGTCGGCGTGCCGCCAGACCCCGACGTCGGCGTCGGGCCCGACGAGCAGCCCGCGCAGGGCCGCGGCGTCCGCGCCGTCGGCCCGCTCGGCGGCCAGCTCCGCGCAGCCGGCGAGCACGAGGACGTACTGCGTGGCGCGGTCGTGCAGCTCGGCCCGCGACATCGAGCCCAGCCGCTCGGCGAGGGCGTCCTCGTCGGCGGCGGCACCGGCGGCGACGAAGGTCCCCCCGCCCCGGCCCCGGGTGGTCGTCACCAGTCCCTGCGCCCGCAGCCCGACCAGCGCTTCGCGGACGGTGACGACCGCGACGCCCAGCATCGCGGCGAGCTCCGGCTCGCTCGGGAGCCGCTCGCCCTCGACGAGCACACCGGACCGGATCGCCTCGGTGAGGCGCCGCTCGACCTGCCCCGCCCGGCCGACGTCGCTGAGGGGCGTGAAGATCGCACTCCGCGCTCGGCTGCCGTGCCGGCGTACCTCCGCCATCCCGAGCTCCCTTCGGCGGCCGGAACGAAATTGTGACGTGTCGGGTCTATCAATCTAAAGACTGTTTCCATATCTTATGACCGGAAGCACCCGTCCGACCAGAGTCCGACCCGAGGAGGACCATGTCCGCGCGCCCGACCGCGATCTCGCTCCGCGGCCTGAGCAAGCACTTCGGCGACGTGCGCGCCGTGGACGACCTCGACCTCGACATCGCCGACGGGGAGTTCTTCTCGATGCTGGGGCCGTCCGGCTCGGGGAAGACCACCGTGCTGCGGCTCGTCGCCGGCTTCGAGGAGCCCACCGGCGGCACGATCCTGCTCGACGGCGAGGACGTCACCCGGCGGCCGCCGTTCGCCCGCGACGTCAACACCGTCTTCCAGGACTACGCGATCTTCCCGCACATGAGCGTGCTGGAGAACGTCGAGTACGGCCTGCGGGTGAAGAAGGTCCCGCGCGCCGAGCGCCGCCGCCGGGCCGAGGAGGCGCTGGCCAGCGTGCGGCTGGCCGAGTACGCCGGCCGGCGGCCGCACCAGCTCTCGGGCGGCCAGCGGCAG
>JBQCCW010000077.1:0-2163 GCA_051961835.1 Marmoricola sp. | reverse complement strand
GTGGAGGCGGTGAAACAGGTCAACTCACCGCGCCAGCTCCCGCTGTCGCGCGTGGACGAGATCCTCACCCTCACCCGCGTGCGCCGCGCCAACCTGGGCGCGCTGGTGGCCTACGATCCGCCGCCGTACGAGGGCCACCTGACCTACGTGCGCACCGCCGCCAGCGACCGCGCGGTGCCGCAGGACGGCGCGGTGGAGTTCTGGACCCGCCGTGCCCTGGGCGGCGCCACCGTGCACCGCGTGGGCGGCAGCCACGGCACCATCCTGCAGCAGCCCTTCGTGGCCGACCTGGCCGAAAAGCTCACCGCATCGATCCGCGCGGCGCTGGACGGGATCGTGGTGAGCTGACCCGCGTCCACCGCGCGGGATCACCGCGAGTTTGCGACTGAAGTCGCGGCTACCACGGCACGCAGTCCGCCTTCGCGGACTTCAACCGCGGAAGGGCCTGCGCGGCCCGAACACCACTTCGGCAACATCCCTTTCCCGCATCTATTCACTTGAAGAGTGGTTTCACTCCGGCGATACTTCGTTGCCCGCCTCGCATCCGTCACCAGTACACGGAGGACCGCCATGCACAAGCTCGCGCTGGACCCCGACGCCGTCACCGTCACCACCTTCGAACCCACGCCGCAGCAGCGCGCCGCCGCGCTCAGCGGCGACACCACCGACGAGGTCTGCTACTGCCTGTCGCTGCTCGCCGAAGACTGCTTCGGCCCGAGCGCCGGGTGCAGCACCGACTCGAGCCAGGCGGCGTGACCGCCACGTAGACGCGAACCGCCGGCCCGGAGCGATCCGGGCCGGCGGTTCGCGTTGTCACACGGGGCCAGCGGAGCCACGGGCTTGAATCGCTCCGCTGTCCCGGCGGATGTGACTCCGCTGACCCCGCGTGAAAACCGTTCCGATCGCGTCAGCCCAGGTACGCCTCGGGCGCGAACACATCGAAGCGGTCCCGGGCGACGCTGATGGTGCGCCGCAGCTCGTCCAGCGCGCTGCGCGTCACCACCCCCGACACGCGGATCGCCAGACTGCTTTCGGACCAGTTGCACCCGTCGCCCAGCGTGTCCAGCTCCCACGCGCCGGCGCGCACGCGCAGCCCCTGGCACTGCGGCAGCGCCTGCAATTCGCGGTTGATGAACGTCACCAGCCCGCCGGGGGTGATCCGCTCGCGCCCGCTGGGGCTCGGCTGCGCCTCCGTGGCGCCGGCCTGCGGCTCGGGCGCGTCCTGGTGCGGCCGCCGTGGGCGGATGTTGCGCGAGTACATGGTGGGGATGCGGGGGAACATGGGTCGCGTCGGGGTCGCTTGGGTGCTCGGTGGACCGGATGTGCGCGGAGCCACCAAGGCAGGCTGTGGACCAATCGTGCGCATCAACCTATATACCTGGATGGCATACACTTACGCGATCTAACCTCAACCTGGAGACCGTCGCCCAGGTGTAGAGAAACTGGTCGATGTACGGGATTGAGATATGGGGTGTCGTCGCGACGGTCGGATTCCGGTGAGAGTTTGCGACTGAAGTCGCGGCTACCACGGCACGCAGTCCGCCTTCGCGGACTTCACTGCGGAAGAGCCTCGCCGTTCGCTTGGATGGCGAGGATCTTTGTCGGGATGCCGATGCGCCACGGAAACACGGCCGGAGAGAACGAGCCTCGTCACCGCGAAGTCCGCGCAGGCGGACTGTGTGCCGTTGTAGCGGCGAGTTCACTCGCATACTGCCGATCCACGACCGCCGCCTCTCCGTCCGATGTGCGCGATCGGCTTTGCCGGAGATACGCGGGGAAGGTAGATTCCGCCGCCTCTCAGAGATCTCGTCACCGCCTGGCTGAACGCACGTGGACAAGCCCGAAAAGACCCGCCCGCGCCTGTACCTGATCGACGGCTACGCGCTGATCTACCGCGCCTTCTTCGCGCTGGTCAGCCGCCCGCTGATGTCCAGCAAGGGCGAGAACACGTCGGCCGCGTTCGGCGTCACGCGGTTCCTGAAGAAGGTGATCGAGCAGCACGAGCCCGACTACCTGGGGATGGTGTTCGACGCGGGGATGAGCGACCGCCACGTCATCTACCCCGAGTACAAGGCCACGCGCGAGAAGATGCCCGACGAGCTGCGCATCTCCATCCCGCGCGTGCGGCAGATCGTGGAGGCGTTCCGCGTGCCCGTGCTGGAG
>JBQCCW010000076.1:0-2568 GCA_051961835.1 Marmoricola sp. | reverse complement strand
CCACCAGGCCGACCAGTCCGCCGACGGCAACCGCGACGAGGACGCCGACCACGAGCGGGCCGGCCACCGGCCAGCCGGGGGGCAGGGCCCCCATGGTGAGCCACGCGGCATACGCACCGGCGGTCATGAAGGCGCCGTGGGCGAAGTTGAGCACGCCCATCAGGCCGTAGATCAGGCTGAGGCCGCTGGCCGCGATGAAGTAGAGGGCGCCGAGCCCGAGGCCCGTGACGAGGATGAGGACGAGGTCGCTCACGCCGCCCCCTCCCGTCGCATCGACACCCCGAGCAGCTCACGCGTCAGCCCCACGTCGGCGACGAGCTCCGCCGCCGGGCCACGGTGCACGACCTGACCGGCGTCGAGGACGACGACGCGGTCGGCGATGCGGCGCACGAGCGGCAGGTTCTGCTCGACGAGGAGGATGGGCGTCGTCCGGCTCACCTCGGCCAGCACATCGGCGACCTCGGTGACGAGCTTGGGTGCCAGGCCCTTCGTCGGCTCGTCGATGAGCAGGAGCGAGTTCTCGCGCAGCAGCACCCGGGCCAGGGCGACCATCTGCTGCTGGCCGCCGGAGAGCGTCCCGGCGCGTTGGCCACGTCGCCGGACCAGCTCGGGGAAGAGCCGTTCGACCACGGGCGCGTCGACGCCACGCTCGGGGTCGACGAGCCGGAGGTTCTCCTCGACGGTGAGGCCGCCGAACACCTCCCGGTCCTCGGGGACGTAGCCGATGCCGGCGCGGACGATCCGTGCAGTGCCCAACCGCTGGATCTCCTGGCCGTGCAGGAGGATCCGACCTGTTCGCGGTGCCAGTCCGATGATCGCCTTCAGCGTGGTGGTCTTGCCGACGCCGTTGCGTCCGAGCAGGGCGGTCACACCGGTCGCCGGCACGTCGAAGCCCACGCCCTGGAGGATGTGGGAGCCGCCGTAGCGCACGTGGAGGTCCTCGATCTCGAGGACCGGAGTCGTCTCGGTCAGCGGCTCCGCGCCGCTGCGGCCGGTCGTGCCGGTCGCATCTGGTGATGGGCTGCGTTGCGTCACAGTGCTTCTCCCACGTAGGCCTGCTGGACCCGTTCGTCGCCGGTCACCTCGGTCGGCGCGCCCACGGCGAGCAGCTGGCCGTGGTGCAGGACGGCGACCTGGTCGGCGAGCCCGAGCACGACGTGCATGTGGTGCTCCACCATCGCCACCGCGACCCCCGAGTCGCGCACCTCGCCGATGATCTCGGTCAGGCCGTCGACGTCCTCGGCCGAGACGCCGGCCATCGGTTCGTCGAGGAGCAGCACGGCCGGCTCCGAGGCGAGCGCCATGGCGAGTTCGAGCTTGCGGCGGTCGCCGTGCGAGAGGTCACGGGCGAGCGTCCGCGCGCGACCCGGCATACGCACTCGGGTGAGCAGGGAGTCGATCACCTCGGACGTCGCTGACCCGGCCCCACGGAACGGCGACAGCACGGCGCCTCCCGCTGCCTGGACCGCGAGCCGCACGTTCTCCCCCGCCGTCAGCCCGTCGAAGAGGGCAGACGTCTGGAAGGACCGTGCCAGCCCCATCCGGGCTCGTCGCGTCGCGCTCGCGCGGGTGACCTCCCTGCCCTGCAGCACGATCCGCCCGCTGGAGGGCCTGGTCACCCCGCTGAGGATGTTGACGAACGACGACTTGCCCGCCCCGTTGGGGCCGATGATGCCGAGCAGCTCACCGGCCCCCACGGTCAGGGAGACGTCGTCGAGGATCTGCGCGCCGCCGACCCTCCAGCCGACCGCCTCTGCCTTGATCACGTCGGGAGGTGTCCGATCACTTGAAGGGGGTGACGGGCGGGGCGACCGTCGCGGGGTCCAGCGTCTTGCCCAGCTGCGGGGTCACGTTGGCGCCGTCCTTCTTGAGGGTCGCGGTGAACATCGGCTGCAGGAGGGCGTGGTCCTGCGCCCGGATCTCCATGGAGCCCTTGGGTCCGTCGAACTTCCAGCCCTCGAGGGAGGTCACCATCTTGTCGACGTCGTCCCCGCCCGCCTCGAGGGCGTGGACGATCATCTGGCCCGCGACGAACCCGTCGTTGGTGAAGAGGTCGACGCTGCCGCCCTGCTTCTTCAGCCCCGCGTCCAGCGCCCGGTAGGCGGCGTTGTCGGCCGCACCGTCGAAGAAGTGGGAGAGGAAGTCGATCTTGGTCCCCACCTCGCCGAAGAGCGTGTGCGTCGGCTTGATGTCGAGGCCGGTCACCACCTTCGTGGAGTCGAAGACCCCCTGCTGGCCCAGCGTGGTCCACATGGCCGTGGCGTTGGCGCCCGCCCAGGCGACGAAGAGCAGGTCGGGCGCGGCGCTCTTGACCTTCGTGGCGAACGGGGTGAGGTCGGTGGCTGCCGACGGCACCTCCACCGAGCCGACCGTGGCGCCCTTGGACCCGAGGACCGCCGTCACGGCGGCCACGTTGGCCTTGCCGAAGGCACTGTCCTGCGCCAGCACGGTCACCTTCTTGCCCTTGACGTCACCGAGCATGGTGCCCGCGGTCGCGACGTCCTGGTAGGTCTGGCGGCCCGACCGGAACGTGTAGCGGTTGGCGCCGGTGACGGCGTCGGCGGCTGC
>JBQCCW010000075.1:0-6178 GCA_051961835.1 Marmoricola sp. | reverse complement strand
CTCGTAGCCTGCGGGCCGAGCAGGAGCGCCGGGAAGGTGTTCGATCGCGTACCTAAGCGGCTCGCTGACGCGGGCTCCGTTCGCCGCCTTGGGCGTGCTAGCCGCCACCGTCACGCGTCCTGTTTCCGCGTGTGCCGTCGCCGGTACCGCACCAACCAGCGCCGTCGCGACCGCAGCGACCGCTGCCATGCCCATCTTCATCCGCACGGAATCCCCCAGGGTCCGAGCCGCCCCCGTCAGCGGCTGCCTGCGGGACGCTACGCGTCCGCCGGCCGCGTCGTAGCTGTTTGCGGGAACCGGTCATTGCCGAAATTACGGGCTCGGGGGATCTTGCACCCTGTCCGCTTCGCGGTCCAGACCATGGCCATTCGAACGATTGACGGCAACCGGATAACCGGCGGAGTCTCCGCAAAGCGCATCGTGCGCAGCCACAAGGCAGTTAAGGCCGGAGCAGCGCCACAGAATCGCGTCCGCGCGCACAGCGGTCGAGAAGCCAAGTGGAATAACCCAACTTGGGGGGATTTACATGCTCGGATTAAACTTCAGGAAGGCCCTCGCCCTCTCGGCCGCCGCCGGCAGTGCAGTCGCTCTGTCCGTTACCGGCGCGCCGGCCTTCGCCTCCGGCGCTCCCGTCAGGCAGACGACCACGTACACGGTGAACGCTGCGTCAGAGACGCCGGTCGACGTCGGCACGATCAACAGCCAGTTCACCAGCATCACGCTTACCGCCGCGGGCACCGCATGGTTCGCAGATGGCGCGTACACCACGCCGAATAGCGATTGGTTCCTTTGCGGGGCTGCGACAGCGAACCCGGACCTTTGCCCTGCGCCAGACGCACCGGTCGGTGAACTGCTCTACCGCGTGGGCACGTCCGGACCCTGGTTGCCCGCCGGCACCGGCCCCGTGAACGTGACGTCGGACTCCGTCCAAGACGTTTACGTGCTCTACAACGACGTGTCAGGCACGTACGCGAAGGACAACGGCGGCAGCTACACCGTGACGGCAACCCGCACTAAGCCCTAGCTCCGAGGCCGAACCGCCCCCGGTGCATCGCCCGTCGGGGGCGGATTTGCGTCCCGTCCGGACCGCGACAAGGACTTTCGCTCGTGGGCGCCTACGGCCGCAGCCAGTTGAGCACGCCCCCATGCGACGAACACGATCCTGACCGTGAAACGGAGTAGGACAAGGTGCCGTCTCCGCACTCCGCGTGCGGCCGCGCCACCAAGCTTGCACGATGCGCCGGTCCATGTATGGCCGGCTCAGAAGTGGACCCAAGCAGCCACCCGATTCCGAGGATGACGGCAAAGGGAACCAAGAAGAACAGTGCGAACACGACTGGGACCAGGACGAACGCCACAGCCGTTAGAGCTGCGTCCCCGGGGGCCATGTCGGGCCCCGTCGCTGGCCCCCGTCGGATTGCCACGGCGAAGAACGTAACGCCGCCCGTACCCACTCGGCTAGGGAGCGCGTGGCGGGAGTCGATCCATTGCAGGCCGCACGCGGTTGAAATCGTCCAGCAGTACAGGCAAAAACGAACCCAGCAGGGTTCGAGTGGACTCCCTATGCCTTCTGTCAGCCGAGGCGCGCGAGAAGGTGCAACGCCCACACCAGCACCGAGTAGGCAAACTCCACGCCAACCACACCCAGGAGCACGATGAAGGCCAGCGCCAGGAGCGCGTTAAGAGCTTCCATGTTCGCAACGTAGACCCGCCTCGCTCCAACGGACAGAGCGCCGCCCCAAGATTGAGCCACGTAACTAGAACGGGTGTTTATGACTACATCGCGGGCTCGCGCTTAAACCGGGGCGGGTCAAGACGGCAGCAGGATCGACCCCCCACCCGCCCGGGCCGGGGTGGCACCCCAGGGCACCACCAGACCGAACCAGCGCGCACCGGCCAGAGGCAGCGCCGGGGAGGATGAGCACCGTTCAGGAGCGACGACACAGTCGCGTAGTAGTAGTGCGCGGCCGCCGTGCCGGCCGCTCGCAGGTCCGCCGAGTCACCGAGGCGTTCTCGTCGGGCTTCGGCAGGGAGAACACCCACATCCATTCCCAATGCGGCGCACCGGGGTTCACCTTGCACCCGGGCACGTAGTCCCGAGGCATCGCCGTGCGCAGCTCCGGCGGCAGGTACGGGCGAACGGCGGGCAGGTCGTACACCTGTCCTTCACCGTCTACGTAGACCCACGCCTCGGCGGTCTCCTCCAACATCACCACGTCAACCAGCATGGCTATCCCCTCACTAACGGGGTGCCCGAGCGCCCGGTTCCTGTTCCTAGTCCGCAATAAGTCCGCAAGCACCGCTCAGTAGGCGACGCCGCATGCCACCGGACGGTAGGCGTTTCACGCTCAGCACAAGGGCGAAACGGCCTGACCAGCCACCTCGAAAACGGACGGGATGAACTTCTAATCCGCCGGTCGCAGGTTCGAATCCTGCCGGGGGCGCTGGTGTCGTTGCCCCTGTCGTGGGCCACGACTGCGCCGATGTGGCGAACGAGCAGGTCCCCGAGCCGGTTGCGGCCGACCCGGGGGCTCCCCCTGCCTTGGGCGGAGGAGACACCCCGACGGCCCGCGCTGATCGCAGCGAGTCCGGAGGCCCCCTCCGTGGTCTTGGACGCTATGCCCGCCGGGGTTCGGTCCGCGTCATCCGATCGGAGTAAGCCAGGACACCCGGCTGCATGGCTCGGTCCCCGGTGTGAGCACCCTCTGCCGGGACATCTCCTCCGTTCGGCGTAGCCGGGCTCACCCGTTCAACGGAGCGGGCCCTCGCCGCCTGCAGCACCCGAGGCGACCAGCTCCGCGGCGACGTCGCGCAGCTTGCGGTTGTGGGTGGAGGACATCCGGCGCAGGAACGCGAACGCGCTCTCGGGGCCGACGCCGTAGCGCTCCATGAGGATGCCTTGGGCCAGCCCGATGGCGTGCCGGGAGGCGATCGCGGCCTGCAGGTCGCCGACGCGTCGCAGACCGCCGAGTGCGTGCGCGACATGGCCGGCGTAGAGCCGGGCCACGGCGAGCCGATGGGAGTCCTGGAAGCGGCCCGGCCGGACGGCGTAGAGGTGCAGCGCCCCGATCACCTCGCCCCGGTGAGCAAGGCCGAGCGCCAACGCCGAGCGAAGGCCCGAGGCGGTCACCGACGCCCCCCAGGCGGGCCAACGCTCCTCTCCGGCGAGGTCACCGCTGCGCAGCCATGCCCCACCGCCGGACATCTCGAGGGCCGGCCCCTCCCCCAGGGACTGCTGCAGGGTCTCGGCACGTTCGGCGGCCGGCGAGGTGGCCGCGAGCGTGGTCGTTCCGCGCCGTCCCCGCACAGAGAGGCTCGCGGCGTCCGCGTCCGCCACGAGGCCGACGCCGTGGTCGAGGATGCGTCGATACAGCTGCTTCTCGTCGGTGATGTCGTGCAGCTCCGTCGCGACGGCTGCCAAGAGGGCGGCATCGCAGGTGGAGGTCGTCGTACAGGTCATTCGCGTCGTGCCTTTCATGCCCCGCGCGAGGCGCCAGGGCGAGTCCGCCGCTGTCCACGGGCCGGTCGGAGTGGCGGAGCGACCGGCGGCGGCGTCGGGTTGTCAGGATCCGGCGAGCGCTCGCTCGAGCGCGTCGGCGCGCTCGAGGAGGGTGGCGCCGGGGATCGGCCGGCCGTCGAGGAGCACCTGCGGCACCCGTCGTACGCCGGCCTTGCGCGCCTGCGCGTTCGCCGCGCGCAACCAGGAGGTGTCGTGGAGCGACAGCGCCCGGCGTACGGCGCGGGCGTCTCCCCCCGCGGCGCCGGCCCAGCGGGCCAGTGCGTCGGCGGTCGTCGCCGTCGCATCGCCCCGGTGGTCGAACAGCACACCGTGCAGGGTCAAGGCCGCGCGAGCGGCCCCCGCGTGGGGGCCCTGGAGGACGGTGGCGAAGGCGATCGCCGCGTCCGCCCCGTAGCCGGAGCCGGTGAACGCGACCGGGTGGTACTCCACGCGGACCAGGCCCGCTGTCGCGTCGGCCCTGAGGTAGTCGCGCGTCGCCTGGTCCCACTGCTTGCTCGCGGGGTCGGCGAAGTCCTCGTGGACCACCACAGTGTGGGGAGCCGACGTCGGTCCGAGCACGAGGGCGTGATCGCCGGCGGCGACGGTGAGGCGCGGCAGCGGCGCCGTCTTCGAGGAGCCGCTGCTGCCGGCGTACCAGAGGACCGCGGCCGCAACGACGGCTAGCGCCGCGATGATCCCCGCGGCGGTGAGCACCTGGCGCTTGCGCCGCTCCCAGTCCCCGTCGTCACCCGTCGCCGGCCGGGTCGGCGCGGTACGGACGTCGGGACTCATGGCATCCAGCCTAGGAACCCACACTGAGCGTGACCTGAGCCGGGCTGGGTAGTGTCCAGGACCGTGAGCGACCGACTGGTGTGGATCGACTGCGAGATGACCGGCCTCGACCTGGGCGCCGACGCCCTGATCGAGGTCGCCGCACTCGTCACCGACTACGACCTCAACGTGCTCGGCGAGGGCATCGACATCGTGATCAAGCCCCCGTCCGAGGCGCTGGCCCAGATGGACCCCTTCGTCCGGGACATGCACACCCACTCCAGCCTCCTCGAGGAGCTCGACGCCGGGACGACGCTGGCGCAGGCCGAGGAGCAGGTGCTCGCCTACATCCGGACCCACTGCCCCGAGGGGAGCCGGCCGCCGCTGGCGGGCAACACGGTCGCGACCGACCGGTCGTTCCTCGCGCGCGACATGCCCACGCTCGAGTCGTTCCTGCACTACCGGATCGTGGACGTGTCCTCGATCAAGGAGCTGGCACGCCGCTGGTACCCCCGGGCCTACTACGCCGCTCCCGAGAAGAACGGCAACCACCGGGCGCTGGCCGACATCCAGGAGAGCATCGAGGAGCTGCGCTACTACCGCGCGGCCGTGTTCGTCCCCGACCCGGGCCCCGACACCGAGGCGGCCCGCGAGATCGCCGGCCGGGTCCAGGGCAGCCTCACCGGACACGTCCCTCCCCCGGCGGAACCCGATTCGGTGGAGGGCTGAGCGACCGCTATGCTCCTGCCCGCATGGTGGGTGTAGCTCAGCTGGTAGAGCACCTGGTTGTGGTCCAGGTGGTCGCGGGTTCAAGTCCCGTCACTCACCCCATCGCCTCCGCGGCGCCGCCGAGCCCCTGATCTGCTGGTCGGGGGCTCGACGCGTTTTCACAAGCCGGCCGACCGAACCTGCCATCCACAATGGCCAACGGGCCGAACCCGGGCGACCGGCTCTTCGACTGGTAGGGCGTCTACAACCTCTACATCCACTGCGACACCGGTCCCACGACGCCGGTCCACCTCGACGACGCCAACGCGTGCAGCGGACCGTCAGCGACGTGATCTCGGCCCTCGACGCCCGATGTCACGTCCTGCGACATGACGATTCCACACGTTCTACACGTTCTCCTCGAGCCTGGAAATCGAACGTGCGTTCGGATACCCTATGTTCATGACGGCTCTCCTCGACACCGCACCGGTTCCGCCGGGTGGCGTGGAGGACTGCTCTCCGACGCAGCTGGCGGACGCGATCGGGGACGCCCGTGCCGTGGAGGTCGCGGCGGGGGTCGAGGTGTTGCGGCTGGCGGTGGCGTGGCCCAACCCGCCCTGGACGACCAGGGTCGCCCGGTCCCAACCCCTCTGGTGGCGGGGGAGGTGTTGGCGGCCCACTTCGCCGGGATCGATCCCGAGGAGCACCGCACCTTCATCTCCGAGCGGCCCGCCTGGGCGGGCCTGCCGCGCCTGGCCTGGGATGCCGAGGCGGGGTTCGCCGTCACCGCCGGCCTGTCCACCCGCGCCGGGTCCGAGCTGCTGCGTGACGCGTTGATCCTGCGGCACCGCCTCCCCGGGATCTGGGCCCGCGTCGTCACGGGCCAGGTGCCGGCGTGGCGGGCCCGGTTGATCGCGGCCGAGGTCGCCGGCGCCCCCGACGACGTGTGTCAGGCGATCGACGCGGTCGTGGCACCGGTCGCGGACAAGGCCGGCACCATCACCGTCCGCCGCCTGGTCAACGAGGCGATGGTGCGCCTACGTCCGCGCAGCGACTTCGTCGGCGCGTTCTATCCCGACGTGGTGGCGGTGAGGTCCTGGCAGGACCTGGAGCGCCGCTACGTCCACCTCGACCGCGACCACCTGGATCACACCGCGATCGCGGGGATGGACATCCGCGCCGACACGGTGACATAGGGAG
>JBQCCW010000074.1:0-2163 GCA_051961835.1 Marmoricola sp. | reverse complement strand
GGGTCCCCGACCCCGCCGACGGGCGGCGCGTCCTCATCGCCGCAACCGACGCGGGCGCCCGGCTCTCGGTGGACGCCCGGGGCCGGCGCGATGCGTGGATCTCCGCCCAGCTCGACACGCTCGACGAAGCCGACCGCGAGGTGCTCCTGCGCGCGAGCGAGCTGCTCCTCCGGATGGCAGACGACCGGGAGTGACTCCCGGGCGACGAGCAGCCGATGCAGCACGTCAGGGACTGAGGGCGGCGACGGCCTCGATCTCGACGAGCTGGTCGGGATACCCGAGCACGGTCACACCGTGCAGCGTGCTCGGCACCTCGTGGTCTCCGAACGCGTCGTGCACCACCGTCCATGCCGCCACGAGGTCCTCGCGCACCGTCGTCGCCACGAGCACGCGCGTGTAGACGACGTCGCGCAAGGTCGCGCCGGCCGCCGCCAGAGCCGCGGCCAGGTTGTCGACGCACTGGCTGGCCTGGGCCGCGATGTCGCCGGGCGCCACGGTGGCACCCGCAGCATCGAGCGGGCAGGATCCCGCCGCGAAGACCAGGCGGGCCGGCCCGTCGGTCGTGGCGGCATACGCGTAGGGAGCGGTGTCGCTGAGGGCGTCCGAACGGATCAGCCGGACGATGCTGTCGGGTGGGGTCATGTCGCCGAAGGTAGCGACCAAACGGCGTGGGGGTCCGACGACCCGACGAAGCCTCTGGTCGACCGACCAGACTCCGGCTGGCCGCGACCCGCGTTGCCGCGTTTCCGCGTTTCCGCGTTTCCGCGGCTGAGCGCAGGGCTTCAGGCGCGACAGAGGGCGTCGAAGCGTCGCCGCACCTCTTCGAGGAGCTCGTGGTCCTGCAGGCCACTCGATTCGCGGAGCATCGTCATCAGGGTGCGCACGAGCGTCAGCGTGCCCCCCAGGGCGTCGCTCAAGTTGACCTCCACGCCGTGCCCGCGCAGCGCGATGTGCTCACCATCAACCGCGCGGACCCGCTCGCCCGCGAGCTCCAACAGCGAGCCGTCCTCGCCCTCGTGCAAGGAGACGACATCAAGTAGCGCTTGACCGTAGGACCGCGCTGTGCCTGGATCCGCCATGCGCTGTACCTACCCAGTAACTCACCGGCCGCTCCGGGATTCGGACAGTGAAGCGCTTCACAGATCCGGTGGTCGACGCTGCGGCGTCCTGGCGCCGAGCGGCGCGTGGCGGGCGGGTGTCAGCTGCACTCGTGGATTTCGAGGTCTCCCCAGGCGGAGCGGGACCCCGGGGTCTCGTACACATCGAACCCGGCCTCCCACAACAGCCGCGCGATCGCGCGGATCTCCTCCGTGTGCCGCCCCTGTTCGTCGGTGTGCCGGTCACGCAGGTCGATGACCCGGACGAACTGGGGGATGCCGTCTGGGTCCAGGCAGCGCTGGACGACGTATCGTCCGTCGACGTTCCGCGGCTTGAGGACCTCGCGGACCCGCTCGTCGTCGCCCTTCTGCAAGGGCCGTCTCTTCAGGAACTCGAAAGCGCCCACGCACCTCACCTCCGCTCTCACCAAGAGGCGTACCCGCCTGGGTGGGAGGCACCGACAGCCGCACGACCGAAGCAACCGACATACAGGTCCGCCGGCAGCGATCACGGTTGAGCAGCGGCAGTTCCGGACGTCGACCGGCACGCGGCCGTGAGGGCGTTGCGCCGCCTATCGGTCGGTGGGGTTGATCAGGCCCCGCCGCATCGCGTAGGTCGCGGCCTCCGTGCGCGAGTGCACCTGGAACTTGTCGAGGATGTTGCGCACGTGCTGACGCACGGTGTTCTCCGAGATGTCGAGCTCCGATGCGATCTGGTGATTGGTACGCCCACCCGCGATCAGCTGGAGGACCTCGAGCTCTCTGGGAGTTGGCGCAGGCAGCCCGGCATTCGTCCGCGCATCAGGCTCATCACGGTGACCTCCTGGGTCGGCTGAAAGGAGCAGCTTGCTGGTCATGGTCGGCGAAAGGAGGGAGTAGCCGCTCGCCACGCCGCGGATACCGAGGGCGATCTCCTCGGTGGAGTTCTTCAACAGGTAACCACGCGCACCGGCGCGGACTGCGCCCACGAGATGCGACTCATCCTCCGACGCCGTGAGCATGATGACGCGTGCCGATGGGACTCGCTGCTTGATGACGCGGCAGGCCTCAAGACCTCCGATCTTGG
>JBQCCW010000073.1:0-4995 GCA_051961835.1 Marmoricola sp. | reverse complement strand
ACTCGGGAGGGGCGGAAACGGCCCAACAGGGCGGCCTGCCCGACCTGCGCGCGGCCGCGGTCTCCGACGCGCGCAACGCCTGCTCCACCTGCTTCGGTGCCCAAGCCACCGACCTCAACGCCTTCCAGAACGCGGTGCCGGACTTCTTCCTGGCGCACAACCACGCGGCCACCCAGCACGCCGCGATGATCTACGTCAACGCAGCCGCCTCGGTCCAGAACGCGCGCACCCAGCAGGCGGTCGAGGAGCGGCGCGGGATGCACTTCGTCTATTCCGCCTCCTTCGACGTCGCGGAGTTCAACTACACGCCCTACGTGCAGCGGATGGAGCAGGCGGGCGTTCGGTGGGTTCAGTTCGTGGGGTCCACCGACGAGGCGGTTCGCCTGGCGCGGGCGATGCAGAACTCCTCCTTCCACCCTGAGGTGTTCCTGCTCGACCCCACCGCGTACAACGACACCTTCGTCCAGAGCGGCGGGACCGCCGTCGAGGGAGCGTCGGTCTTCATCGACTTCACGCCGTTCGAGGAGGCCGCCGACAACGCCGAGCTGCGGCTCTACGAGGCGTGGCTGCAGCAGGTGGCGCCCGGCGCGAAGCCGTCGTACTTCGGGCTGTTCGCGTGGTCGGCCGCGCGCCTGTTCGGCCAGGAGGCGGCGGCGCTGGGCGGTCGCCTCGACCGCGCGCGGCTGGTGGATCGCGTCCGGGGCGTGACCGGGTGGACCGACCGGGGGCTGCACGCCCCGCAGGCCGTGGGACCGAAGGTCAACTCCAGCTGCTGGCGCATCCTGCGGCTCGAGAACGGCCACTGGCGGCCCTCCGGCGGGCGCTCCTACCTGTGCCACGGATCGACCAAGCTGCGCTGACCGCGCGCCGCGCCGGTGGGTTGCTTCACCTCCCTGCAACGGTCCCCCGGTAACCTGCTGCGGACAGAAAGGTTCGTCGCATGACCGTGCTCGCCTCGATGAGGGCCGCGGTCCGCACCCGGCTCATCGCCCGTTCGGGGGGCGTCGACCTCAGCCAGCTCGCCAAGGTGCCGGACCGGCTCGCCTGGCCGCTGCTGCGCGACGGCGTGGATCCCACGCCGCGGCTCAGCCGCGCGCGCGCCAAGGACCCCGTGCAGCGGCTCACGACGTTCCTGGGTCTCGAGATCTGGATGATCACCGGGTACGACGAGGCCCGCGAGGTGCTCGGGGACCCGCGGCACTCCACCGACATCCGGCACCTGATGGGAGCCAGCGGCGACGCGGAGTCCGGGGACATCGGCGGCCTGGGGTTCACCGACCCGCCCGAGCACACCCGCCTGCGCCGGCTCCTGACGCCGGAGTTCACGATGCGTCGCCTGGAGCGGCTCAAGCCCGGCATCGACGCGATCATCGCCCGGCAGCTCGACGAGACCCAGTCCAGTGCCGTCGACGGTGTGGTCGACCTCGCCCAGACGTTCGCCTTCCCGGTGCCGTTCCGGGTGATCTGCGACCTGCTCGGCCTTGCCGACGAGCAGCGCGAGACCTTCCGCCGGCTCGGCACCGCCCGGTTCGACGTCACCCAGGGAGGTGTCGGGACGATCGGCGCCATCGGCGGATCCCGGGAGTTCCTGCTCGCCGAGACCGCGCGGCAGCGCCGAGATCCCGGTCCGGGCCTGATCGGGCAGATCATCCGGGAGCACGGCGACGAGATCAACGACTTCGACCTCGGCGGGCTCGCGGACGGTGCCTTCACCGGCGGCCTGGAGACCAGCGCCTCGATGCTGGCGCTCGGCACGCTCGTGCTGCTCCAGGACCGGCAGCTGTGGAAGCAGATGGCCGAGGAGCCCGACGCGGTCGCGCCGATCGTCGAGGAGCTGCTGCGCCACCTCGCCGTCGTGCAGGTGGCGTTCCCGCGCTTCGCCCAGGAGGACCTCGAGCTCGCCGGGCACCGGATCCGCAAGGGGTCGGTGATGCTCGTGCACCTGCCGGCCGCCTCCCGAGACGCCCGTGTCGGCAGCGGCGACGCGTTCTGCCCGGCCGAGCCCTCCCCGCACCTCGCGTTCGGCCACGGCCTGCACCGCTGCGTGGGCGCCGAGCTCGCCCGGATGGAGCTGCGCGCCGCCTACCCCGCCCTGGCCCGCCGCTTCCCCGAGATGCGCCTGGCCGTCGAGCCCGAGGACCTCACCTTCCACGCCAAGTCCATCGTCTACGGCCTCGAGTCCCTCCCCGTCCACCTCGGCTGACCCGCCCCCCCTCCCCGCCCATCCCCATCCCGCGAGTTGCGGGTTGTGGCCGCGCGAGTTGCCGGTTGTGGCCCTCCGAGATCGCGGGTCAGGGCTGTGCGAGGCTCAGCTGAGTGCCAGCAGGTCGGTGCTGTCGACAGCGAGCAGGACGGCGCCCAGCAGGGAGGCCCGGTCGCCGAGCTCGGAGGCGCGGACCGGAGTGCTGCCCGCGCCGGCGAGCACGTGCCGGCGCAGACCCAGGCGAACGGAGTCGAGCAGCAGGTCGCCCGCGCGCGCCATGTCGCCGCCGACCACGATCATGTCGGGATTGAGGAGGTTGGTGACCGCCGCCAGACCCCAGCCGAGATGGAGCCCGGAGTCCTCGAACACCCGCAACGCCGCGACGTTGCCACGGCGGGCGGCTTCGATGACCTGCTCGATCCCGGTCACCTCGAGCTGCTCGGCCATCATCGACAGCGCGGTGCCGGTGGCGGCGTACGCCTCAAGGCAGCCCCGGCTGCCGCACCGGCACAGAGGCCCCTGCTCGTCGAGGGTCAGGTGGCCGATCTCGCCGGCCGTCCCGGCGGCGCCGCGGAAGAGCCGGCCGTTGATGATCAGCCCGGCTCCGACGCCGCTGGACACCTTGACGTAGACGAGGTCCGCCGCGCCGCGTCCGGAGCCCCAGCGATGCTCGGCGAGGGCCCCGAGGTTCGCGTCGTTCTCGATGACGACGGGCAGCCCCAGCACGTCGTACGCCGCGTCCCGCGCGTTCACCCCCACCCAGCCGGGCAGGATCGCCGAGCTCATCACCACACCGTCGGCGATGGGAGCGGGCAGGCCCATGCCGACCGTGCGCAGGTCGCGCTGGTCGACGTCGGCACGCGCCAAGGTGTCGGTCAGCATCGTCGTCGCGGCGTCGAGTGCGGCGCGGTGGTCGTGGCCGGCGTCGAAGAGGCGGCGCTGCTCCCCGCGCACCGCGCCCGTCATGTCGGCGACCGCCACGGCGAGGTGAGTGTGCCCGAAGTCGATCCCGGCGACCATGCCCGCGCCCGGCCCCAGCCGCACGGTGGTGCCCCGGCGGCCGGAGCCCGCCACGGTGCTCACGATGCCGCTCTCCGCCAGCTCGCGGACGATGCTCGAGACGGTGCCGGCCGCGAGCCCGCTCTCCCGGGCGAGGTCGGCTTGAGTGGGCGCCTGGGATCCGTGGACGCGCAGCAGGTCGAGCACCCGTCGCTGGTTGGCCGTCCGCAGCGTCGCAACGCTGCCGGACCGGTCACGGGTCGCGGGCCTCGGGGGCATGGCGGACACTGTGGGGTAACGGCGGCATAGTCGTCAAGCCTCGAACACAAGGACACGAATCCGCAACGACGGCGCGGTTTTGCGTTCGAGCCTTGACGACTAGGTGGTGACACAGCACACTTCTGGCCAGTACGACGGCTCATCTCGAAAGAGCCACCCCGTCCCCCAGGAGGAAAGCGTGTCCCCTCTCATCCGTCGCGTGGCCGTGACCGGCACGGCCGTCGCGTTGGGCCTCAGCATGGCTGCCTGCGGCAGCTCCAGCTCGAACTCGGGTTCCAGCGCCAAGGCCAGCAGCGGCAGCAGCTCGAGCTCGGGCGCGCAGACCATCTCTGCGGCCTGCAAGCTCACGAACCCGCCCACGAGTGGCGCCAAGGCCCCCGCGGCCGGCGGCGCCACCGGAAAGGCGTCCGGCAAGGTCGGCGTCATCCTGCCCGACACCACGTCGTCGACCCGCTACACGCTCTACGACAAGCCCCTGCTGCAGAAGGCCCTGTCGGCCGCGGGCATCACCCCCGACATCCAGAACGCCCAGGGCGACAAGAACAAGTTCGCCTCGATCGCCCAGAACATGATCGGTGAGGGCGTGAAGGTGCTCATCATCGACTCCATCGACGCCGCCTCCGGCGCCGGTGTCGAGAAGGCCGCCGCCCAGGCCGGGGTGAAGGTCATCGACTACGACCGGGTGAACCTCGGCGGGACCGCCCCGTACTACGTCTCCTTCGACAACGAGGACGTCGGCAAGCTGCAGGCGCAGACGCTCATCGACTGCCTGAACCAGCAGAACGTCACCAAGCCGAAGATCATCATGATGGACGGCGGCACCGACGTGGACAACAACGCGGTGCTGTTCAAGAAGGGCGCGCACGACGTCCTCGACCCGCTGGTCTCGGCCGGCAAGGCCGACATCGCCCAGGAGGCGGTCGTCAAGGGTTGGAACGTCGCCAACGCAGCACCGGCCTTCAACCAGGCGCTCACCGCAGCCGGTGGCCAGGTGGACGGCGTGGTCGCTGCCAACGACGACATCGCCAACGCGGTCATCGGTGTGCTGAAGAACAGCGGCCTCGACGGCCACGTCGTCGTGACCGGACAGGACTCGGGCGTCGAGGGCCTGCAGAACATCGTGACCGGCAAGCAGAGCATGACGATCTTCAAGAACGTCAAGCTCGAGGCTCAGGCGGCCGCGCAGCTCGCGATCGCGCTGATCCAGGGCAAGAGCCCCTCGGCCGCGGGCCTGACGCTGTCGAAGTTCGACGACCCGCAGGCGCCGAACCACAAGCTCCAGGCCCTGCTGCTCCCGGCCCAGGTGATCACCCAGGCCAACGTGTCCGACGTGATCAAGGCCGGCGCGCTGACCAAGGCCCAGATCTGCAAGGGCATCGAGTCCGACTGCGCCAAGCTCGGCATCCAGTGATCCTCGCGGCGGGGGGGCCGGGCCCGCCCGCCCCCCCCCCCCCCCCGGCGCACAACCAGGCGCGGGGAGACCGGCCCCCCCCCACCCCCACCCCCCCCCCCCG
>JBQCCW010000072.1:0-2026 GCA_051961835.1 Marmoricola sp. | reverse complement strand
GGCCCTCCTCGGCCAGCCACTCCAGCTCCTCCTGGGTGGCGTGGCCCGGGGCGCCGCCCTTGCGGCGGCCCACCCGGCCCTCGCGGAGGAGGTGCTCGGCGTAGAGGCCGGCCTCGATGGTCTTGGAGAGCTCGACCTCGGTGGCGGCGTCGAGGAGCGGGTTGCGGGCGATCTCGTCGAGGTAGAGGCCGACGCTGTCGCGGCCCTCGATCTCGCGAGCACCGGTCGGTGCAGTACGTGTTGCCATGGGACGCCCTCCTCACTTCCTAGTGGACGGCGCCACTGCGCCCTCACACGTGCTGTACAACGTCCACGGTGACCATCGGATTCCTTGGCCAAACCTCGGACCTGTCACCCGGAACGACGTAGCAGGAGCGCCGGGAGTTGCCGATCTGGACAACTCTCAGAAACTTCTCAGCGAACCCCTGGCTGGGCGCCCCCGGCGGGGCGATCCGCGAGCCCCATCCGGTCCAGGATCCAGGCGAGGGAGAACACCCGGTCCTGCCACGACTTGTAGCGGCCGGAGACGCCGCCGTGGCCGGCCGCCATCTCCGTGCGCAGGAGGAAGTCGCGCCGCCCGACCGCGGTGGCGCGGAGCTTCGCGACCCACTTGGCCGGCTCGACGTAGAGCACCCGGGTGTCGTTGAGGGACGTCTCCGCCAGGATCGGCGGGTAGTCCACGGCGGCGACGTTGTCGTACGGCGCGTAGCCCGACATGTAGGCGTAGACGTCGGCGTCCGCCTCGGGGTTGCCCCACTCGTCGTACTCCGTCACGGTCAGCGGGAGCGTTGCGTCGAGCATCGTCGTGAGCGCGTCGACGAACGGCACCGCCGCGACCACGCCGGCGAACAGCTCCGGTGCCTGGTTGACGACGGCGCCCATCAGCAGACCGCCGGCGCTGCCGCCCTCGGCGACGAGGACGTCGGGGCTGGTCCAGCCCGTCTCGACGAGGTGCCGGGCGCAGGCGATGAAGTCGGAGAACGAGTTCTGCTTGCGCATCAGCTTGCCGTCGTCGTACCACCGGCGGCCCATCTCGCCGCCGCCGCGGACGTGGGCGATCGCGAACGCGGCGCCCCGGTCGAGCAGCGAGAGCCGGGCGACCGAGAAGTAGGGGTCCATCGAGGCCTCGTAGGCGCCGTACCCGTAGAGCAGCGTGGGGACCGGGACGGTGCCCATGCCGTCGTCCTCCCGGGCGCCGCGCCTGCACACGATCGAGATCGGCACCCGCTCGCCGTCGTCGGCGGTGGCCCACAGGCGGTGCTCCTCGTAGTCGGTCGGGTCGTAGCCGCCGAGGACCGGCGTGCGGCGCAGCAGGGTGAGCTCGCGGGAGCGGACGTCGTAGTCGTAGACCGTGGACGGGACCGCCATCGTCGTGTAGCCGAGCCGCACCACCGGCTGCGTGAAGCCGGGGTTGCCGCCCGAGCCGACGGTGTAGAGCGGCTCGTCGAACTCGACGAGGTAGTCGTCGCCGACGCCGTCGGGCCCGAGCTCGATGATGCGCAGCTGCGTGAGCCCCTCGCTGCGCTGGTGGACGACCAGGTGCCCGGCGAACGCGTCCACGTCCTCGAGCCGTACGGCGGGGTCGTGCGCGATCAGCGGCCGCCAGGCGTCGGGTGCCGTCGGCTCGACGGGCGCGGTCGCGAGCTCGAAGTCCGGCCCGGTGCCGTTGTGGAGCACGAGGAAGACGTCCTCGCCGGCGATCACGGCGTGGTCGAGGGAGTACTCCAGCCCCTCGCGGCGCTCGCTGAACACCCGGAGCCCGAGCTGGGGTCGGTCGGCGTCGAGGAAGCGGTACTCCGAGGTGGTCTTCGAGCCGCTGGCGACCACGATGAAGCGGTCGCTGCGGGTGCGCCCCACGCCGACCCAGAACCGGCCGTCGGTCTCGTGGTGCACGAGCTCGTCGTCGGCCTGGGGGGTGCCGAGCCGGTGCCGCCAGATCTTGTCCGCGCGCCAGGCGTCGTCGACCGTCGTGTAGTAGAACGCCTCGCCGCCGCGCTCCCACGTCGCGCCGCCCAGGGCTCCGGTG
>JBQCCW010000071.1:0-4236 GCA_051961835.1 Marmoricola sp. | reverse complement strand
CGGACGCTTCGGGCGGCGTGGTGGAGGTGCTGCTGTTCGGGCGCATCTCCGGCACCGCGATCATCAGGCGGCTGCCGTGAACGGTCAGGGCAGACAGACCGGCTCCTTCGGCGACGAGCTGCCCAACGCGGCCATGATCGGCCTGGTCGTCCTGTTCGGCATCGCCCTCGTGCTGCGGGGCGCCGGATCGGTCGCGGCCTGGATCACTGGCACGAGCCAGCCCGCCGGCGGCCCCGCCTCCGGTATCGGGGTGCTGTTCCATCCGGGCGATCCTGCGACGGCGCTCGACGCGCCGGGACTCAACCCGGTCGCCTACTGGATCGTCGCGAGCCTGCTGCTCGCGGCGCTTGTCACCGGCGGGGTGTGGGCATGGTTGCGGCTCCGACGCCACACCCACCAGGTCGAGCAGGACCCGCGCCAGATGGCCGGCGTCGCCACCCGGCAGGAAGTGATGAGCGCGGCGTCGGCGAAGGCGCTGCTGCGACGCGCCACGAACTTGCGTCCCGGCCTGGCAGACCCGGAACCCACCGACGTGGGCTACCGGCTCGGCACCTCCAAAGGGGTGGACGTGTGGGCGTCGGTCGAGGACTCGATCATGGTGATCGGCCCGCCACGAAGCGGCAAGTCCCTGCAAATCCTGGTCGGCGCGATCCTCGACGCCCCCGGCGCGGTGGTCGCGACCTCGACCCGGCCGGACAACCTCACCGCCACCCTGCGGGCACGACGCCGAAACGGTCCGGTCGCGATCTTCGACCCCCAGCATCTCGCCGAGGGACTGCCGGCCGGGATGCGGTGGTCACCGATCCGGGGCTGCGAATCCCCGCAGACCGCGATGATCCGCGCCACCGGGCTCGCGGCCGGCACCGGCCTGTCATCGGGTGGCGTTGACGGCGGCGGGTTCTGGGAAGGCAAGACGAGGGCGGCCCTGCAATCGCTCCTCCACGCGGCGGCCATCGACAACAGGCCACCCTCCGAGCTGTTCCGCTGGACCCTGGACCCCACCGCGGCCGCCGACGCGGTGGCGATCCTGACCAGCTCGCCACAGGCCGCGACCGGGTGGGCCGAGTCCTTGGACGCGATGATCGACTCCGACCCCCGCACCCGCGATTCCATCTGGCAAGGCGTCTCCCTCGCCCTCGGATCGCTGGCCGACCCTCGGGTACTCGACGCGGTATCGCCCGGCCCCGGCGAGAGCTTCGAGCCCGAGACGTTCATCCAGCAGCGCGGCACCCTGTTCCTGCTCGCCACCGGTTCCGGTGCCGGCGCCAGCGCCGCGCTGGTCGCCGCGCTCGTGGAAGATCTCATCGAAACGGCCCGCCGGCTCGCCGCCCGCTCACCGGGCGCCAGGCTCGACCCGCCCATGCTCCTCGCCCTGGACGAGATAGCCAACCTGTCGCCGCTGCCGTCCCTGCCGACGCTCATGGCCGAAGGCGGCGGCACCGGGATCACGACCATGCCGGTGCTCCAATCCCTCGCCCAAGCCCGCGACAGATGGAACGAGAACCAAGCAAACGCGATCTGGGACGCCTCGATCGTCAAAGTCGTCCTCGGCGGCGCCTCCGGCTCCCGCGACCTGCAAGACCTCAGCTCCGTGATCGGCGAGCGCGACGAATACACCGACTCCGTGACCCTGGGCGATCACGGCACCCGCTCCAACCAGCGCTCCGTTCGGCGCGTGCCGATCTTCCCGCCCGACCGCATCCGCCGGCTCCCGTTCGGAACCGGGATCGTGCTGCTGCGCTCCGCGCCCCCGATCGTCACCGACCTGCGCCCCTGGCCCAAGCGCCCCGACGCCGCCCAGCTCACCGCCGACCGCACGGAGATTGAGGCGCTACTGCGCCGCGCTGGCACCTGAGCAAGGTGCCAGTCGCCTCGTGGTTCACCTCGCTGCCACAACGAGCCCCGGCGTGACCGTGGGCGTGAGAGCAGGCAGGAGCACAGCATGTCCGAGACTCCCGATTACGCCACAGTGAGCGACGTTCCCGATACCGACCTGGACGACACGGACGAGAGCTACGACGATCCACTGATCGCCGAGCCCCCACACCCGATCAACTGGAACCTGCTCAACGCCGATGACGCCGAGGTCGAGTGGCTGGAACTCAACCGCTGGGTGGACTGGCTCAGGCACACCTACGGGCTCCCCGCCTCCGTGATCCCGCCCGCCTGGCACATGCACCCCGAGCTGCTATGGGAGCTGAGCGCGCTGCACCTGCACTGGCTCTGCGCCTACGACCCCGAGCAGAACGGGTCCGCCCCGCTGGGCTGGCACCGCGACTTCGCCGACGCCCGCCAGCGGCTCCGCGAATGGGTCGCCGCCTGCGGCACCCGACTCGACCATGACCGCCCCACCCGGCAGACCGTCTGGCCCGGCGAGGAACCCCGCGACCCGATCGAGGACATCCCGATCATCGATCGCGACGCCGAGTTCGTGGAGTTCGTGATGGCCGACGTCGCCGCGCGCCGCGAGGCCGAGGAAGCGTTCTACCGCCACTTCGGTCCCGACACCGGAGAAGTGTCGTGAGCAACGACGGAACGCTCGTTGTGTCGCCGCTCATGTACAGCCGCGAGGTGGCTGCCTACTTGAAGGTGTCGGAGTCCACGCTCTCGCGGTGGCGGTCGGCCGGGACCGGCCCGCCGTTCCTGCGGCTGGGTGGGATCGCCCGGTATCGGCTTGACGCCGTGGACCGCTGGCTGACCGAGCTGGAACACGACCATGCCCCGGAAAGCTGAGCCGCAGCCGACCGCTGAGCCCAAGCCGGTACCCCCCATCGGGGTGAAGCTGTCCACGGACATGGAACGCCGCTCCTACGGCATTCGCGCCCGCGCCCGCTGGACCGACCCGACGACCAAGCGCCGTGTCATCCGGTCGGAGATCGTTCGCGACGAGGCGGCAGCGCACGCCTTCTTCGACCAGCTCCGCAACTCATCGACCAAGGGCATGGACGTATCCATGACGCTGTTGGAGTTCGTCACCTCCATCGGGGACAGGTGGGCACGGGGCCTGGACCCGACCTCCACAGGCGAGACCTATGGATACGGACTGAAGCTGCGCGTGCTGCCTGCGCTCGGGCACCTGCCGGTCACCCAGATCACCGCTGGGATCATCGACCGCACCATTGACGAGTGGGAACAGCGCCACGGCGCATCGACCATCAAGAACACCATCGCCCCGCTCGTGAGGGTGCTCGATGAAGCGGTGCGGGACGGGCTGATCCAGATCAACCCCGCGAAGAACCGCGCCAAGCGGAGCCTGAACCGCAACGCCTTCCGCGGACAGTCCGCTGAACACGTCTCCCCGCGAGCGCACGCGATTCCGGACATGAAGACCCTCAACCGGCTCGCCAGAGCGTGCGGGAAGGTGCATCAGTCCTACAGCGACTTCGTGATGCTCGCCGCGCTGCTCGCTGCCCGGTCCTCGGAGGTGTCCGGGTTGCAGGTCGGGGACGTGGACTTCGGCAAGAACCTCGTCGTGATCCGCAGGCAGGTGTTCCCCGGCAAGGGCGGCCTGGTCACTAAGCCGACCAAGAGCCGCAAAGAGCGCCGCGTGCCGATCCTCGAACCGCTCCGCCCCGTGCTGGAACGCCTTACCGATGGCAAGGAGCCCGAGGACTCGTTGCTGGTCGGCCCGAAGGGCGGCTACCTCACCACTGCGACCGTCCGCGACGCCACGAACTGGGACGGCATCGTGGCGAAGCTCGGCCTGCCTGACCTCACCCGGCACGGGCTGCGCCACACCGGGGCGACCTGGATGGCCGATGCCGGCATCCCGCTGCACGTCCTCCAAGACATCCTCGGGCACGCCTCGATGGAGACCACTCGCGGCTATCTACACCCCGACGACCGGCACCTCGCCTCCGCCGCCGAGCAGGCCAACGCCTTCCTCTCCGCCGCCGGACAGCGCAAGCACGCCCGGCGCAGCAGCCCCGTGACCAGGGGCCTGTGATGCTCTCCGCAGCCCGCGGGAGTGCTCCCGGAAGCGTTCTGGTCCCCTTGTGGTCCCCTTATCCACAGGACACGGGTTCGGGGCGGCCCGTTCGTCCACAGGCGACCGTCCGCGGGAGCGCCGGGGGGACCAGAGGGGGACCACGGAAATCGACCCCCGGACATGATGAAGCCCAGGCGAGAAACCTACTCTCACCTGGGCTTTTACGTCGGGATGACAGGATTTGAACCTGCGACCCCCTGACCCCCAGTCAGGTGCGCTACCAAGCTGCGCTACAGCCCGCGTGCCGC
>JBQCCW010000070.1:0-7508 GCA_051961835.1 Marmoricola sp. | reverse complement strand
GTGCTCTCGGTGCACAACCCGGCCGACACCCACGGGGCCGCCCAGCGGTGGCGCAACGCCGCCACGGCCAAGGAGCTGGCCGCGCTGACCGCCCTGCGTACGGCGCACCCCGGCATCCCGGTGCTCTGGCTCGGCGACATGAACGACGGGGCCACGTTCTTCTGCGCCGCCACGGCGGGCGGGGTGTTCCACGCCGCCGCCGGAGGCAGCAACGACACCCTCGGGTGCGTGAGCCCGGACTACGACGGCATCGACTGGGTGCTCGGCTCGAGCAACCTCGCGTTCTCCGGGTGGACCATCGACCACGCCACCCAGGACCGCCGGATCAGCCACCACCCGCTGGTCGTGTCCACCGCGATCCTCGGCACCCAGGCGCCCCTGCCCACCGTGCCGGACCCGGGCTCCCCGCCGGTGCCCCTTCTCACCGCGCCGCAGCCCGGCGGCGAGGACGACTGATCAGGCCAGCCGGTCGACGTAGGAGACCACCCGGTTGAGCAGCGTCGTGGCGCCGAGCACGTCCACCACCGCCGGGCCGGGGTCCTCGGCCAGGTGGTGCAGCAACGGCGTGGCCTCCGGCACGCCGTGGCCGTGCGCGACCCGCGCGCAGACCCGTGCGGCGTCCCGCACCGCCCGCGGGTCGATCGTCCAGACCGCCTCGAACTCCCGGTCGCGGTCGGGCACCAGCGTCTGGCCGGGCAGCTCCCAGGCACTCAGGCAGGCCGCCAGATCGGGAGCGTCGCAGACGACGAGCCACTCCCGGCGCATCGGCGCGTCCTCGCCGAGGGGCACCCGGGCCGGGCGCGCGGTCGTCGCCTCCTCCTGAGCCGGGCCGGGCTCGACCAGGCCCGGGAAGTCGGCGAAGACGATCGCGTTGCGCGCCACCCGGGCCAGCTCCCGCCACCGCGCGGCCGAGGGCCGGAAGAACCTCTCCTCCTGGAAGCCGCCGAAGAGCACTGGCGCCGCCGCGCGGGCACAGAACTCGTCCTCGAGCGCCCAGGACAGGGCCAGTAGCGTGCTCTTCTTGAGCCGGTACGGCGCGAGCGTCGGGTGATGGCGCCGGAGCTCGGCGAAGACCGAGGGGGCGGCCGGCGCCCGTGAGCCGAGCGCCTCGGCGACCGCGATGTCGAGCCGCACGCCGGCGTCACGGCGCCGCACCACGTGGGCCACGAGATCCACGTCGTCCTCGGCGTAGCGCCGGTGCCCGCTCGGGAGCCGCTCGGGGACCGGGAAGCCGTAGCGCTGCTCCCACATCCGCAGCACCTCGGGGCTGACACCGGTGCGCCTCGCGAGCGCGCCGATCGTCAGGGGGGCTTGCGCTTCGTGGAGTTTCGTGGTCATCCTTGGAGGGTAAACCTAAACAACTCGTTTAGGAAAGTGTTCACCTTTTGGAGGTCCCGATGAGCCAGACTCCCAGCACCCCCGGCAGCGGTCCCAGCCCCGAGGAGGTTGTCGACTGGACCGACCTCGGGCGGGAGATGTGGTCGTTCCTCACCGGGCGCCAGGCGGCGATCAACTACCGGTTCATCGACATGGCCGTCGAGGTGCCGCGCGACACCGGACCGGACGCCCCCCGGGCGACATGGCGGCTGGACGGGACCCTCCAGGTGACCACCAGCGACAACGCGAGCGCCTGAGCCGATGGCCGCCCCCGCCCGCGCCGTACGCCCTCTCGCCGTCACCGCCGATCTCTCCGTGACCCTCGAGGTCCTCGGGGAGCCGCCCATCCGGGCGCACCTGCGGGGGAGCGGGCGGACGCTGCAACTCGCCGTCGACGACGCCGGAGCCTTCGCCGGCCGCGGCGATGCCCGGGCGCTGCGGGCGCTGGCCGACGGGCTGGCCGCGCGCGGCCTCCTCGTCCAGGTCGTGTCCCAGGGACGCACGCTCCTGGAGCTCGGCCGGACCCGCACGTCCTGGTGGCAACGCCGGATCACCGGATCGGCGCACCTCCGGGCCGCGAGCCTGCGCGGGGCGTGGACGGGGCTGCGCAACACCGGCCGCCAGGCCGTGCTCCCCGACGGCCGGATCGCCCCACCACCGACCCTGTGGCCGCCGGCGCCGACCTTCCTCCGGCGCCCGCGGCCCCCGGTCACGACCACCCACGACCCGGCACGCGGCGGTCGGCCGCGGCTCGTGCTCGTCGACCGCCTCGACGCGAGGGGACAGCGGATGCTCCACCTTCGCGACGGGGCGACCATCGGTGCCTCCGCCGCATGCGACCTCCAGCTGCCGGGCCTCGCCGACGTCCAGGTGCAGATCCGCCACGACGACGCCGACGAGCTGGTCCTGGTGCACCGCGGCGGCGGGCTTCCCAGCCGGGTCAACGGCGAGCCGGTGCGCGAGCGGATCCTGCGAACCGGGTCGCGGGTGGACCTCGCCGACTGGGTGCTCGTCTTCACCCGGGAGGAGTACGCCGACCACGGCAGGCCGTACGGCGGCCGCGTCGGCGGCGAGTTCGGACGCCAGCTGCCCCAGCCTCCGCCGCCGCCGACCGTCGCATGAGCACCGACGCGGTGCCGGTGGTGGTCGCGGGCGGCACCGGCTTCGTGGGCCGGCGCCTCGTCCGCGCGCTGCGTCACGCGGGCCGGACGGTCCGGGTGCTGACCCGCCATCCCGAGCGGTACGACGGCCCGGGAGCGCCGGTCGCCGCCGACGTGCACGACCCGGCGTCGCTGCCCGAGGCGCTCGCGGGATGCGGTGCGGCGTACTACCTGGTGCACTCGCTGGACTCGCCCGACTTCGAACGGCTCGACGCCGCGGCCGCCCGCGCCTTCGGCGTCGCCGCCGGGCAGGCCGGCGTCGAGCAGATCGTCTACCTCGGCGGGCTGGGCCGCGACGACGACGTGCTGTCGGCACACCTGCGTAGCCGCCGCGAGGTCGAGGGCCTGCTCGCCGCCGGAGGCGTTCCCGTCACCACCCTGCGCGCCGGCATCGTGGTCGGGCACGGCGGCATCTCCTGGGAGATGACCCGGCAGCTGGTCGAGCACCTGCCGGCGATGGTCACGCCGCGCTGGGTCACCACGCGGACCCAGCCCATCGCGGTGGACGACGTGGTCCGCTACCTCGTCGGGGTGCTGGGGGAGCAACGCGCCCTCGGCCGGGTCTTCGAGATCGGCGGGCCGGAGGTGCTGCGCTACTCCTCGATGCTGCAGCGCGTGGCCGCCATCGAAGGGCGATCCCTGGTGATCCTTCCCGTCCCGCTGCTCAGCCCCGGCCTCTCCTCGCGATGGCTGGCCCTGGTCACCGACGTCGACCCCCGCACCGGCCGTGCCCTCGTCGACTCGATGACCAACGAGGTCGTCGTCCAAGACGACGCCATTCGCGAGCTGGTGCCGTTCGAGCCCTTGGGGTACGACGCCGCCGTGCGGATCGCCCTGGCGGAGAGAGCGCGTGCCCGGGCCGGGCGGCCGGCGGCCCCGCGATGAGCGCCCGGCTGCCCCTCGCCCTGCGCGCGCCGGTGCCCGTGCACCACGACGAGACGCCCGCGGTGGTGCGCCGGCGCCAGCGGGTGGTCGCCGCGACCACGGCGCGCGGCGCGGGACTCCTGGGGGTCTCGCTGTCCACCGCGCCCGGCTCCCGCCGGTTCTACGCCTCCACGCTGGCCGTGGCCGCGGTCTGGGTCGGTGGCGGCGTGGCCTCCGGGCCGCTGCACCGGGGCTGGATCGAGGGGCCCGATCGCCGGTTGCGCCGGCCCGTCCTCGCGCCGGTCGCCGCCGGCGTGGGCGCCTTCGGCATCTTCGTGGGCGCCGCGGCGGTCGCCTCTAGGATCCCGGTGCTGGACCGGGCGATCGGCGACGTGCTCGCCTTCGCCGAGCAGGGCACCGACCGCTGGGTCCTCGCGACGACGCTGGCCAACGGCGTGGGGGAGGAGGTGTTCTTCCGTGGCGCCCTCTACACCGCGCTCGCCGACCACCACCCGGTCGCCTCCTCGACCGCGGTCTACACGGTGGCCACGGTCGCCACGCGCAACCCGGCCCTGGTCCTCGCCGCGAGCGTGATGGGCGCCCTGTTCGCCCTGCAGCGCCGGTCCTCCCGCGGGCTCCAGGCTCCCGCGCTCACCCACGTGACATGGTCGACGTTGATGGTCCGCCTCTTCCCCGCCGTGTACCGCCGCCTACGCTCCCGAGGAGACCGATGAACGCCGACACCCTCCCTCCGGCGGCTCCCGGCGCGGTGCTCGCGGCGCTGGAGAGCGCCGTCGAGGCCGTCCTCGACCGCACGGTGCTGCTCGGCTACAGCCGCCTCGGCCACCGGCTCCGACGGCGCTGGTGGCCGGCCGGCGACCCGGCTCCGGATGCGCTGGGTGGCCGGACGGCCGTGGTGACCGGTGCGACGTCCGGGCTCGGGCTGGCGACCGCTCGCGCGCTGGGGACGCTGGGTGCTGACGTGCGGCTGGTCGTCCGCGACGAGCAGCGCGGGCGCCAGGTCGCGGCCCGGTTGGCCGCGGAAGCGCCCGCCGGCTCCTACGCGGTCACCCGGTGCGATCTCGCCGACCTCGACGACGTACGTCGGGCCGCGGCGCAGCTGCGCGCCGAGATGCCCCGGATCGACGTGCTGGTGCACAACGCGGGCGCCATGCCGCCGCGGTGGACACCCACCCCTCAGGGCCACGAGACCACGCTCGCCGTGCACGTGCTCGGACCGGTGCTGCTCACCGAGCTGCTGCTGCCGGCGCTCGCCCACCACGCCGGCGACGGGGCGCGGGTCGTCCTGGTCGCCTCCGGCGGGATGTACACCCAGCGACTCCGGCCCGAGGATCTGGAGTACCGCGCCGAGCCGTACCGCAAGGCCGTCGCCTACGCCCGCTCCAAGCGCCTCCAGGTCGCCCTGGTGCCGGTCCTGCAGGAGCGCTGGGCGGCGGCGGGCGTCGCCGTCCACGCCATGCATCCCGGCTGGGCCGACACTCCGGGGGTCGCGGACGCGATGCCGGTCTTCCGGGCGCTCGCCGGGCCGCTGCTGCGCACCCCCGACGCCGGGGCCGACACGATCGTCTGGCTCGCCGCCACCGAGCCGGCGCCGGGGGGCGGCCTCTTCTGGCAGGACCGGCGCCCGCGGCCAACGCACTATCGGCGGGCGACGCGGGAGACGGCCGCGGAACGGGAGGAGGCCTGGCGTTGGGTGTGCGCCGAGCTGAGCCTGGACAAGGAGGGCGCGCGATGAGCCCGCTGCTGCGTCGGGCGCTGATCGTCGGTGGCGGCGTCGTCGCGACCGCGGGTCTCGGCAGCGTCGCGAGCGCGGACGGCGTGGCCAGCGGGTGGTACGCCGACCTCGACCTGCCGCCGTTCCAGCCGCCGCCGCAGGCGTTCCCGGTGGCGTGGACGCTGCTCTACGCCGACCTCGCCGTCGGGGCGACCACGGCCCTGGGCCGCCTCGCCGCCGAGGACCCCCCGGCGGCGCGGGCGTATCGCCGCGCCCTGGTCGCCAACCTCGCCCTCAACGCCGCTTGGTCGTGGACCTTCTTCCGTTGGCACCGGCTCGGGCCCGCGGTCGCGGTCGCCGCAGCCCTCACCGGGAGCAGCGCGGACCTCGCCCACCGCACGCGTGCCGTGGCGCCGGGGGCCGGAACCGCTCTCGCGGCCTACCCCGCCTGGTGCGCCTTCGCCACCGCCCTGTCCGCGGCGATCTGGCGGCGCAACCGCGGAGCCCGTCGATGAGCGACGTCCTGGTGATCGGCGCCGGCCTGGCCGGCCTCGCCTGCGCCACCCGCCTGGCCGCCGCCGGCGTGGACGTCGAGGTCGCCGAGGCGGCCGGTTCGGTCGGCGGCCGGGTCCGCACCGATCACGTCGGCGGGTTCACCGTCGACCGCGGCTTCCAGGTGCTCAACACCGCCTATCCCGAGGCCCGGCGGGTGCTCGACCTGCCCGGCCTGATGCTGCGCCCCTTCGACCGCGCCGCCGAGGTGGTGCACGACGGGCGCGTGGTCCGGCTCGCCGAGCCCTGGCGGGAGCCGTCCACCACGCTCGCGCCGCTCACCGCGCCCCTCGGCGGTCTCGGCCGCCGCCTCGCCCTCGCGCGGTACGGCGCCGCCGCGACCGCGCTGCCCGCCGACCGGATCAAGCGGCAGCACGACGTCCCCGCCCTGCAGGACCTCGAGGAGCACGGGGTCGAGGGTCCGCCGCTGGATCTCCTGCTCCGGCCGTTCTTCGCCGGCGTGCTCCTCGAGGACGAGCTGACCACCTCGAGCCGGTTCGTGCGGCTGATGACCCGCATGTTCGCCCGCGGCGGGGCCCCCGTCCCGGCCGGCGGCATGCAGCAGATCCCCGAGCAGCTCGCGACCCGCCTGCCCGCCGGTGCGCTTCACCTCGACACGCCCGTCCCCGCCCTCGCCGGGGCCCGTGCCCGCGCCGTGGTGGTCGCGACCGACGGGGACACCGCCTCCACGCTGCTGCCGGGCAGGGTCGCCGCGCCGGCGTGGAAGGGCGTGCGCACCTTCTACCACGCCACCGCGGAGCCCCCGAGCGATCGCGCGACGCTGCGCCTGGCGGGTCCGGACAGTCCGATCCTCAACTCCGTCGTGCTCAGCGCCGCGGCGCCGACCTACGCTCCGGCCGGCCAGGCACTGCTGGCCACCTCGGTGCTCGCCGGGCCGGGCCACACGCCGCCGGACGACGCAGCGGTGCGCGGCTGGCTGGACCGGCTCTGGCTGGGCTCCACTCGGGGCTGGGAGACGGTCGCGGTGCGCGACGTGCCCCACGCCCTCCCCGGCATGCCGGCGCCGCACCCGTTCCGGCGTCCGGTGCGTCTGGACGACGGGCTCTACGTCTGCGGCGACCACCGGGACACCTCGTCGATCCAGGGCGCGCTCGTCTCCGGCCGGCGGGCCGCCGACGCCGTCCTGGCCGACCTCGGTGTCAGCGCACCGTCCCGAGCACGCGCGTGAGCGTGATCCGCAGCGCCACCCGCTCCGGGTTCTCCCGCGGCACCCGGTAACGGCCGGCGTAGCGCTCCTCGGCCTCGCGCACCGACGCGGCGTCCCGGCGTACGTCGGCGACGCCCTCGAGCGTCGACCAGTGCCGGCCGTCGACCTGGCAGACCGCGATCCGGCCGTCGTCCTGCAGGTGACGGACCTTCGCCGACGCGCCCGAGGTGATCGCCCAGGCGGTGTCGGTGCCCGGGTCGATCACGACCCCCATCGGCACCACGTGGGGGCTGCCGTCGCGGCGCAGCGTGGTCACCGTGCAGAGGTGACGCTGGGTCCAGAAGTCGAGGAACGCGGACGACGACGGGAGGACGGCCATGAGGCCATCCTCCCGCTTCCGTCCGCGTCGCTGCGAGCCGATCAGGCCGGGAGGCTCCAGCCCGAGGAGATGTTGACCAGCGTGGCGAAGGTCAGGTACATCAGCCACAGACCCGTGACGACGTGGAAGAGCCCGAGGAGCTTCTCCGCCGCGCCCATCCCGATGCCGACGAAGAAGTCGGAGACGTAGACACCGGTCAGGCCGACGAAGAGCAACCCGACCGGCCAGGCACCGGCGCCGAAGAACACCACGACGCCGGCGACGGAGATCACC
>JBQCCW010000069.1:0-12233 GCA_051961835.1 Marmoricola sp. | reverse complement strand
CCGAGCCGGTGTTCCAGGCGCCCGCCTCGGAGTCGATGTGGTAGAAGCCGGCGTTCTGCTTGGTCTCGAACCGCACGTTGTCGAAGACGTAGAACTCGGCCTCGGGGGCGAAGTACGCCTTGTCGCCGATGCCCGTGCTGGCCATGTACGCCATCGCCTTGCGGGCGATGTTGCGGGGGTCGCGGGAGTACGCCTCGCCGGTGATCGGGTCGTGGATGAAGAAGTTCACGACCAGCGTCTTCGCGACCCGGAACGGGTCGAGGTAGGCCGTGGTCGGGTCCGGGAACAGCTGCATGTCGGACTCGTGGATCGCCTGGAATCCACGGATCGAGGAGCCGTCGAAGCCCAGTCCGTCCTCGAAGACCGACTGGTCGAAGGAGGACACCGGCACGGTGAAGTGCTGCATCACGCCGGGCAGGTCGCAGAACCGGACGTCGACCATCTCGACGCGCTCGTCCTTGAGGTACTTCAGCAGCTCTTCGCTGGTGTTGAACATTCGTCCTCCTCGGTCGTGCGGGCGGCACGACCCCGGGTCACTGGTCGGGGCGACGCCGGCGGATGACCGGGGCGTCGCGCGTGAGCTCACGCTAGGGGGAGCCCGTGAACCGACCGTATCCGCATTGTTTCGGCCGTGTTACGCCTGCCCGGGGAGCGAGAGGACTGCCCTCGGCGTGGGGCTGGCCGGGCCGGTACGCCGGGCTGGTTCGGGCTCGATAGGGTCGCCGCGATGTCCGCCACTGTGCCCGACGGCTCCGGCCGCGAACTGGCCTCGTGGGGGCGTCGCGTCCTGGCCCGCGTGGTCGACGGCGTCGCCGGAGCCCTGGTGACGCTGGCGATCCTGGGACCGGAGGGGTACAGCCGGAGCACCTGGACGCCCCTGGTGGTCTTCTTCGCGCAGACCGCTCTGGGCACCGCCCTCGTCGGTGGGTCGTTCGGCCAGCTGGTGTGCCGGATCCGCGTGCTCCGCCTGGACGGTCGCGCGCTCAGTCTCGGCATGGCGATGCTGCGCACCTTCCTGATCTGCCTGGTGGTCCCCCCGCTGGTGTTCAAGTCCGACGGACGCGGCCTGCACGACCTCGTGACGGACTCGGCCGCCTATCGGCTGCCCGCCGTCGGCGCTCGGGCCTAGGCTGGCGTCACCGGCGCTGCCGGATCGCCAGGGAGGCTGCCATGCCGTACGACATTCGCCGAGGTGCGGCGCTCGCCGCGCTGGTGCTCACGCTCGGGAGCGCGTCTGCCGGGTGCGGAGACAACACCAGCGCCGCTGGCGAGCAGGCTCCATCGAGCTCGTCCGCGGTCCAGGCCACGCCCGCCCTGACGAAGGCCACCTTCGCCGGGACGATGACCGAGGCGATCCAGAGCAAGCGCTCGGCGCACCTGCAGGTGAAGGTCGGGACGGCGATGCGTGCGGTCGGCGACGTCGCGTACGACGGCAGTGTCCCGACGATGCAGATGGCGCTCACGTTCTCGGGCCAGCAGGCCGAGCTGCGCTTCGTGCACGGCACCGCGTACCTCTCGGTGCCCGGGCTGACGCCCCAGGGGAAGTACCTCTCGGTCACGCCGGACGACGCGATGATGGGCTCGCTGGTCCAGCAGCTCAAGGGCTTCGGCCCCCAGGGCGCCCTCGGAATGCTCAAGGGAGCGGTCACGAGCTTCCGCGACGCCGGCACCACGACGATCGTCGGCGAGCAGGTCCGGCACTACGTCGTGACCGTCGACCCCTCGCGCCTGCTGCAGCAGATGAAGCTCCCGATGGGCGTGCCCAAGTCCGCGATGCCCCGCCACGTCACCGAGGACCTCTACGTCGGCGCCGGCAACCTGATGCGCCGCGTGGTGATGGACGCAGCCGGCCAGCGGATCACCATCGACACCACGAAGTGGGGCGAGCCGGTGCACGTCACCGCGCCGCCGGCCTCCGATGTCGTCAAGAGCCCCGGCGGGCTGGGCGGCGGTCTGTTCTCCGACAGCACGCCGGCGGCCTGAGGCCCTCAGCGGCCGCGCAGGTTGCCGCGCATCCCCTTCATCGAGGTCGGCATCGGGCCCTTGGGCACGGGGATCATCGAGCGGTTGGCGTCCAGCGCCTTGAGCCGCTGGAGCACGTCGGTCATCTCCGCGGGCTTCAGCTGCTTCTTCATCTTGGTGACGTGCCGGACCAGCTTCTTCAGCGGCACCTGACCGGCGTCGTTGCCGACGTACAGCTCGCTGATCGCGACCTCGCTGGCCACCCGCTCGTGCTTGCGGCGCTCCGAGGCCATCAGCGGCTTGAGCCGGTTCGGGTTGCCCTCGCCGATGAGGACGATGCCCGGGGGGCCGACCAATCGGGTGACGACGTCCTGCTGCTTGGTGAAACCCACCATCGGCTCGACGACCCAGCCGCGTCGGAGCATCCCCAGCGCGGACGCGGCGGCGCCCGGCTTGCCCTCGATCTGCCCGAGCGCGGAGGCCTGCCCGCGCCGGCCGAACACGATCAGCGCGGCGAGCACACCGAAGAGGATTGCCGCGACGATCGGGAAGAGCAGGTGCTGCCCGAGCAGGAAGTAGAGGACCACGAAGGCGACCACCGCGACGGCGAGGAAGACCCCGGCGAGGATGAGGCCGATCTGAGGGTCGTTCTGCTTGGTGAGCCGGTAGGCCTGCCGGATCTGCTGCACCCGGTTCGCCCTGCTGGGCTTGGCGGCCTTCCCGGCCCGGCCGGCCTTCCCCAACTGACCGGCCTTGTCCGACGAGGAGGTCTTCTGGCGTGCCATGGGCGGCAGTCTCTCAGATGGTCGCGGTCGCACCATCGGTGGCCGCGCGGCGCTCCATCGCCTGCTGGTAGAGGCGTCCGGCGCGATAGGAGGAGCGAACCAGGGGGCCGCTCATCACCCCGGCGAACCCGATCTCCTCGGCCTCCGCGGCGAGCTCGACGAACTCCTCGGGCTTGACCCAGCGCTCCACCGGATGGTGACGCAGGCTCGGGCGGAGGTACTGGGTGATCGTGATCAGCTCGCACCCCGCCTCATGCAGGTCGCGCAGCGCTTGGGAGATCTCGTCGCGCGTCTCGCCCATGCCGAGGATCAGGTTCGACTTCGTCACCAGCCCGAAGGTCCGCGCCGCGGTGAGGACCTGCAGGGACCGGTCGTAGCGGAACCCCGGTCGGATCCGCTTGAAGATCCGCGGCACGGTCTCCACGTTGTGGGCCAGCACCTCGGGGCGCGACTCGAAGACCTCCTGCAGGAGCTCCGGGACGCCGTTGAAGTCGGGGATGAGGTTCTCCACGCCGGTGTCGGGGTTCAACTGGTGGATCTGCTTGACGGTCTCGGCGTAGAGCCACGCACCGCCGTCGGGCAGGTCGTCACGGGCGACGCCGGTGATGGTCGCGTACCGCAGCCCCATCTGCTGCACCGACTCCGCCACCCGGCGCGGCTCGTCGCGGTCCAGCGGCTGGGGCCGGCCGGTGTCGATCTGGCAGAAGTCGCAGCGGCGGGTGCACTGGTCCCCGCCGATGAGGAAGGTGGCCTCGCGGTCCTCCCAGCACTCGAAGATGTTGGGGCAGCCCGCCTCCTGGCACACCGTGTGCAGGCCCTCGGCCTTCACCAGCCCCTGGAGCTCGCGGTACTGGGGGCCCATCTTGGCCCGGGTCTTGATCCACTCCGGCTTGCGCTCGATCGGGGTCTCCGCGTTGCGCGCCTCGAGCCGGAGAAGCCGGCGCCCGTCCGGCGCCACCGTGGGGGTACTCACCACGCCACCTTACGTCGAGCGCTCAGACGTCTCTGCGACGGAACGAGAGAACCGAGGCCACCACCGCGACCGCGAGGAGCGCGAGCAGGAACCAGGCGGCCTCGAGATGGGTCACCGTCCGGGTTGCGTCGCAACTGGAGAACGCATCGCAGCCCACGGCCGGGTCTGCGTAGGTGTAGCCGTCGGCGAGCCAGCCGAAGAGGTTGGAGTTCGCCGTCCACCGGGCCGCACCCGCCACCGGGATCAGGTTGACCAGCACCTCGCCGCCGGCGACGTAGGCGAAGAGCAGCGCCAACGTCGCCAGGCTGCTGCGGAACAGCATCGAGAGCGCGTAGGCACCCACGCCCGCTCCTGCCGCCAGCGCCACGGCCCGCAGCACGTGCCAGGCGGTCGCGCCCAGGAGGCCCCCGGTGTCCAGCTGGCGGTGGTCGGCGGCGAGGAAGAGCGCCGCCCAGAAGGCGGCCAGCACGACACCGCAGACCACGGCGCAGAACACGGCGACCACGACGGCCTTGGCGAGCCAGAGCCGGCCGCGGCGCGGCTCGTGCAACAGCTGCGTGCGGATCGCACCGGTGCGCCAGTCCGCGCCCGCGTAGGTCGCCGCCCCGATGACCAGGAGTGCCACCACGAGCAGAGCCACCCGGGCGCCGTCGTCGTCGAGCAACCGGTGCAGGTTGAGCGGGTGGCGGGGCAGGTAGTCCGCGACCGTCGGAGCCAGCGCGCGCCGACAGTCCGCGGCACTCTTGTGCGGCCCGAGGTACGCGACCGGATCCTGCCGGCAGGCACGCAGGTCCGCTGCGGTGCCGCCGCTGGTGGAGCCGAGCTGGGCCTGGGCGTGCGCGGTCGCGAGCTCGGCGGCGCTGGGCGGCCGGCTGTCGTAGATGAGCCGTGCGGCGACGAGCGCGACGAGGACCACCGCGAGCAGCAGCAGGAGCGCGACGGTACGCCGGGCGAGCAGCCGGCTCGCCTCCGCGCGGATCAGCCGGATCATGCCGACTGCTCCGCAACGTCCTCGTGGCGCTCCCCACGCAGGCCGGTGAACCAGGCGGCGAAGGTGGGCCGCTCGGCGCTCAGCTCGGCGACGTGCAGACCGTGGGAAGCCAGGAGCCGGCTTATGTCCTCAGGGTGCTCGTGTCCCTCGACGAGCAGTTCGGTGGCGGCGTCCGAGCCCGGCGAGACGACGTACCCGCCCTCGCGGAGCACCGCGGCCGCGCGGCCGGCGTCGGCGATCCGCACCCGGGTGTGAGCGGCGGCCTCGCCGAGCAGCCCCTCGACGGTGCCGGTGGTCACCACGCGTCCGGCGTCGAGGACGGACACCGCGTGCGCCGTGGTGCGGACCTCCTCCAGGTCATGGGAGGTGAACACGACGGTGGTGCCTCCCTCGGCGAGCTCGCGGAGGACGCGGCGCAGGTCCTCGGCGGCGACCGGGTCCAGGCCGGTGGTCGGCTCGTCGAGCAGCAGCAGCTCGGGGGAGCGCAGCAGTGCGGCGGCGAGGCCGAGCCGTTGGTGGCGCGCGGGGGACCAGCGGGCCACCCGGCGGTGGTCGCGCCGGGGGAGGCCGACCTGCTCGAGCACCGCGTCGACGCGCCGCCGCGGGACGCCGCGGGTGCGGGCCAGCAGCATCAGGTTGCGGCGCGCGCTGAGGCCGTCGGTGAAGGACGGCCGCTCGACGACGGCCCCCACTCGGGGCAGCACCTGCGGCAGGCCCGCGGGGACCGGCGTGCCGAGCAGCCACGCGTCGCCACCGCTCGGCCGGGCGAGGCCGAGGAGGACACGCAGCACCGACGTGCGTCCGGATCCCTCCGGCCCGAGCAGGGCGTGGACGCCGCCGCGAGGGATGTCGAGGTCCATGCCGTCGAGCAGCACGGACCGGTGCGCACCGCTGCGCAACACCTTGCGCAGGCCTCGGGTCCGCACCGCGGCATCGCTCGCAGGATCGGGCACCGGGCCAGCATGCCGCACGGCGCGGACAGCCGCTCCCGGGGACACGCGGGGGGGCGGTCAGCCTCCGGGTGTGAGCACGGGCACGCGCACGTGCGGAGGCTCGGGCTTCGGGTCGTAGTCCGGCGTCGCGACGTAGGGCTGCCAGGCGAGCAGGTCGCGCAGGTGCTCCTCGACGAGGGGGAGCACCTCGCGCGTGGTGACCTCGCGGCCGAGCTCCTGGCTCAGCGAGGTGACGCCGGCGTCGGCGATCCCGCACGGCACGAACCGGTCGTACCAGCTCATCTCCACGTCGCAGTTGAGCGCGAATCCGTGCATGGTGACGCCGCGCGAGACGCGGATGCCCAAGGCGGCGATCTTGCGCTCCGGCCGGCCGCCGGCCGCGTGCAGCCAGACGCCGCTGCGACCGGGCACTCGAGCTGTCTCCACGCCGAGGTCGCGGCAGACGCCGATCAGGGCCTCCTCCAGGCGTCGCACGTAGTCGACGACCCGCACGTGGTCGGGCAGCCGGACGATCGGGTAGCCGACCAGCTGTCCGGGGCCGTGGAAGGTGATCTTCCCGCCGCGGTCGACGTCGATCACATCGGCGCCGCCGGCGTCGGTGGGGCGCTCGTGGGCGTCGGTGCGCTTGCCGCAGGTGAATACCGGAGGGTGCTCGAGCAGCAGCACGGTGCCGGGCGCCCCGGCGACCACGTCGGCGTGCACGGCTCGTTGCAGCTCCCAGGCCTCGCGGTACTCGACGGCGTCCGGGCCGAGCCCGGCGACACGGAAGTCCAGCTCGCTCACCTGCTCGACCTTACTCCGGCGCTCTGTGCGGCCCTGTGGACGACGGCCGCCGCTCGCCGTCCGGGTGCGGCACGCTGAGCGGCATGTCGTGGTCTGTCGTCGCTCTCGCGGCGGCGCTGCTGCTTCCGGTGGCCCCAGGAGGAGGCGATCGCTCGTCGTCGACCGAGGTCCGTGTCGCGCTCGCGACCCTCCACGAGTGGGATGCCGCGCGTGGCGCGGCGTACGCCGCCGGCGACGGGCAGCGGCTCGAGGGGCTCTACGCGCCTGGCTCGGCCGCCGGTGCGCGAGACGTCGCCGTGCTGCGGTCGTACGCCGGGCACCGGTGGCGCATCACCAGCCTGGTGACCCAGGTGCGGTCGATCCGGGTGCTCGGCCACTCCGCGGGCCGGTGGCGGTTACGGACCGTCGACCGGGTGCGGGGGATCGCCGACACCCCTGAACGCTGCCGACCGTTGCCCGCCGGGCGCTTCCGCGTGCACGACCTCGTGCTGGTGCGAGGCCCCGGGGGGTGGGTGGTGGCGTCGGCGCTGCTCAGCCCAGGGCGGTCGCCAGAATCGCGCTGACGTCGCCGTCGGCGAACACGTAGCCGTCGTCGAGCAGGGCGCGGGGCACCGCCCGCACCGAGTTGAGCACCTCCGGCGCCATCGGTCCGGCAGCGAGCCTGATGGCCGCCGCCGGGACCGGAGCCAGCGTGGGGCGGTGCAGCGCCGATCCCAGCGCCGCGGTGAACTCGGCGTTGGTGGGCGGCTCCGGAGCGCACAGGTTCACCGGTCCGTCCAGCTCGGAGGTGACGAGGTGCGCGACGCCACCGACCCAGTCGCGCAGCGAGATCACCGGGAAGTACTGCCGTCCGCTGCCGAGCCGACCGCCCATCCCGGTCGAGAACAACAGCCGCAGCTGCCTCAACGGAGCGCTGGCGGCGTCGAGCACGGGGGCCGTCCGGATCACCGCCACCCGAGCGCCGGCGTCGGCGGCCGGTGTCGTCGCGGCCTGCCAGTGCCGGGTCACCCGGGTCAGCAACGCCTCGCCGCGAGAGTCGGCGGACTCGTCGAGCCGCTGGTCGCCGTGGTCGCCGTAGTAGGAGATGCCGTTGCCGGCGAGGAAGGCCGGCCTGCGGTCGCTGGCAGCGACGGCCTCGGCCAGCACTCGCGTGGTCGTGACGCGGCTGCGCTCGAGCTCGCGGGCCCAGCGGCTCGAGTGCGGGTTGCCCAGGGTGGGGGAGCCGGCGAGGTTGACCACGACGTCGACGTCCTCGACGGTCGCTGGGTCGAGTGGGCCGGCGTAGGGGTCCCACCGGCGCTCGCCGGCCTGCGGAGCGCGGCGTACCAGGGGGGTGACGGTGTGGCCGGCGTGCTCGAGCCGCTGGGTCAGCTGCGTGCCGAGGAACCCTGAAGAGCCGGCGACGAGGACGTGCATGGCCATACCCTCCCACCGGCCACAAGCAGGCGATCGTCACGAGCCGGCTTCGCCAAACGCCCTTTTAGCCCGAAAAGTCCGAGTAGCGTCGGCGCTTCCGCGTCCCCGTTCAAGGAGCTCTCCGTGCGTCGACCGCTCGCCCACGTCCTGGCCGCCGTCTGCGCGCTTGTCTTCGGCGCGACCCCGGCGCTCGCGTCGGCTCCGGCCGTTCCCTCCGGCGCCGGCGGGATCATCCCCTCGCCGCTGCCGCCCGGCCAGCAGCCGCGGGGACTGCGCCCGGACCCGGCGATCTGCCCGTCCGGCGCGGAGCAGTGCGTGGACAGCATCGTGGCGCGGATGCAGCGCGCCTACGGGGCTGCCGGTTGCTCGCACAACGCGGCGTTCTCGCTGCTCTATCTCGACACGACGCTGCAGATCCGCGACGCGATCCGTCACCCTGAGAACTACACCGCTCCGCCCTTCAGTGACCGGCGCTTCTGGAACCGGGTCACCGACACCTTCGGTACCTACTACCTGGACAGCTACCAGCACTGGGTCAAGGGCGAGGACAGCCGGGTGCCCGAGGCGTGGAAGATCGCGTTCGACGACGCCGCCTCCGGCAAGACGTCCACGCTCGGTGACCTGTTCCTCGGCATCAACGCCCACGTGAACCGTGACCTCGCCTACGTGTACTACCAGACGGGCGCGGACAACAAGGAGGACCACGAGCGCGTCAACGACGCCCTGAACCTCGCTGCCGGCGTCGCCTACCCGGACATCGCCGCCCACTTGGACCCGAGGGTGCTCACGGAGCTCCGCAGCGTGCCCGCGGGCGTCGACCTCGACATCTTCAGATGGCGCGACGAGGCCTGGGACAACGCGGAGCGCCTCCGGGACGCCACGACCCCAGCCGAGCGCGCGACCATCTCCGCCGAGATCGACGCGAACGCGCGCCAACACGCTGAGCAGATCGAGAAGGCCTTCCCTGCGACAGATCAGGAGAACGCCGAGCGCGACGGCTTCTGCGCGGCGCACCGCTGACGGCCTCCTGAGGCGGGTGGATAGCCTGGCCCCGTGAGCGATTTCGATGTTGTCGTCCTCGGTGCCGGCCCCGGCGGGTACGTCGCCGCCATCCGCGCGTCCCAGCTCGGCCTCAAGGCCGCGGTCATCGAGCTGAAGTACTGGGGCGGGGTGTGCCTCAACGTCGGCTGCATCCCCTCCAAGGCGCTGCTGCGCAACGCCGAGCTCGCGCACGTCCTGAACGACGAGAAGGACAAGTACGGCATCACCGGTGACGCCACGATGTCCTTTGGCCCCACCTGGAAGCGCAGCCGCCAGGTGTCCGACGGCATCGTCAAGGGCGTCCACTTCCTGATGAAGAAGAACAAGATCGAGGAGATCAACGGCTGGGGCACCTTCAAGGACGCCCACACCATCGAGGTCAAGCAGGAGGACGGCTCCACCAGGACGGTCACTGCCGACAAGGTGATCATCGCCGCCGGCGCCACTGTCCGACTGGTCCCCGGCGTGCAGTTGTCGCAGAACGTCGTCACCTACGAGGAGCAGATCCTCTCCGAGGAGCTGCCGTCCTCGATCATCATCGGCGGCTCCGGGGCCATCGGCGTCGAGTTCGCCTACGTGATGCGCAACTTCGGTGTCGACGTCACGATCGTGGAGTTCCTCGACCGGATGGTGCCGACCGAGGACGCCGAGGTGTCCAAGGAGCTGCTCAAGCACTACAAGAAGCTCGGCATCAAGGTGCTGCTCGGCACCAAGGTCGAGAACGTCGAGGACACCGGCTCCGGCGTGCGGGTCACGGTCAGCCCGGCCGCCGGCGGCGACTCCCAGGTGCTCGAGGCCGACAAGATGCTGGCGGCGTTCGGCTTCGCGCCGCGGGTCGAGGGTTACGGCCTGGAGAACACCGGCGTCCAGCTCACCGACCGCGGCGCGATCGCGATCGACGAGTACTGCCGCACCAACGTCGAGGACGTCTACGCGATCGGCGACTGCACCGGCAAGCTCATGCTGGCCCACACCGCCGAGGCCCAGGGCGTGGTCGCGGCCGAGACGATGGCCGGCGCGGAGACGATGCCGGTGGAGTACGACTTCATCCCGCGGGCGACGTACTGCCAGCCGCAGATCGCCTCCTTCGGCTACTCCGAGGAGCAGGCGAAGGAGAAGGGCTACGACGTCAAGGTCGCGAAGTTCCCGTTCTCGGCCAACGGCAAGGCGATGGGGCTCGGCGAGCCGGTCGGCTTCGTCAAGGTCGTCGCCGACGCGACCCACAACGAGATCATCGGCGCCCACCTGATCGGGCCCGACGTGACCGAGCTGCTCCCCGCGCTGACGCTCGCGCAGAAGTGGGACCTCACCGCCGACGAGGTCGCCCGCAACGTCTTCGCCCACCCGACCCTCTCCGAGGCCGTCAAGGAGGCCGTCGAGGGCATCGCCGGCCACATGATCAACCTCTGACCCCGAGCGGGCGGAGACGGCGCGCTGCGAGCCGTCGAGCGGGCGGTTCCGTACGCCGTACGACGCCGAGCGGGCGGTTGCGTACGCGCTGACGCGGCGAGCGGGCGGTTGCGCACGCGGCGGTACGGCGGGCACCAGCGGCGGCCTCTCGCGGACCCGCGGGTCGGGCGGCATGCTGCATCTATATGCGCATCAAGCGGTGCTATCTTCGATGGATGAGGACGACGGTGACGCTCGACGACGCGCTCCTCGACGAGGCCGCAGCGCTCACGGGCATCCGAGAGCGGTCTGCGCTGCTGCGGGCCGGGCTCGAAGCGCTCGTTCAGCGGGAGGCGGCACGGCGGCTCGCTGCGCTGGGCGGTTCCGACCCTGAGGCGCAGGCGACTCCACGCCGGCGCTCGGCGTGATCCTGGTCGACACATCGGTCTGGATCGACCACCTTCACCGGGCCGAGGGCCGCTTGATAGAACTCCTCGACAACGGTCGAGTCGCCACCCACCCCATGGTCATCGGTGAGCTTCGCCTGGGAACCCTTCAAAACCGAGAAGAGTTCCTGACCGAGCTGAGCCGGCTGCCGAGGTTCTCCGCTGCGACTGATCTGGAGGTCGCGCACGTGGTCGAGCATCGACGGCTCTGGGGTCGTGGGCTCTCCTTGGTGGACGCTCATCTGCTCGCCGCGGCGCTCCTCCAGCCCGACGGAAAGTTGTGGACGCGCGACAGGCGGCTCGACGTTGCGGCCGCCGAGCTCGGCGTGAGCGCCAGCTGACGGCCTCAAGGCAGGGAGACCCGCGCCACGATGCGTCGTCCGGCGGCCAGCGTGTGCATTCCGCCCTGGCGAGGCCGCGCTGATCCCGTTGCAGGACGAGACGTACGCAACCGCCCGCTCGGCGTCGTACGGCGTACGTTCGTGCCCGCTCGCCGTACCGCAGCGCGCCGCAACCGCCCGCTGGGCGGTCTGGAGCGCGCCGCTTCCGCCCGCTCGGCGGTCAGACCTCGAAGTGGCCGGCCTCGAGGCGCTGCTTGACGTCCTGCAGGAAGCGGCCGGCGTCGGCGCCGTCGACGAGGCGGTGGTCGTAGGTGAGCGCGAGGTAGACCATGTGCCGCACCGCGATCGTCTCCCCGAGGTTCGGGTCGTCGATCACGACCGGCCGCTTCGTGACCGCGCCCGGCCCGAGGATCGCCACCTGGGGCTGGTTGATGATCGGGGTGTCGAACAGCGCCCCGAACGAGCCCAGGTTGGTGATCGTGAAGGTGCCGCCGGTCAGGTCGTCCGGACCGATCTTGTTGGTGCGGGTCCGCTCCGCGACGTCGGCGATCTTCTTCGCCAGGCCGGCGATCGAGAGGTCGCCCGCGTCCTTGACGACCGGCGTGAGCAGGCCCTTGTCGGTGTCGACGGCGAAGGCGATGTTCTCCCGGTCGAAGTAGGTGACCTCGCCCTTGTCGGTGTCGATGTTCGCGTTGAGCTTCGGGTGCTCCTTGAGCGCGTCGATCGCCGCCTTCGCGAAGAACGGCAGGTAGGTGAGCTTCACGCCCTCGCGGGCAAGGAAGTCCGCCTTCTCGGCGTCGCGCAGCCGGGCGATGTTGGTGACGTCCACCTCCATGACCTGGGTCAGCTGCGCGGAGACGTGCAGCGACTCGGTCATCCGCTCGGCGATCACCTTGCGCAGGCGCGAGACCTTCTCGGTGGTGCCGCGCAGCGGAGACGCGGCAGCCGGCGCCGCCGCAGCGGCGGGAGCGCTCGCGGCCGGAGCCGCGGGGGCGGCGGGCGCTGCCGCCGGTGCCTTGGCCGCAGCGGCGGCCTCGAGGACGTCCTCCTTGCGGATGCGCCCGCCCACACCCGAACCGGTGATGCTGGCCAGGTCGACACCGTGCTGGGCGGCGAGCTTGCGGACCAGCGGCGTGACGTAGCCGCCGGCCTC
>JBQCCW010000068.1:0-2649 GCA_051961835.1 Marmoricola sp. | reverse complement strand
GAGGACCGCCGGGACGGCTGAGCCCCCGTCGTACGGCGTGTCCCCGGCCGCCGTGGCTGCCGTCGACGGCCGACTGGCTAGCGTCGGGCCCGTCGATCCCGCCGTACCTCGAGGAGCCCCGCCGACCGTGCCGTACTTCGTCCGTACCGGAGCCACCACCTTCGTCCCCACCGAGCACGTCGGCGGCGCGTGGAACGTCGAGGAGCAGCACATCGCGCCGGCGTTCGGGCTGATGGCGCACCTCGTCGAGGCCGACCGGGACGCGCGGCGGGACGACGAGCTGGTGCTCGCGCGGCTGTCCTACGACATCCTCGGCGTGCTGCCGATGGACGAGTGCGAGGTGTCGGTGCGGGTGGTGCGCCCGGGTCGGACGATCGAGCTCGTCGAGGCGGTGCTCAGCCACGCCGGCCGGGCGGGCGTGGTGCTGCGGGCGTGGCTGATGGGGCCCGGCGACACGACTGCGGTCGCGGGTGGCGACCTGCCCGCGATGCCGTCCCCCGACGAGGTGCCCGCGTGGGACCCGACCTCGGTGTGGCCCGGCGGCTTCATCGCGGCCGCCCGGCTCCGGCGCGCTGAGGAGCGGCCCGGCCGTGCGCGCTTCTGGGCGTGCACCGACGTGCCGCTGCTCGACGAGCCGACGAGCACCACCGCCCGGGCGATCGGCCTCTTCGACATCGCCAACGGGATGACCGTCCGCGCCCACCCCCGCGACGTGCTGTTCCCCAACCTCGACCTGACCGCGCACCTGTTCCGCGCCGCCGAGCCGGGGTGGCTGGGCTTCGACACCACCGTGAGCTTCGGACCCGGCGGTCACGGGCTGACCAGCACGGTGCTCCACGACGAGAGCGGCCCGCTCGGGACGCTCGCGCAGACGCTCACTGTGAGGCCCTGAGGCGGGCGAGAAGGTGTGACCCCCGGTACGGCGGGCACGGTGAGGCAACGCCGTCGCCGTGGAGGAGCACAGCAGTGAAGGACCGGATCAAGCACCTGCTGGCCAGGGTCGACCGCTACCAGCAGCAGCATCGGTGGCTCGGCATCCCCTTCGCGGTGAGCAAGAAGTTCGGCGAGGACCAGGCCGGCAACCTGGCCGCGCTGATCGCCTACTACACCTTCTCCTCGATCTTCCCGCTGCTCCTGGTGCTGACCACGGTGCTCGGCTTCGTGCTGTCCAGCCACCCGGGCGCCCGCGACGCCGTGCTGGGCTCCGCCCTCGACCAGTTACCGATCGTCGGGGCGCAGATCGGTAAGCAGGTCCACGGACTGCACGGCAGCGTGCTCGCGCTGGTCATCGGCATCGCGGGCGCGATCTGGGGCGGCCTGGGAGCGGCCAACGCCGCGCAGACCGCCTTCAACTCCGTCTACGAGGTGCCGATGGTGCACCGCCCCAACATCGTCTTCCGGACGCTGCGCAGCCTGCTGCTGCTCCTGGTGGTCGTGCTCGCGGTCGTGGTCAGCACGGTGCTCAACGGCATCTCCACCGGCGGCTCGACGTACGGCCTGGACGTCCTCGGCCCCGGCCTGCGGATCCTGGCGGCGGTGCTCGCGCTCGCGGCGAACATCGCGATCTTCTCCCTCGCGTTCCGGGTGCTCACCGTCAAGGACGTCACCTTCAAGGAGGTCCTGCCGGGAGCCGTCTTCGCGGCGATCTGCTGGCAGGTGCTCCAGCTCGTCGGTGGCTACTACGTCGGCCACACCCTCAGCGGCGCGGGCCAGACCTACGGCACGTTCGCCGTCGTCATCGCGCTGCTGGCCTGGCTCTACCTGGAGTCCCAGCTCGTCCTGGTCGCCGCGGAGCTCAACACCGTGCTGCGGATGAAGCTCTACCCGCGCGGCCTGGTCGACCCGCCGGAGACCGACGCGGACCGGCGCGCCTACGAGGCGCACGCGGAGACCCAGCGCTTCCAGGAGGAGGAGAGCGTGGACAGCGACTTCTCCGGCTCGGTCCCCGAGCAGGGCCGCGGACCCCACGACGACGCCGAGCAGTCCACCGAGCAGTCCATCGGGCGGCCGTCGCAGCGGTCCTGAGCCGCACCGCCTCTCCCGCTCCTCGGCACCGGGGACGGAACGGGTGGTTCCGCTCCCCGCCCGTGGCCCCCACAATGTGGCCAGCCGTATCCACCCGGTGCGCGACGCGGGCCGGCGCCGAGCTCCCCCGACCCGAGGAGGCCATCCGATGGCACGCCGCCTGAGCCCGCTGGATGCGTTGTTCGTCTACGGCGACACGCCCTCCACCCGCATGCACGTCGCCGGGCTGCTGCCGTTCACCCCGCCGGCCGACGCGGGCGAGGAGTGGTTCCGCGAGCTGGAGGCCGACATCCGCTCCGGGCCGGTGCACGCGCCGTGGAACCTCAAGCTCGCGCTGCCGCAGCTGAGGTACCGGCCGATGCTGTCGTGGATCGAGGACGAGCACTTCGACATCGACTACCACGTACGGCGCTCCGCGCTGCCCGCGCCGGGCGACGAGCGGGAGCTCGGCACGCTGGTCTCCCGGCTGCACAGCAACCCGCTGGACCTGAGCCGTCCGCCATGGGAGGTGCACATCATCGAGGGCCTGGAGGGCGGCCGGTTTGCGCTCTACGTCAAGGTCCACCACGCCCTCGTCGACGGCTACACCGCCGCGCAGAACCTGATTCGCAGCCTCTCCACCTC
>JBQCCW010000067.1:0-53435 GCA_051961835.1 Marmoricola sp. | reverse complement strand
GCCGGTCACCTTCGGATAGGAGCGCACGTCCAGCTGCTCGAAGGCGGTGCGGTGCAGGCGAGCGAGGTCCAGGACCTGCTCCCACGTGGTGTCCTCGCCGGGGTCGATGTCGAACAACGCGTACGTCGGGCACTGCGGCGCTTCGGTCCGCGAGGTCCACGGATGCCACTCCAAGGCACCGAAGTTCGCCGCCCACACCAGCGCGGCCGGCTCCTCGACCACCAGGTAGGTCTGCGTCTCGCCCTCGTCGGCCAGCGGGTTGTCCCAGCGCCCGACCCAGTCGGGGGCGTGCGAGGGCAGCTCCTTGTGCCAGAAGCCCTTCGACTCCGCTCCACCGGGATACCGATGCAGGTTCAGCGCCCGGCCGGTCAGGTACGGCACGGAGACCGGCGCCACCGCGGCGACGTACCGGAGGAAGTCGCGCTTGGTGACCGGCTCCTCGTCACCGCGGGCGGGGAACAGCACCTTGTCCAGGTTGGTCACCTTCAACGCCCGCCCGAAGACGTCCCACGTGCCTTCTGCACCCAGCTCATCGAGGCCGGAGAGCTCGTCGGCCGTCGGCACCTCGGGCGCCGCACTCGCCTCCGCCGCCACGGACGCCGGCCGGTCGGAGTGCCAGCGCTGCGAGGGGTCGGCGAGCACCTCGTCGTTCGTCCGACCTGTCAGCACCGACCGCGGGTGCTCCTCGGGGTCCCAGCCCTCGACGGCGAACTCGTCGTGCTTGTGCAGCAGCATCCAGGACTCGCGCCCGTCCGCGTCGACGGACCGGCGGATCAGCACCAGCCGTCCGCGGATCTTCTCGCCGCGCACGTCGGCGTGCAGCTCACCGGACCGGACCGCGGCGACCGGGTCTTCGGTGTCGTGCGGCTCCCAGGTGCCGGTGTCCCACACGACGACGTCGCCACCGCCGTACTCCCCGCGCGGGATGACGCCCTCGAAGTCGACGTACTCGATCGGGTGGTCCTCGACGTGCATCGCCAGCCGCTTCACGGTGGGGTCGAGCGTCGGACCTTTCGGCACCGCCCAGGAGGCCAGCACGCCGTCCATCTCGAAACGGAGGTCGTAGTGCAGGTGGCTGGCTCGGTGTCGCTGCACGACGTACCGCAGGCGGCCCGTCTCCGCGCCGACCTCGCCGGCCGGCTCCCCGGTCCGGGAGAAGTCCCGCTTGCGGTGGTACTCCGCCAGCGCGTCCCGCCCCTGCCCGCCCATGGCCCAGCGATACCCGCCGCCGCTACGCTCACGCGCCATGCCACGCCGTCCGTACGCGACCGAGCGCGCCGCCGTCGCGGACGCCGCCCGGCGGCTCGCCGCGGCCGGCCTCCTCATCGGTACGGCGGGCAACGTGAGCACCCCGCTCGACGGGGGCCGGATCGCGGTCACGGCCACCGGGGTGGTCCTGGCCGAGTGCACCGCCGACGAGGTCACCGTCGTGGACGGTCGCGGACAGGTGGTCGCGGGGGACCTGGCGCCGACCAGCGAGCTGGAGCTGCACCTCGCTCTGCGCACCCGGGGAGCGGTCGTCCACACGCACGCGCCGTGGGCCACTGCCCTGGCCTGCGTGCTCGACGAGCTGCCGGTGCTGCACTACCAGCAGCTGCTGCTCGGCGGCACGATCCCCGTCGCTCCCTACGCCACCTTCGGCACCCCGGAGCTCGCCGCGAGCGTCTCGGTGGCGATCGCGGACCGGCAGGCGGCGCTGCTCGCCAACCACGGCTCGGTCACGATCGGCGACACCCTGGAGAAGGCGGTGGAGCACGCCCTGCTGCTCGAGTGGCTCTGCCAACTCCACCACCGTGCCTCCGTGCTCGGCGTCCCCCGCGCACTCAGCCCCGCCCAGCAGGAGGACGTCGTCACCCAGGCGATTCGGCGGCGCTACGGACAGACCCGCCCCACCGATGCCCCGTCCGAGGAGACACCGTGACCACAGCGAGCCGACCGATGACCGTCGCCGTCGTCGGCGTGCACGTCCTCGACACCCATGTGCTGACGGTCGACTCGATCCCCGAGGCCTCCGACGGAGCGCTGGTCGACACGATCCGGATGTCGCCCGCAGGCACCGCCGGCGGCACCGGCGTCGTGCTGCGGCGCCTGGGAGCGGCCGTGCGCTGCCACGGAGCGCTCGGCGCCGACCCGGTCGGCGACACCCTGCTCGCCCTGCTTTCCCGCGAGGGACTGGACACGCGGGGGCTGGTGCGCCGCGCCGGCGCGCAGACCTCAGCGTCGGTGATCCCGGTCCGTCCGAACGGCGACCGTCCGGCGTGGCACTGCATCGGGGCCAACGGCACACTCACCCTCGACGACCTCCCCGGGGACCCCCTGGACGGCCTGACCCACCTGCACCTCGGCGGACCGGAGTTCCTCGGCGGCGAGGCGGCCGGGCGGCTGCTGGCCGACGCACGCGCACGTGGCGTGACCACCTCGGTGGACGTCCTGGCGCCCGGCGATCCCGACATGCTGGCGTGGATCGCCGACTGCCTTCCGCACACCGACTACCTGCTCCCCAACGACGAGCAGGTGCGGGGCTTCACCGGGGAGGACGACCTCGCCGCGGGAGCTCGGGCACTGGTCGGGCGCGGCGTGCGGTGCGTCGCCGTCACGCAGGGCGCGCGCGGCGCCCTGGTGGTCACCGCCGAGGAGGAGCACGCGGTGCCGGCGTACGACGTCGACGTGGTGGACACCACCGGCTGCGGCGACGCCTTCTCCGCAGGCTTCCTGCGCGGCCGCGCACTCGGACGGGACCTCGAGGGCGCCGCCCGCCTGGGGTGCGCGACGGCAGCCCAGGTCGCCCAGGGAGTGGGCACCGACCACGGTGCCTACGACCTCGCGTCGGTGCTGGCGTTCGAGGAGTCGGCGCCGACACGCCGAGCGCCCCTCATGTAACGCGGGGTCAGGGGCGCGACACGCCGACCACAGCACGTGTCCACAAGACATAACCCCGCGTTACATGTCCGGCCCGGGCACCGGCCCCCGCCGGCCGCGGGCCGGGCGGCCCAGCCGGTCCAGGAAGGTCACCAGCAGGCGTTCACGCAGGGCTGGGGCGGCGAGGTCGAGCAGGGCGTTGATCCCGGCCATCTGCTCGGGCACGGCGACCCCCTCGCCGCCCACCATCCCGACCGCGGCGAGGAGGCCATCGAAGTCGGCGTCGCTCAACGTCGCGGGGTCGAGCGCACGCACGAAGGCCGCCACCTCCTCCTCGACGACGACGGGGCCGCGCAGCACCGCCTGGTCCAGGGCCGCGTCCAACGCCCCGAGGAACGCGTCGACGTCGGTGGCGGCGCTCACCGACAGATGCACGCTGGGCGGTCCGCCGCGGAAGGAGAGCTGCGGCTGCACCCACCACTGCGCGTCGCCCATCAGGTCGGCGAGCGTGAACACGTCACAGGAGGCGTCGGTGGTGAAGGCCACGAGTGTCGAGTCGGGGCGGGCGAGCAGGCGCAGCCGCGGGTCGGCCTCGACCGCTGCGACGATCCGGTCGACCGCGTCGAGGACCTGGCGGGTGAGCTCGAGGTACCCGTCGAGGCCGATCGTGTTCACCACCGCCCACGCGCCCGCCAGCGGACCACCCGACTTGGTGGACTGCATCGTCGAGTTGAGCATGGTGTAGCCGGGCCAATCGGCGCTGGCGAAGTACTGCGGCCGGCGCAGCTCCACGGTGCGGTACAGCAGCAGCGAGGCGCCCTTGGGCGTGTAGGCGTACTTGTGCAGGTCGACCGAGATGCTCGTGACCCCGTCGACCGCGAACGTCCACGGCGGCACGGGCCGACCCAGCCGCGCAGCGAACGGCAGCACCCAGCCGCCGATGCACGCGTCGACATGGCAGCGGATTCCCCGCTCGGCGGCCAGCGCAGCGAGCGGCCCGACCGGATCCACGACGCCGTGCGCGTACGACGGTGCGCTGGCGACGACCAGCACCGTGCTGTCGTCGACCGCGGCCGCCGTCGCGGCAGGGTCGGCGCGACCGTCCGCCCCGACGTCGACCATCCGCACGTCGACGCCGAAGTAGTGCGCGGCCTTGTGGAACGCCGCGTGTGCCGTGGTCGGCAGCACGATCGAGGGCCGCGCCACCTCCGGGCACGCATCGCGGGCTCCCTGCACGGCCAGCAGCACCGACTCGGTCCCGCCGGAGGTGAACGTCCCTACGGCGGTGTCCGGGGCGTCCAGGAGGTCGCAGGCGACACCGACCAGGTCGTTCTCCATGCTCAGCAGCGAGGGGAAGGCGGTCGGGTCCAGCCCGTTGGAGCCGGCGTAGGCGGCCACCGCCTCGCGGCCGACGCGGTCGGCCTCGGCCATGCCGGAGTCGTAGACGTAGGCGAGCGTGCGGCCGCCGTGCACCGGCACGTCGGCCTGCTGCAGGACCCGGAGCCGGCCGAGGACTTCGGGGCGATCGGTGTTCACGGGGACTCCTGGAGGACGGCCGCCTCGTCGAGGCGGTAACGGGACAACGGCACGAGACTGACGAGCACGAGCAGCGCCGGAAGGAGCGAGAAGCCGAGCGTGATCGCGGTCAGGGCCGAGTCGGGCTGGTCCACGTGCCCGCCGGAGGAGGAGACATAGCCGCCCAGGGCGAGCACCAGCGCGTAGGCACCGGGGCCCAGCGCCAGGCCGAGGGTCTCCCCCGCGGTCCACACCCCGGTGTACACGCCGATCCGGTTGCTGGCGGTGCGACGGGCGTCGACCGCGGCGGCGTCGGGCAGCATCGCCAGCGGGAACACCTGCACGCCGGCGTATCCCACACCGACCAGGCAGGTGGCGGCGAACACCAGCCAGTCCGGGGCGCTCCTCGCGGAGACGAGCACCAGCGCACCCGCGAGGAGGACGAGCGAGGCGGCAACGTACCCGGACCGCTTGCCGACCCGGGCCCCGACGCGGGCCCAGACCGGCGTCAGCAACAGCGCCGGCCCGACGAAGCAGAGGAAGAGCGTCGTCGCGGCACCGTCGTCGCCGAGCACCCACCGGGCCATGTAGTCGACGCCGGCGAGCATCGCACCGGTCGCGAGCGCCTGCAGCACGAAGGTGGTCAGCAGCAGGCGGAAGTCGCGCGCACCGGCCACGATCCGGAGCTGCTCGCGCAGACTGCCGGGTCCGGGCTCGACCCGCCGGATCCGAGCGGAGCGCGTGCCGACGTACGCGCCCACCACCCCGACGGCCAGGAGCAGCGCGACCGCGAGACCCATCACCCGGTAGCCGGCCCGGCCGTCGAAGGCGTTGCGGATCGCCGGCGCGCTCGCGCCGCTGAGCATGATCGCGAACGCGAGGATCGCCACCCGCCAGGTCATCAACCGGGTGCGCTCGTGGTAGCCGTCGGTGATCTCCGCGGGCATCGCGACGTACGGCACCTGGAAGAACGCGTACGCCGTCGCGCAGGCCAGGAAGGCCACGACCACCCAGAGCGCGTCGAGTGTCGTCGAGCCGAGGTCGGGGCCGGCGAAGAGCAGCGCGAAGGCCAGCGCGAGGACGAGACCGGCCCGGAGCAGGAACGGGCGCCGTGGACCACGCGGGTCGGTGGACCGGTCGCTGATCCGCCCGGCGATCGGGTTCAGCACCACGTCCCAGGCCTTCGGGGCGAACACGATCACCCCGGCAAGAACCGCGGTGATGCCCAGCGTGTCGGTCAGATAGGGCAGCAGCATCAGCCCCGGCACGGTGCCGAAGGTGCCGGTGGCGACGGATCCGAGCCCGTAGCCGATGCGTACGCCGGTGCCGAGCCGGTCGTCCGCCTCGCCGCGCATGCAGCGCATCGTAGGGACCCTGCAGGGCTGCGACGCATAACCTCGCCGGACCTCACGCGTTGGCTCCCACGGGGCTCGCGTCGCACCGACGCACTCGGGGAGCCACGAGGGAGGCTGAGCGATGCGACGAACGACGTGGGCCGCCGTCACGGCCGCCGTGGCGACGGCGATCGCCGGAGGCGCGATCGCGCCCGGGTGGGCGGCCGGTACGACGACCTGGCGACCGGGCACCACCGCACCCGCCGGCACGGGGTTCTGGAGCAACGCCTGCGGCACGCCGCAGAGCACCGCGCAGGGGCCCGGCGGCCTGTCCGCCGACACCCTCGGCGTCGCCGCCGGCCGGACCTTCGAGCGCGCCGCCGACGGCGACGTGCGGTGGCGCTACTCGCCGGGCTCCGCACAGGCCGGCATCAGCGTCGCCGTCCCCGATCCCGCGACCACGACCGAGCTCTCGGTGATCGCCCGCAGCATCACGTCGAAGGGCGTCACGGCGCGGCTGCTGGTCTTCTACCGCGCCCCCGGCGCCGCGAGCGACACCTACTACATCGGCACCGCGAGCGATCGTGCCGACAGCCGTGCCGACGCCCTCGACCTGAGCAGCGGCCTGCTGTGGCTGCAGCACCGCGGCGCGACGCCGCTGTCGCCGGCCAGCTGGTCGGCGGTGTTCCCCAGCAAGCCGCTGGACCCGTCGACCAACCAGCCGCGCTCGATCCGCGCCTTCGCCGCCGGCAACCGCTACCAGGGCGGCGGGATGCTGGCCGGCTACGAGTTCGGCTGCACCGGCGACGCCTTCGCGATCGACCACCTGGTGCGCACCGACGCCAGCGGCACGAGCGACCTCGACCTGTCGGCCCAACAGACGACGACGACCCTGACCAGCTCGGTCCCCCAGCTCGCGGCCGGCCAGGCGGCCCGGCTCACCGGCTCCGTGCTCGGTGCCGCCAGCGGCTCCCAGCTCGGCGGCTCGGTCGCTCTCGAGGCGGCGCCGTTCGGAAGCAGCGCCTTCGCCGAGGTGGGCCGCCTCGACGCTCCGGCGCCGGTGTTCGTCGTGCGTCCGGCGCGCGGCACCCAGTACCGCCTCCGCTACCTCGGCACCGCTGGCGCGGACCGGAGCGTGTCGGCTCCCGTCGACGTCGAGGTGCGCCGAGTGGTGTCACTGGAGGCGGCGCACCGTCGCGTCCGGCTCGGCGCGCGCGTGCAGCTGAGCGGCTCCGTGCGCCCCGGGCTGCCGGGCGTGCCGGTCACCCTCCAGCAGCAGTCCGGCGACACCTGGGTCGACCGCGGACACACCACCACCGACACCCAGGGCCGGTACGCGTTCGCCCCCCGCGCGCGGCCGGGCGGACCCACGGCCTACCGCGTGCTCGCAGCCGACCATGCCGGTGTCGTCGGCGCGAGCTCGGAGCCGGTGGCCGTCACCGTCACCGTCCCCACCACCGTGAGTGCCGGGCTCAGCGCGAGCAGCGTCCGCACCGGCCGGGCCGTGCAGGTGAGCGGCGCGAGCAGCGCCGGAGCCGCCGGCTACGCGGCGCGGCTCCAGCGCCTGGTGGGTGGGCACTGGCGGACGCTGGCACACGCCACCACGACGCGCGGGGGCCGATACGTGCTGTCCCTCACCGCCGGCCCACCCGGCACGTGGACGCTGCGCGTCATCGTCGCTGCGCACGACTACCACCTCGCGGGCCACTCCGCCCGCCGCACCCTGACCATCACGCCCAAGCCGAAGCCCAAGCCGGCACCCCAGCCCGCACCCCAGCCGGCACCCCAGCCGACGCCGTCCTCCGGCGGGGACGGTGGCAGCGGCGGAGGCGGCGGCACGGGGATCGGCTGAGCGATCGACTGCGGCCGTCAGCTCCGGCGGTCGACCCGCCAGGTGTGGGTCAAACCCCCCATCGTGATCCGCGCGGTCGCGCCGGCGTCGCTGTCGGCGAAGTGGAAGTGCTGGCCGCCCGGCAGCGTGCCGGTGCCGTCACGGCCGATGTGCACCACCGCGGTGCCCATCGGCCGGCCGTCGACGGAGAACGTCAGCCGGTCGTCCTCGCCGGGGGCGAAGCCCCGCGCGATCAGGGTGTAGCAGACCTGCCGGTAGGTGCCGTCGATCAGGCAGTCGGGATGGCGCTCGGTGGTGAGCTCGGGCGGCTGGCTCTGCCCGCAGTCGCGCCGCGGTGCACCGGCGCGCCCGTCGAGGATCGATCGCGCCCGGAGGCAGGCGCGGTCCCCACCGGCGGCCGTCGGCACGGTGACGGTCCGGGTGGCGACGGTGGTCCACGTGCCGGCCCGCTCGACCTGCACCTCGGCACCACCTGCCCTGGCGAGGGTGAAGACCACCGAGCGGTAACCCGGCGCGTGCGTCATGGCGGGCGCCGCCGGTCCGGCGGCATCGACCGCAGTGGCCGAAGGGCCCGAGGGCGTGGCTGCCTCGGCGGCCGGTGGCGGAGCCGCCTCGTGCCGCACGGCCAGAGCCACGACCACCGCAGCGACGGCCGCCGCGAGGCCGCCGAGGGCGAGCCGGGCGGTAGGCCGCCGACGCCGGCCCCCGGCACCGGTCCGGGGCAGTTCCCCGGGCGGCACCAGGCGCAGGGCCCGGGCGAGGGCTTCGCCGTCGGGGTAGCGCTCGGCGTCCTCCGCAGCGGTCGCTCGCCGGACCACCTCGCGCAACGCCGGGCCGGCACCCTCGCCGGCCAGAGCGGCGATGAGCGCGCCCGCGGCCCGCACGTCGTCGGCCGCGCTGAGCGGGACCGACGGAGAGGCCTCCGGGACGCCGGGGGGGCGCAGCCACGGCTGGGCGAGCAGGGAGCCACCCACGTCGGTGAGGACCGGGTCACCGACCTCGGGCACCAGCAGGTTCGCGGCCCGCACGCCGCCATGGACGAGGCCGGCGCGGTGGACGGCGGCCAGCCCGTCGGCGAGCGCCGTCGCCCAGGCCAGCGCGGTCGTCGGCGGGAGCGGCCCCTCGGCCAGCCGCGCACCGACGTCGCCGCCGGCGACGTACGGGGTGAGGGTGAGCAGGCGCCCGTCGTGGACGCCCACCCGCAGCACCGGGAGCAGCCGAGGCGAGCCGACCGCGGCGAGCCGGTCGAGGTCGGCGCCGTAGCGGTCGCGCAGGTCGGCGGCCAGCGTGGTGAGCGGGGTGCGGACCTTCATCGCGACCCGCTCGCGCCCCGCGGGCGCGCCGGTGTCCAGGCACTCGAGCACGACACCGGTCGGGCCGCGGCCGATCTCCCGGACCACCAGGAAGGGCCCCATCCGGTCGCCGGGCATCGGGAATCTGCTCATCGCTCGTCCTCGGTCGATCAGCGGGCGAGGCGACGAGAGGCGCTGGAGGTGAACCGGCGCTCGGGGTTCGCGCCGATCGCGCCGCGCTGCGGCGACGGCGTACGCCGGGGGGCGCGGGGGCCCGCCGGCGTGGCGGTGGCGACCGGGGCGGAGTGCTGGTCGATCCACTCGTCGAGCACCACCCAGGTGGTGTCGCGGGCCGCCCGCCCGGTGAGCATGCCGAGGTGCCCGCCCGGCACGATCTCGAAGCGGACCTCGGCGGCGTTCGGGAGCAGGTCGACGAGGCGACGCACCGCCTTGACCGGGGCGATGCCGTCGGTGTTGCCGGCGAAGATCAGCACCGGGAGCGTGATCGAGTCGACGCGGATCTCCCGGCCGTCGTACTCCACGACGCCGTTGCGGAGCTGGTTCTTCTTCACCATCCGGTGGTAGAGCTGCCCGAACGTCCGGCCCGGGTAGGCGATCATCGCCTGGGTGAACCGGTCGACGGCCTCGATCTGCGCCAGCCACTCGCGGTCGTCGAGGTTCTGCAGGCGGGCGATCGGCTTGGTGAGGATCTTGGTGCCCGAGCTGAGCTGGAAGGCGCGGCGCACGAGGGGCTTCGGAGCGCCGCCCATGAGCCGGTAGAGCTGGGTGACGATGCCGCCGTCGGTGAGCCGGAGGATCGGGCGCAGGGGCGCGACCAGCGGCACCTCCGCGACGTCGAAGGGTGAGCCGACCACGCTCAGCGAGGCGATCGGCAGCCGCGGCTGGGAGGCGGCGACGAGCACGGAGAAGATGCCGCCGAGGCTCCAGCCGATCACGTGCACCGGGCGCTTCCCGGCGTGCTCGTGCACCGCCTGGATGGCCGCGGGCACGACGTCGCGCACCCAGTGCTCCATGCCGAGGTTGCGGTCGCGGAAGGAGATCTCGCCGTACTCGACCAGGTAGGTGGGGCGTCCCTGCTCCACGAAGTGCTCCACCAGGGAGCACCCGCGGCGCAGGTCGTAGCAGCTGGACGGCGCCGCGAGCGGGGTGACGAGCAGGACCGGATCCCCGCCGGCAGGGCTCTGGGCGGAGGGGCGGTAGTGGTAGACGGCCCGCAGCGGCCCCTCGTCGATCAGCGTCCGGGGCATCGGCCGCAGGTCGGCCACTCCGCCGTAGAGCAGCATGTGGGCGACGTTGCTCGCTGCGGCAACGACCTGGTCCGGCTTGGGGATCAGATCCATCGCGTGGCACTCCTTGTCGGCCGGTGTGGCGTCCGTGCCCTCCCCGGCTCGGTGAACGAGAGCATTATCGAGCACGCCCGCCCGACTCGGGGACGAGTCCGCGAAATCAGCTCAGCCGAGCGGGCCTGACCTGCTTGTGGTGCTGGGGCCGGACCGAGGCGAGCTCCTCGAGGAATGCCGTCGCCCAGTGCGCCACGTCGTTCTCGGCCACGCACCGACGCATGCCCTTGATCCGCCGGGCCTGCTCCTTCTCGTCGGCGTGGTACGCCTCGAGCATGGTGGCCTTCATGCCGTTGATGTCGTAGGGGTTCACCAGGTACGCCTGGCGCAGCTCCGCGGCCGCCCCGGCGAACTCCGAGAGCACCAGCGAGCCGAGGTTGTCGTAGCGGCAGGCGACGTACTCCTTGGCGACGAGGTTCATCCCGTCGCGGAACGGCGTCACGACCATGATGTCGGCGGCCCGGTACAGCGCTGCCATCTCCTCACGAGGGAACGAGGAGTGCAGGTAGGAGATCGCGGGGCGCCCGATGCGGCCGAGGTCGCCGTTGATCCGGCCGACCAGCCGGTCGATGTCGTCGCGCAGGATCCGGTACTGGTCCACGCGCTCCCGGGAGGGGGTGGCGACCTGCACGAAGACGGCGTCCTCGAGAGTGAGGTGCCCGTCGGTGATCAGCTCGCTGTAGCCGCGCAGCCGGGCGTAGATGCCCTTGGTGTAGTCGAGCCGGTCCACTCCCAGGAAGATCTTGCGCGGGTTGCCGAGGTCCTCGCGGATCTGCGCGGCCCGCTCGGTGACCGTCTCGCTGCGGGCGAGCTCCTCGAACCCCTCGAAGTCGATGGAGATCGGGAACGCCTTGGCGGTCACCATCCGGCCGTCGGGGAGCCAGACGCTGTCACGGTGGGTCTTGTGGCCGACGCGCTGGCGGACGAGCCGGATGAAGTTCTGCGCGGCGCCGGGAAGCTGGAAGCCCACCAGGTCGGCGCCCAGCAGGCCCTCGAGGATCTGCCGGCGCCACGGCAGCTGGGAGAACAGCTCGGCCGGCGGGAACGGGATGTGCAGGAAGAACCCGATGCGCAGGTCGGGGCGCATCTCGCGGAGGATGGCCGGCACCAGTTGCAGCTGGTAGTCCTGCACCCACACCATCGCGTTCTTCGCCGCCCGCTCGGCGGCGGCCGCGGCGAACCGCTGGTTGACGTCGATGTAGGCGTCCCACCACTCCCGGTGGAACTCCGGCTTGGCGACGACGTCGTGGTAGAGCGGCCACAGCGTGGCGTTGGAGAAGCCTTCGTAGAACTCCTCGTACTCCTGCTGGGTGACCGAGACCGGGACCAGCGTGATGCCGTCGTCCTCGAAGGGCTCCAGCTCGCTGCCCGCGTCGCCGGGCCACCCGATCCAGGCGCCGCGGTTCTTCTGCATGACCGGCACGAGTGCGGAGACCAGGCCGCCGGGCGACCGGCGCCACTCCGTGGTGCCGTCGGGCTGCGTGACCCGGTCGACCGGCAGCCGGTTCGCCACCACCAACAGGTCCGCGGTGCTGCGGCGGCGGGTGCTCCGGGTCACGTCGGCGAGCCTACTCAGAGCGCCGTCGTGGTCTCGCCGGGATACCGCACACCGATCTGTGCCCGCAGCGCGTCCATCTGATGCAGCACGGCGAGCGTCTGCTCGGGCGGGACGAGGTCGCTGGTGGTCCGCCCCGCGGCGAGACAGCGCTGGACCTCCAGCGCCTCGTTGCCGTAGCCGCGGCCGATCACCGGCTCGAGCGGCGCCACGTTCTCCGGGGCGCCCGGCCGCTGGTCGACGTACGGCGTCCAGGTGATGCGTGGCGGGTGGTGGAAGTCGCGCGGGAGATCGAACCGGCCGCGCTCGGTGGCGACCGTGGCGGTGCGGGGAGTGACCGCGAGCATGCTGGTGGTCGAGATCGCGGTCGCCTCGCCGTGCCGGGCGGCGACGGCGAGCGCGAGGTCGATGCCGTCGCGGACGGTGGCGACGGCGCGCTGCTCGGTCGGCGCGCCGAGCACGAGGTGGGCGAAGGTGAGCGGGTAGATGCCCATGTCGAGGAGCGCTCCGGCGCCCATCGCCGGGTCGAGGAGGCGGTCGGTGGGATCGGCCTCCACGACGAAGCCGAGGTCGGCCACCACCTGCAGCGGCGTTCCGTACTCGCCGGTGCCGAGCCGGTCCAGGAGCGCGCGGATACCGGGGTGGCAGGCCATCCACATCGCCTCCATGAGGAACAGGCCGCGCGCCGCCGCCTCGGCGAACATCTCCTCGGCGTCGGCCGCGTTGAGCGCCATCGCCTTCTCACAGAGCACCGGCTTGCCCGCCTCGAGCGCCAGCCGGACGTGCTCGGGGTGCAGGGCGTGCGGGGAGGCGACGTAGACGACGTCGACCGACGGGTCGTTCACCAGTTCCGCGTAGGAGCCGTACGGTGTGCCGCCGTACCGGGCGGCGAACTCCTCCGCCGACGCCAGCCGGCGGGACCCCACGGCGGCGACCCGGGCGTCGGGCAGCAGCGCGAGGTCGGCGGCGAAGGAACGGGCGATCTTGCCCGGTGCGAGGATGCCCCAGCCCCAGCTCCCGGATCCGGACGCGGTGGTCTCCATGGGGGCACGTTACGTCCGGCGAATCGGGCCCACCACGCCGGGCGGTTCGAATGACACGCGTGTACTTTGGGCCTACGATGGACACGTCCGACGGTCAGACCCCTTCCGTCCACGCCGTCGAAGGCACCCGATCCGCCGAGGAGTCGACGCACATGGTCGCCACGCCCGCCTCCCACGAGGACCACCCCTCCGTCGTCCCCACCCGGCTGTCCGAGCGTGACTGCGAGATCCTCGACTTCGAGCGCCAGTGGTGGAAGTACGCCGGCGCCAAGGAGCAGGCGGTCCGGGAGCGGTTCGACATGTCGACCACGCGCTACTACCAGGTGCTCAACGCCCTGATCGACCGCCCCGAGGCGCTGGCGCACGACCCGTTGCTGGTGCGTCGCCTGCGGCGTCTCCGGGCCGCCCGGCAGCGGCAGCGCTCCGCGCGCCGGCTCGGCTTCGAGGTCTGAGCGATGGGCCCGCACGCCCGCCACGAGCAGGGCATGGTGCTCCCCGCAGCGGCCCTGATGGCGAGCATCTGCGCGGTCGCCGTGGCCGCGGTCGGCTTCGTGCTGACCTCGCACCCCGACGCTCCGGCAGCGCGCCCGACGAGCGCCGTCGTGCAGCACCCGGTGCAGCCGCCCGCACCCCGCACCACGGCGCCGGCTCCGGTCCTCAAGCCCAAGCACGCCCGCCAGCGCGTCGACCGCGCCGGCACCTACGTGGTGGTGTTCAACAACTCCAACATCAAGGGCCTTGCCGGGCAGACCTCGGCGCGCGCCCGCAACGCCGGCTGGAACGTCGTCGGCTCCGACAACTGGTACGGCACCATCGACTCCTCGACGGTGTACTACCCGGCCCGGCTGCACGCCGCCGCCAAGGCGCTCGCCCACGACCTGCACATCGGCCGGCTGCGCCCGGCGATCGCGCCGATGCAGTTCGATCGGCTCACGGTGATCCTCACCGCCGACTACGCCGGCTGAGCGCTCCAGGGTCGAGCACCGGGCTCGGCTGGTCGAGCGCAGTCAAGACCCGTGGTTGCATGACGCCATGGACGTGACGTCGCCCGAGGCACGCCGGCACTACGACGCCCTCGTCGCCTGCACCGGCCCGGTCGTGGTCGGCCTGGACTTCGACGGCACCCTCTCCCCGATCGTCCCCGACCCGACGCAGGCGCGGATCCACCCCGAGGCCCCCGACGCCCTGGCCTCCCTCGCCCCCACGGTGGCCGCGATCGCCGTGGTGACGGGGCGGCCCGTCGCGCACGTGCTCGAACACGGCCACGTCGGTGAGCTCGCCGAGAGGCTCGGGGGCGCCGGGGCGCCGCTCCTGGTCCTGGGCCAGTACGGCGTGGAGCGCTGGTCCTCCACCGAGCGGCGCACGGTCTCCCCCGAGGCGCCGACGGCACTGACCGCGCTCGCCGAGGAGCTGCCGGGGCTGCTCGGCGGACTCGGACTCGACGGCGAGCCCTACGTCGAGGACAAGGGCCTCGCCCTCGCCGTCCACACCCGCAGGATGCCCGATCCCCAGACGGCGTACGACCGGGTGCTCGGTGCGCTGACGGAGGCCGCCGAACGCCACGGGCTGCACGTCGAGCCGGGTCGCTACGTCGTCGAGGTACGCGGGCCGGGCGGGGACAAGGGCGACGCCGTACGGGCGCTCGCCGCGGAGTTCGGCGCCGAGGGATTCGTCTTCGTCGGCGACGATCTCGGCGACGTCCCCGCCTTCGACGCCGTGCAGGCCCTCCGCGACGACGATGTCGCCGGCCTGCTGGTCGCGTCGAGCTCGATCGAGCAGCCGGCACTCACCGAGCGCGCGGACGTCGTCGTCGACGGCCCCGACGGCGTGGTCGCCTTCCTGCGCCGGCTCACCGCCGACCGGTCCGACTGAGACCCGGCGGACGCAGACCGTCCCGCATATCGGGATGGATGTGCACATCGTGAGACGGCTGCGTACCGTGGGACCTGCTCATCGAGAGGGGCAGAGGGACACGGCCCGCTGAAGCCCCGGCAACCGCCACGAGACGCTCCTGCTCAGGAGGCCCGCTCGTGGGACTGGTGCTAATTCCGTCCCGGGGCGAAGGTCGCTGTCGGGGAAGATGAGAAGGAGGCCTCCTTGAGCACCGTCGCCGAATCCCGCACCGTCCACACCCCCTCGGCAGGTCTGCGCGAGGGTGCCTTCGGCAACGCCGTCGCGCTGTCGTGTCGTGAGTGCGGCGCCACCCAGGACCTCGGGCCCTCCTACGCCTGCAACGAGTGCTTCGGTCCGCTCGAGGTCGCCTACGCCTTCCCCGAGGTCACCCGCGAGGAGATCGCCGCCGGCCCCCGCAACATCTGGCGCTACAAGGCGCTGCTGCCGGTGCCCGCGGACATCGAGGAGTCGCCGAACACCGAGCCCGGCTTCACCCGGCTGCTCCGCGCCGACAACCGGGCCCGCGAGCTGGGCCTGGAGCGGCTCTGGGTCAAGGACGACTCCACCAACCCGACCAACTCCTTCAAGGACCGCGTCGTGGCCTGCGCCCTGAGCGCCGCACGCGAGCTGGGCGCCACGGTGTTCGCGTGCCCCTCGACGGGCAACCTGGCGAACGCAGTCGCCGCTGCCGGTGCGCGCGCCGGCATCAAGACCGTCGTGTTCATCCCGTCGAACCTGGAGAAGCCCAAGCAGGTCAACTCCGCGGTGTACACCGAGAACCTGGTCGCCGTGAACGGGAACTACGACGACGTGAACAGGCTCGCCTCGGAGATCGCCGGCGAGGAGGAGGGCTGGGCGTTCGTCAACGTCAACGTCCGCCCGTTCTACGCCGAGGGATCCAAGACGCTGGGCTACGAGATCGCCGAGCAGCTGGGGTGGCGCCTGCCCGACCAGATCGTCATCCCGGTCGCGTCGGGCTCCCAGCTCACCAAGGTCGACAAGGCGTTCCGCGAGCTGATCGCGCTCGGGCTCGTCGAGGACAAGCCCTACAAGGTGTACGGCGCACAGGCGACCGGCTGCTCTCCGGTGGCGACCGCATTCAAGGGCGGCACCGACGTCGTGCGACCGGTCAAGCCCGACACGATCGCCAAGAGCCTGGCGATCGGCAATCCGGCCGACGGCCCCTACGTGCTCGACGTGTGCCGCCGCAGCGGCGGCGCGGTGGAGGACATCACCGACGACGAGGTGCGCCAAGGGATCCTGCTGCTCGCCCGCACGGAGGGCATCTTCACCGAGACCGCCGGCGGGACCACCGTGGGAGTGCTGAAGAAGCTCCTCGAGACCGGCCAGCTGGACCCGGCCCTGGAGACCGTCGTGATCAACACGGGCATGGGCCTGAAGACCCTCGACGCCGTCGCCGACCAGGTCGGCGCCGCCGCCACCATCGACCCGACGTACGCCGCCTTCCACGCCACCGGCATCGCCTGACCCTCCGAAGAACAGGACCTCCCACCATGGCCGTCTCCGTCCGCATCCCGACGATCCTGCGCACCTACACCGGCGGCGCCTCGGAGGTGAGCGCCGAGGGAGACACGCTCACGGCGGTGCTCGACGATCTCGAGGCGAACCACCCCGGCATCCGCGCCCGGATCCTCGACGACTCCGGGGAGATCCGCCGCTTCGTGAACGTCTACGTCGGCAACGACGACGTCCGCTTCCTCGACGGTCTCGCCACCGAGGTGAAGGACGGCGCCCAGCTCTCCATCATCCCCGCCGTCGCCGGAGGCTGACCGGTCGAGTTGCGGGTTCTGGCCCTGCGAGTTGCGGGTTCTGGCCCTACGAGTCTTTGCATTTAGTTGAAGTTTGAACTAACATCGGCTCATGTCCGAGACCGTGATGCCCGCGCTGTACATCGGCCACGGCGCACCGCCGCTGCTCGACGACCCGCTGTGGTCGAGCCAGCTGCGTGACCTCGCGCGCCGACTCCCCCGACCCACGGCGATCCTCATCGTCAGCGCCCATTGGGAGTCGGCACCGGTCTCGCTCAGCGCCTCGGAAGCGCCGCTGGTCTACGACTTCGGCGGCTTCGACGCGAAGTACTACCGGATGACGTATCAGACGCCCGACTCCACCGCCCTCGCCGGTCGCATCGCGGCGACCATGCCCGACACGGTCCCGGTGCATCAGCACCCGAGCCGGGGGCTCGACCACGGCGCCTGGGTCCCGTTGACGATCATGTATCCCGCAGGCGACATCCCGGTCGTGCAGATGTCGCTGCCCACCCAGGACCCCGGACAGCTCCTCCAGCTGGGGGCGCGGCTGCGTGCACTGCGCGACGAAGGGGTCCTGGTGATCGGCTCGGGCTTCCTCACCCACGGCCTGCCGTTCCTCACCGACTGGAGGATCGAGGCGGACGCGCCCGGGTGGTCGGTGGACTTCGACGCGTGGGCCGCCGACGCGATGGCCCGCGGCGACCTCGACACACTCGCCGCCTACCGCAGCGTCGCGCCCGGCATGCCCTACGCCCACCCGACGGTGGAGCACTACACCCCGCTGTTCGTCACCCTGGGCGCCGCGAGCGACCCTGCCGCGCCCGGAGAGCAGGTCATCGACGGCTTCTGGATGGGCCTGTCGAAGCGCTCCCTGCTGGTCGCCTGAGGGCGACGCTCAGCGGATCCGCAGCCGTCTCATCCAGGTCATCCCCTGGAGGTTCTGCTTGACGACCTCGGCGTACGGCTTGTCGTCGGGAGTGGTGAGCACTTGCTTCTTCAGTACGGCGACATTCTGGATGTCGGTGTACTTCTCCAGGCCGTAGTCGCCGTGCCGCGCACCGACGCCGGAGTTCTTCAAGCCGCCGGACGGCGTGGCCTTCGAGGAGTAGGAGCAGGCCAGCCCGTCGTTGATGTTGATCCCGCCGGACTGGATCCGCCGGCCGACCGCCTCCGCGCGCTTGAGGTCCCTGCCCCACACGCTCGCGTTGAGCCCGTAGTCGGTGTCGTTGGCCGCGGCGATCGCCTGCTCGAGGTCGTCGTAGGGGTAGATCGTGACGACGGGCCCGAAGGTCTCCTGCGTGGCGTGGACCATCTCCTTGGTGACGCCGGTCAGCACTGTGGGCTCATAGAACGTCGGGCCGAGATCGGGACGCGCTCGGCCGCCGGTGAGCACGGTCGCTCCCTTGGCGACGGCGTCCTCGACGTGGGACGCCACCCGAGCGAGCTGGTCGGCGGAGATGAGACCGCCCATCTGCGGGCCGTAGTCGTAGGTCGCGCCGACGCGGAGCGCCTCCACGGCCGCGACGAACTTCTCGGTGAACGCCTTCTCGAGGTGCCGCGGCACGTAGATGCGCTCGATGTGCATGCACGCCTGGCCGGCGTTGAGGAACGTGCCGAAGAGCGCGCCCTGCACGGTCTCGTCGAGGTCGGCGTCGTCGAGGACGATCAGCGGGTTCTTGCCACCCAGCTCGAGCGTGCAGTCGATGAGGTTCTGTCCGGCGCGGGCGCCGATCACGCGACCCGTCGCCGTCGAGCCGGTGAACATCACGAAGTCGGCGTTGTCGATCACCGCAGGACCGATGTCGGGGCCCTCGCCGCAGACGATCTGCACGAGCCCGGCGGGCAGCCCGGCCCGGTAGAGCAACGAGATGCCGTAGGCGACGCACAGCGCCGACTTGTTGTCGGGCTTGAGCACGACGCCGTTGCCGGCCAGCAGCGCCGGCACCTGGTCCGACAGGCTGATCGCGAAGGGGAAGTTCCACGGCGAGATCAGCCCGATCACGCCCTTGGGCACGCGCACCTCGGTCGAGGTGGAGACGAACGGGACGACGCCGCCGTGCTTGCGCTCCTTGAGCACCCGCGGTGCGACCTTGAGGTAGTGGCTGGTCGTCATGAGGACGTCGCACACCTCCTCGAACGACATCCGGCGCGCCTTGCCGGTCTCGACCTGCATGAGGTCGACGACCGGCTCCCAGTTCTCGACGAGCAGCTGGTGGAAGCGGCTGAGCACCTCCCTCCGGCGCTTCAACGGCCACAAGGCCCAGATCCTCTGCGCCGCGCGGGCCGCGTCGTACGCCGCGGCGACATCCTCGGGGCTCGACTGGGGCAGGGCGACGATGGGAGCACCGGTGTACACCTCGGTGTGCTTGTACGTCGCACCGCCGGAGGAGGCCACCATCGCGGTGAGCCGGTCGAGCAGGTCGTCGCTCAGTGTCGCGGGACGGGGCAGAGCCGTGGTCGTCGTCATCAGGCGTCCTTCCCGGCAACGGCGGGCTCGATGAGGGCCGCCGCCATCTCGCCGATCATGATCGAGGGAGCGTTGGTGTTGCCGCCGGTGATCGACGGCATGATCGACGCATCGGCGACCCGCAGGCCCTCGACGCCGCGGACCTTCAGGTCGGGGCCGACGACGGCCATCTCGTCCACGCCCATCCGGCAGGTGCCGACGCCGTGGTAGACCGAGGTGGCCCGGTTCAGGATCGCGTCGCGCAGCTCCTGTCCTCGCAGCGCAGTGCCCGGGTGGATCTCCTCCTTGATCGATCCCCCGAACGCCGCGGCGCCCATGATCTCGCGCACCATCTCCGAGCCCTCGGTGAGCACGTCCAGGTCCGCGGGATCGGACAGGTAGCCGAAGTCGATGAGCGGCGCCGCCTCGGGGTCGGCGGACGCCAACCGCAAGGTCCCCCGGCTCTTGGGGTAGATCAGGGTGACGAGCACGGTGAGCGCTGTGCGGGGGTCGACGTCGTGGCGGATCGGAGCGTCCTGGTTCGGCGAGACGTAGGACCACGGGAGCAGGTGCAGCTGCAGGTCCGGTACGTCGGTGGCGTGGGAGGTCCGCACGAAGCCGACCGACTCGAACACCGAGTTGGCGAGGAACGTCGTACCGGGGCGGAGGACCTCGCGCGCGACGCCGGCGGCGAAGAAGCGGGCATTGCCCTTCATCCTCGCGGAGGTCGCGTGGAACGTCATGGCGTGGAACATGTGGTCGTGGAGGTTGTCGCCCACGGGAAGGTCGGCGCGGACCTCGATGCCCTGGTCGCGCAGGTGCTGGGCGTGCCCGATGCCGGAGAGCATGAGCAGCTGCGGCGACCCGACGAAACCGGCCGAGAGGATCACCTCCTTGCCGGCACGGACGATCCGCCGGGACCCGTCCTTGTCGCTGACCTCGACCCCGACGGCGCGGCCGTTCTCGATGACGACCCCGCGCGCCATCACGCGGCTCTGCAGGTGGAGGCCCGGCGGGTTGAGGTCGTGGACGTAGCCGCGGGAGGCGCTGTAGCGCAGGCCGTTCGCGGCGTTCTGCTGCATCCGGCCGATGCCCTCCTGCGCGGCACCGTTGTAGTCGTCGAGGACCTTCACGCCGAGGGTGTCGGCGGTCGCCTGGATGAACTGGAGCGTCCCCTCCTGAGGGAACTTGTTGCGGGTGACCCGGATCGGGCCGCCGGTGCCACGGAACTCGTTCGCGCCGTCCTCGAAGTCCTCCATGCGCTTGTATGCCGCGTTGACGCTGTCGGCGTCCCAGCCGACGTTGCCCTCGGCTACCCAGGAGTCGTAGTTGGCCCGGTTGCCGCGGACGTAGACCATGCCGTTGATCGAGCTCGACCCGCCGACGACCTTGCCGCGCGGCACCGGCATCCTCCGGTCCAGCAAGTGCTTCTGCGGGGTGGAGTAGAAGCCCCAGTCGACCGTGCGCTTGATCTCCGGCACCGCGTGCATCGGGCCGATCATGCCCGGCTTGCGCACGAGGAACTTCTCGTCCGACTTCCCGGCCTCGAGCAGGATCACCGAGTGCCCCGCCTGCGCGAGCCGGCCGGCGACGGCGGACCCGGCGCTGCCGGACCCCACCACGACGTAGTCGGCCTCGTTGAGCTGACGGCGCTGCTTGCCCATGGGAGCACTCCTCGTCCGGTGCGCCCCAGGCGAGAGGGGACGCGGCGATGGCCAGACTGTAACAAGTTCTAGTTTCGGGCGACAGAGGCGGACAGGGCCGATCTGGGACGATCGAAAGGTGCAGATCCTCTCCATCCAGTCCGCCGTCGCCTACGGCCATGTCGGCAACAGCGCCGCGGTCTTCCCCCTGCAGCGGCTCGGCGTCGAGGTGTGGCCGGTCAACACCGTGAACTTCTCCAACCACACCGGGTACGGCGCCTGGCGCGGCCCGGTGCTCGCCGCCGCGGATGTGCGCGAGGTCCTCGAGGGCGTCGAGGAGCGCGGCGCGTTCGCCGAGGTCGACGCGGTGCTGTCGGGCTACCAGGGCGGCAACGACATCGGCGAGGTGATCCTCGAGGCTGTCGCGCGGGTCAAGGCCGCCAACCCGAGCGCCCTCTACGCCTGCGACCCGGTGATGGGCAACGCGACCAGCGGCTGCTTCGTCCACCCCGACATCCCGGTGCTGCTTCGCGACCGCGTGGTGCCCCACGCCGATCTGATCACTCCGAACCAGTTCGAGCTGGGCTACCTGACCGGCACCGAGCCGCACACGCTCGCAGAGACGCTCGCCTCGGTCGACGCAGCGCGCGCCATGGGGCCGGCCACCGTGCTGGTGACCAGCGTGCTGCGTCCCGACGTACCCGAGGAAGAGGTGGAGATGCTCGCCGTGCACGGTGCCGCGGGCGAGGCGTGGCTCGTGCGGACTCCCCGCCTGCCGATGAAGGCCAACGGCTCGGGCGACGTCACCGCCGCGCTCTTCACGGCCCACCTGCTCGAGACCGGCTCCGCGAAGGAGTCGTTGGGGCGCACGGCCTCGAGCGTCTTCGACCTGCTCCGGGTCACTCACGAGTCCGGCCGAAGGGAGCTGCAACTGGTGCAGGCCCAGGAATTCCTGGCGACGCCCCGCCGGCAGTTCATCGCCGAGCGCGTCCGCTGACCGCCCCCGACTCGGCGGGCCAGAACCGGCAACTCGCGCGACCAGAACCCGCAACTCGCGCGGCCAGAACGAGCAACTCGCGGGCTGAGGAAGTCCTGAAGATCTGAGCGTTCCCATCCGATGTGACCTCGGCCACGAACCCAGGATCGGCGCGCCATGGTGGCGGCCGTTCCTAGGAGGACACATGAGGTTCATCGGTCAAGGCCGCACGCGGTTCGTCGCCGCGGCCGTCGCGATGATGTTCGCGGCCGGCATCGGCATGGCAGTGGCGAGCACGCAGGACCCGGGCGACAACGCCATGCGGATGGGCAAGGGCGTCAACGAGTACGGCATGACGGCCGCCAACTTCAGGGGCCACACCGTGCAGTTCACCTACACCAAGGGCTTCTTCTGCGACACCAGCGTGTCGGCGAAGTCCACCACGGGCTGCGAGGCCGGGGCGAAGTTCAAGCAGCTCCCGCCGAAGGCGAAGAGCGTCGACCCGCTCTACATCACCGTCCCGCTCGGCTTCACCGTCAAGCGGCACGCGATGGAGTGCCCCGACGGCCTCGTGTGCGTCGACCACCCCGGCACGATCGACCTGAGCCGCCTGGAGCCGGCGCTCAAGCCGCTCTACCCGCAGCTCACCGACGCCCAGCTCACCGCGGCGCTGGAGAACTACCCGACCCCGGGCCACCAGCACTTCATCACCACGCGCAACGGCGGCAAGGCCGAGTGGTGGGACGTCCGGATCGTCGGCGTGCTCGACAAGGGCCTCTACCACGACATCACCGCGCACCACTCGGCTCGCTACCTCAAGCAGCAGATCGCCAAGAAGTCGAACCAGGGCAAGATCACCGGCGTGATTCGCTCGAACACCTTCCTGTACTTCGGCGTCAAGTGACACCCTGGCGGTCCCGCCCGTTCGCGCGGGCGGGGCCGCCCCGTTCCGCACTCCCGAGGAATCCCATGTCGCTCTTCTCCTCCGACACCTGGTGGCGTCCGCTGCGCAGCGAGGACCGCCCGATCGGCGTCATCGCCCTGCTGGTCACCGCCGGCACCCACGTCCCCCTGATCGGTGAGCACCTCGAGGAGGCGCCGTACGTCGGCTGGCTCTTCATCGTGCTCAGCGCCGTCAGCGTCGTCCTCGCCGTCCTCCTCGTGGTTCGCGACTCGCGCGCCGTCTGGTTCGCCGCCGGCGTGACCACGTTGCTCGCCTTCGTCGCCTTCGTCCTCTCCCGGACGATCGGGCTGCCGCAGATCGGCGACGACATCGGCAACTGGAGCGAGCCGCTCGGCTTCCCGGCGATCGTCGCGGAGCTCATCGTCACCGTCGTCGCGTACGTCGTCCTCCGACCCCGGTCGCGCTCCTCACGCTGAGGCCACGTTCTCCTTCCGGGTTCGCCGGGTACGCCGCACGCCGACGTGCTCAGCGCAACGGAAGGAAGCAGCATGCCGGTCTGGCTCTCAGCAGGACTCTGGGCGCTCCTCGCGGGAGGGGCGCTGGTGCTCGGAGCCGCGATCGCCTGGTTCGCGAAGGTCCCCCGGCTGGTGGTCGCCCTGGTGATGGCCTTCGGGTCCGGCGTGTTGATCTCGGCACTGGCCTTCGACCTGATCGACGACGCCGAGAAGCACGGCGGCCTGCTCGCCGCGTCGTGCGGTTTCGTCGGGGGCGCCGTCGTCTACGTCGGCGCCAACCGGATCCTCGACCACTACGGCGCCAAGCACCGCAAGCGGTCCGGGGAGCAGCAACCGAGCGAGCAGGAGCAGAGCGGCAGCGGGGCCGCCATCGCGGTGGGGGCGCTGCTCGACGGCATCCCCGAGTCGGTCGTGCTCGGGCTCTCGCTGCTCGGCGGCGGCAGCATCGGCGTCTCCGTGCTGGCCGCGGTCTTCATCTCCAACGTCCCCGAAGGCCTGTCGAGCTCGGCGGGCATGAAGAAGAACGGGCGCAGCGCGGCGTACGTCTTCGGGGTCTGGATCGGCATCGCCGTGCTCAGCGGCGTGGCCGCGCTGGTCGGCGTGCTCTTGCTGCAGAGCGCCCCGGCCCAGCTGATCGCCGTGATCACCGCCGTGGCGGCGGGGGCGATCCTCGCGATGATCGCCGACACGATGATCCCCGAGGCGTTCGAGCGCACGCATGCGCTGACCGGCCTGGTCACCGTGATCGGCTTCCTCACGGCGTTCGTGATCGAGCGCTACTGACCGTCCACGCCGTCGAGGTCCTGCCACCGCCACCCATCCCCGACCACGAGGCGGTGCAGCGCCTCCCGGCGCCCGCGCGCAGCGGCCACGGCGTCGACCCAGTCCGCTTCGGGCGCAAGCGGGATCCCGGCGGCCCGCAGCTGCTCCCGGTCCGGGGCGGCCGGCGGCTCCTCGCGCGGCATCGAGCCGACCGCCGTGGCGGTGTCGACGTACCGGTCGATCCCGGCCTGGGGTGGCGCGAGCGCGTTGCGATCCGGCCGCGCGTCGGGCGCCACCGCATGGCGCATCAGCAACAGCGCGTCGTCGAGGGAGGCGATCGCCAGCGGCGCGGAGAGGAACCGGGAGCCGGAGTGGAAGTAGTGCAGCACGGGATAGGCGATGTGCTGCTCGGCGAGGGTGATCAGCGGCGTGCTGATCGACACCATCTGCTGGAGGAAGGTCGAGCTGAACCGGCCGTCCACCCATCCCTGGCGCACGATCCCCTCCGGCGTTCCACCGAGCGCACGGATCTGGGTCGACAGCGTCCGCCGGGCGACGACCGCGGAGACCACCGAGATCAGATAGGTGATGGCGAGCGTGACGAGGAACAGGCCGGTGAACGAGGAGATCGCCGAGACGAACCTCCACGCGGGCGTCGCCGCGACCACGTCGCCGGTGCCGAGCGTGACCAGGTTGAAGCCGGCGAAGTACCCCACGTCGAGGGCGCCCGCGGGCCGGTGCGTGCTGCTCAGCTCGACCGCCCCGGAGCCGAGGAACACCAGGAACCAGCCGATCCACAGGCCGATCACCCAGGTGAGCACGGTGGCGATCAGCAGCACCGTGCCGGCCCCGGTCAGCGGTCGCTTCCCCTTGCTGCGGCGCTCGATCCGCACGAGCAGGCGCCACGCCCAGGCCAGCCCGTGCTGCGTGAGCGGTCCGGCCCGCGAGGACATCGACAGCGTGGTCATGAAGGCATCGACGAAGACGAGGACGACCAGGCCCAGTCCGATGACGATCTCGACGACATGCACACCGATCGGGCTACCCGTCCGGCCTGTCCTCCACGCCACCCGGCGCTGGAGCCGGTGACAGGAGTCGAACCCGCGACATCCTCATTACAAGTGAGGCGCTCTACCAACTGAGCTACACCGGCGCTGCTCGCCGGGTCACGCCCGGCCGGCGCGGCCATCGTAGGGGGTCGCCTGTTGAATGGCGCCCATGCACCTGCTCGACCAGCCGCACCACGACGGGTCACCGCTCTACCTCGACCATGAGACGCCGGCGCTGGGCACGCACGTCGGCGTGCGCGTGCGGACGACGACCCGCCGCCCCTACGACCACCTCTGGGTGCGCACGGTGGAGGACGCCGAGCCGTTCTTCACCCCGATGACGGTGGAGTCCGCCGACGGCGAGACGGTGTGGTGGCGCGGCGCGGTGCACCTGCGCAACCCCGTGCAGCGCTACCGCTTCCTCCTGGAGCGCGGCGAGGACCAGGAGTGGCTCAACCAGTCCGGCCTCCACGACTACGACGTCCCCGACGCCCACGACTTCGTCGTGTCCACCTACCCCGCCGCCCCCGACTGGGCGCGCGACGCGGTGGTCTACCAGGTGTTCCCCGACCGGTTCGCACGCAGCGCGGCCGCCCACGAGCGGCCCACCCCCGGCTGGGCCGTCCCGGCGGACTGGGACGACCCGCCGATCCATACCGGACCCGACACCCCGCTGCAGCTCTACGGCGGCGACCTCGACGGCGTGACGGAGCATCTCGACCACGTCGAGGCTCTCGGCGCCGACACGTTGTACCTGACTCCCGTGTTCCCGGCGCGGAGCAACCACCGCTACAACGCCAGCACCTTCGATGTGGTCGACGACCTGCTGGGAGGCGATGCGGCCTACCGGCGGCTCGTCGATGCCGCACACGATCGCGGCCTGCGCCTCCTCGGCGACCTGACCAGCAACCACACCGGCGACACCCACGAGTGGTTCCTGCGCGCCCGCGAGGACCCCCACAGCGCCGAGCGCGCGTTCTACTACTTCACCCCCGACGGCGGCCACGAGGGCTGGAAGGGCCACTCCACGCTGCCGAAGCTCGACCACCGCGACACCGAGCTCGGCAAGCGCTTCCGCGCGGTCGTGCAGCGCTGGCTGCGTTTCGGCCTCGACGGCTGGCGGATCGACGTGGCGAACATGACCGGCCGCCACGTCGAGACCGACATCGCCCACGACGTGGCGCGCGAGATCCGCCGCGCCGCCGAGGAGGTCCACGCCGAGGTGAGCATCGTCGGGGAGCACGGCCACGACGCCAGCGGCGACCTCGACGGCGACGGCTGGCACGGCACGATGAACTACTACGGCTTCTCCTTCCCCGTCTGGGAGTTCGTCCGCACGCCCGAGGGGCACGTGCCGAGCTTCGGGTGGCCGGTGGGCGTCCCCAGGCGACCGGCTCAGCGCGCGTTCCGCTCGATGCGCGAGTTCACCGCGCGGTTCGGCTGGCGAGCGGTCACCCAGAGCTGGAACATCCTCGGCTCCCACGACACCCCCCGCATCCGCACGGTGACCGGCGATGCGGGGCTGCACCACGCCGCGGTGGCGCTGCAGTTCACGCTGCCCGGCGTACCGATGGTGTTCGCGGGCGACGAGATCGGCCTGGAGGGCGTCGACGGGGAGGACTCGCGACGCACCATGCCGTGGGACGACCTTCCCGAGGGCATGACCGAGCTCTACCGCCGGTACGCCGACCTGCGGCGCAGCCATCCGGCGCTGCGCCGCGGCAGCCTGCGCTGGGCGGTGCTGGCCGACGACCTGGTCGCCTACCTGCGCGAGCACCCCGAGGGCGACGTCCTCGTCGCGGTCGCCCGAGCAGCGACTCAGGAGGTCGCGCTGCCGGACGGACTCCCCTGCGTGCCGGCCTTCGACGGTCCCGGCGCGGTGGTGCTGCCGCTCGGCTGAGCAGCGGGCGTGAGGTCGAAGGCGACGAACGGCAGCACGACGACCTTGCCGGTGGTGAGCACCTTGACCGGCTGGAGGCCGATCGGCCGTCCGTCGCGCCAGGTGACGATCGTGAACTCCGCGATCCGGCGCAGCTTGCTGCCGAGGGAGAAGCCGTACGCGGCGCCGCCCGTCGTGCCGTTGGTGTAGCGGTAGCCGACACGGCCGTTGTCGCCGACGATCCGGTCGGGTCCGACCTGCACGTGCAGGTGCCCGGCGATGACGAGGTCCGCGCACCCACGCTCCAGGGCACCCAGTGCCATCGTCGCGCTGTGCACGACGATCGTGCTGACCCGCCGGCCCTCGTCCTGCAACCGGCAGGCGGTGTCCTCGATGCGCTGCGCCACCTCCCCGAAGGTCAGGTCGGTCTCGTCGGCCCAGGAGCCGAGCCCGCTGGAGCGCGGGTCGTCGGTGCCCAGCATCGTCACGCCGCCGAACGGCGTCACTTCCTTGCCGTCGAGGTGCGTCCACCCCCGGTCCTCGAGGTACGACGCCACGAATCCGCCGTGGTCGTGGTTGCCCGCGACCTCGATCCGCGTGTCGAAGTCGGAGAAGGCGTCGTCGAGGGAGTCGAGGCTGAACCCCTCCCAGGTGCTGCCGGTCGAGGTGTCGTCGCCGGCGTCGATCACGATCGTCGCGCCGGCCTCTCTCGCCAGCGTCGCCACGACCGGATCCATGCCGATGTTGTCGTGCCTGTCGCTGAGCAGCACCGCCACGCTCTCACCCTCCTGCGGCACCCGGAAGTCCGCAGCCACGCTGGGCGCGTTCGCGACGATGTCGGCGTAGAAGCTCACCGATTTGTTGTAGGTGTCCAGCGCGGACTGGACGAGCCGCCGCGTGCCCTGGGTGATCACGCCGCCCTGCACCTCCACGCGGTCCAGCGCCGCCGGCAGATCGATCTCCGGGACGGCCTGCTGCAAGGGGATCCACGTGGTGTCTTGGACCGGGTCGTCGTCCCCACGCCACGGCTCCCATCCCGCCACGAGCAGCGCCGCGACGCTCAGCAACGCGATGCCGGCGCGCGCCGGCGGGGTGTGCACCAGCCCCCGACGGCGCTCGCTGCCGAGCAGCAGCCAGAGCGCGACCGGCACGAGGGCGATCACGGCGCCGCGCAGCGCGGCGTCGAGGACGAGGGCCCGCACCTCCTCCCGGACGCGCGCGATCTCGGCGTCGGGATGCGCGGCCAGGACGGCGTACCGCTGGACGATCTCCTCCGCGGAGGTCGCGGTCGTCTTGCCCACGTCGATCCGGGCGCCGAGGGGGCCCGGGCTCTCGAGTCGAACGTCGGGGAGGTAGGGCCCCATGTGCAACACCGCGTCCCCGCCGTACCGCGGGGTGACGGTGACGTCGTGCCCGGCGACGACCATCGCGCCGCTGGTGTGTGGGATCAGGTACGCCGTGACCGGCACCGCGATCACCAGCCACGCCACCGCACCGAGCAGCAGCCGACCCCAGCGGAGGCGGCGCAGCCCAGCGAGCGACGGCTTCAGCGCGCCGCCCTGGCCCGGTCGACCGCGTAGAGCGCGATCCCGGCGGCGACGCCGGCGTTGAGCGACTCCAGCGAGCTCGCCATCGGGATCGACACCAGCTGGTCGCAGGTCTCGGAGACCAAGCGGGACAGGCCCTTGCCCTCCGAGCCCACCACGATCACCAACGGCCCGTCGGCCAGGTCGAGATCCGGCAGCGCGACGTCGCCGTCGGCGGCGAGCCCGACGACCATGCAGCCGGCGTCCTGGTAGGCCTTGAGCTGGCGGACCAGGTTGACCGCCTGCGCGACCGGCACGCGGGCGGCCGCCCCCGCGGAGGTCTTCCAGGCACTGGCGGTCATCCCGGCGGCACGCCGCTCGGGGATCAGCACGCCGTGCGCGCCGAACCCCGAGGCGCTGCGCACGACCGCGCCCAGGTTGCGGGGGTCGGTGACGGAGTCGAGCGCGACGATCAGCGGCGGCTCGTGCGCCTCAGCGGCCCGCTGCAGCAGGTCGTCGGGATGGGCGTACTCGTAGGCCGGCACCCGTGCGGCCAGGCCCTGGTGGACCGCACCGCCGGTGAGCCGATCGAGCTCGACCCGCGAGACCTCCATCAGGCTGATGCCGAGCTCCGCGGCGGTGGCGAACACCTCGCGCAGCCTGCCGTCGCGCTCGGCGCCCTCGGCGACGTAGATCGCGCTCACCGGCATCTGGGCGCGCAGCGTCTCCACCACGCTGTTGCGCCCGGCCACCCACTCCGCGTCGCCACCCTGGCCGGCCCGCCGGCGCGGCGCCGCCTGGGTGCGCCGCTGATCGCGCTGCTTGGCCTTGTACGCCTTGTGGTTGGGCCGGTCCTCCGCCTTCGGCGTCGGGCCCTTGCCCTCCAGGCCACGGCGCACACGTCCTCCAGAGCCCGCGGTCGGGTTGCCCTTGCCGGTCTTCTTGATCGCTCCACGGCGACTGGAGTTACCGGGCATCAGATGCTCCACTTCGGGCCGTCGGGGGTGTCCTCGATCTCGATGCCGGCCGCCTTGAGCCGGTCGCGGACCGCGTCGGCGGCGGCCCAGTCCTTCGCGGCGCGTGCCTGGGCGCGCTGTTCGAGGAGCGCGGGCACGAGCACGTCGAGCGCCTCACGGGTCCGGTCGGCGCCTCGCGAGCCGCCCCAGGCGGGGTCCGCCGGGTCGAGCCCGAGGACGGCGAGCATCGCTCGGACCTGTCCCGCCGGACCGCTTCCGTCCTGGCCGGCGGCGAGCAGGCGGTTGCCCTCGCGCACGGTCTCGTGGATCACCGCCACCGCGGCCGGCGTGCCGAGGTCGTCGTCCAGCGCCGCCGCGAACGCCGACGGGATCTCGCCGTACACCTCGGGGTAGCGCTCGACGAACCGCTCGATCCGCACGAACGCCTCCGCGGCCTCGTCCAGCGCCTCGAAGGAGAACTCCACGTGGCTGCGGTAGTGGGCGCCGACGATGTAGTAGCGCAGCTCGATCCCGCGCACCCGCTGCAGCACCGCCGGGACGGTGAGCGAGTTGCCGAGCGACTTGCTCATCTTCTCGCCCGAGGTGGTGATCCAGGCGTTGTGCAACCAGTACGACGCGAAGCCGTAGCCGGCCGCCCGCGACTGCGCCTGCTCGTTCTCGTGGTGGGGGAACCGCAGGTCCACCCCGCCGCCGTGGATGTCGAACGCAGCCCCGAGGTACTTGCCCGCCATCGCGGAGCACTCGATGTGCCACCCGGGGCGACCCGGGCCCCAGGGCGCGGGCCACGCGGCGGAGACCGGCTCGGACTGCTTGTGCCCCTTCCACAGGGCGAAGTCGCGTGGGTCGCGCTTTCCACGAGGGTCCGCGTCCTCGGCAGCCGTCATGTCGTCGATGCCCTGGTGCGTCAGCTCGCCGTACTCGGGCCAGGCACGCACGTCGAAGTACACGTCGCCGGAGCCGTCCTCCGCGACGTAGGCGTAGCCGCGATCGACGAGGCGCTGGATCAGCCCGACCATCTCCGGGATGTGCCCGGTCGCGCGCGGCTCGTACGTCGGCGGCAGCACGTTGAGCGCCTCGTAGGCGCGGGTGAGCTCGCGCTCCATGTCGTAGGCGAGGTTGAACCAGGGTCGGTCCTGCTCCGCGGACTTGGCGAGGATCTTGTCGTCGATGTCGGTGACGTTGCGGATGAACGTCACGTCGTAGCCCGAGGCGGTCAGCCACCGGCGGAGCACGTCGAAGTTCACGCCGCTGCGGACGTGGCCGACGTGCGGTTCGGACTGCACGGTGAGCCCGCAGACGTAGACGCCGGCCCGCCCGGGTTGCAGCGGGACGAAGTCGCGCACCGCCTGGGTCGCGGTGTCGTGCAGGCGCAGGCTCACCGGGCAAGCCTAATGGCCGCGCAGGGTGGGCCGGGTCAGCCCGTCACGCGCCGTACCCCCCATCCACGTCGAGCTTCTGCCCGCTGATGAACCCGGCGCGCGCCGAGGCCAGGAAGCACACCGCCTCCGCGACGTCGGCTGCGACGCCGAAGCGGCGCAGCGGGATGTTGCTGCGGGCGACCGCCAGGGCTCGCTCGTCGAGGTCGCCTGCGGCGACGAGGCGTTCGGCCATACCGTCGGTCAGCATGCCGGGACCGACCGCGTTGACCCGCACGCCGTAGCGCCCCTCCTCCACGGCGAGGGCGCGGACCAGCGCTTCCACCGCGGCCTTCGGCACCGACGACAGCCCGTCGCGGACCGGGAAACGGGCGGTCGCCGCCGTGGTCACCGCGACGATGCTGCCGCCGCCCGCCCGCAACGCCGGAAGCGCGCCGCGCACGGCCGCGAAGAACGCGCCCGCGTCGGCCTCGAGCTGCTCGACCAGCTCGGCCGAGGGCACCGTGCTCAGATGACGCATCGGGACGTGCGGCCCTGCCGCGTAGACGAGAGTGTGGACCGCACCGACCGCAGCGACCTTCTCCTCGACGTCCTCCGCGGGCGCACCGAGGTCGAGCGGGAGGGCGGACGCGCGCACGCCCCGCGCCACGGCCTCCTCCACGACACGGTGGGCCTCGTCGACCCGCTGTCGATAGGTGAGCACCACGTCGCTGCCCCGTTCGGCGAGCATCCGCACGATCGCCCGGCCGATGCCCCCGCTGCCGCCCAGCACCAGCGCGACGCCGTCCCGTCCCCCGAAGTCGTCCATGACGGGACCCTACGGGGGCGCCTCGGCCCGGGTCAGCCGGCCTGGAAGCCGACGGTGTGCCAGCCGGTCGCCCCGTCGGGCAGCACGTCGCGGCGTACGGCGGTCTGCGTGGACCCGGTGCGATCGGTGGCGCGGACGCGGAGCTCGTGCTCGCCCGGAGCGACGGTGATCTCGCCGGCCCACTGCACCCAGGTGTCGGCCTGCGGGACGGCGCCGAGCAGCGCCGGCTGCCACGGCCCGCCGTCCAGCTGGTACTCCACCTTCGCGATGCCGGTGTGCTGCGCCCACGCCGAGCCGCCGACCCGGACCCGCCCGGCAGGCACGCGCGCGCCCGAGCGGGGCACGTCGATGCGCGACTCGGTCTTCACCGGGCCGCGCTCGCCCCACCCCCGTTGCGTCCAGTAGGCGGTGAAGCGGTCGAAGCGGGTCACCTCCAGGTCGACGAGCCACTTGGTCGCCGAGACGTAGCCGTAGAGCCCCGGCACCACCATCCGCACCGGGAAGCCGTGCACGAGAGGGAGCGGGCGCCCGTTCATCGCCACCGCCAGCATCGCGTCGCGGTGCGGGTCGGTGAGGGCCGCCAGCGGCGTGCCGCAGGTCCAGCCGTCGGCGGAGGTCTGCTTGACCGCGTCGGCGCCGGCCCGGACGCCGGCCTGGGCGAGCAGGTCCCGGATCGGGACGCCGGACCAGAAGGCGTTGCCGATGAGATCGCCGCCGACCTCGTTGGAGACGCAGCACAGCGTGACCCAGCGCCCGTGGAGGCCCCGCCCGACCAGCTCGTCGTACCCGATCTCCAGCGGCCGGTCCACCATGCCGTGGATGCGCAACCGCCAGTCCGCGGGAGCGACGGCGGGCACGATCAGTGCGGTGTGGATCAGGTAGAAGGCACTGGCCGGAGTGCGCCACGGCGGCACCCCCGCGACGCCGAGGTCGGCCCCGGCAGGCACCGTCCCGCGCCGAGCCGGCAGGCGCAGCCTGGCTCGCGCCTCCTCGACCGCCCGCCGGCCGCTGCTGAGCGCCCGGCCACCGACGACGGCCAGACCGGAGATCAGGGCGACGCCGCCCGCCACCGCGAGGAAGCCGCGCCGGCCCGCGGCCGGTGTCGCCGCCCGGTGCAGCCGGCCGGTGAGCAGGCGAAGCACCACGATCCAGGTGACGAACCCGACCACCACGGCGATCGCAGGGGCCACGCCGGAGCCCCCGCGGCCGACCGCGGCGAGCAGCCCCAGCACGGCGAGGAGACCGAGCATCACGTCGGCGGCGGTGGGGTGGCGACATGACAGCCGGCCGGCGAGCGCGCACAACCCCAGCAGGATCACGACCGTCCCGGCGACGAGCAGGGGCTTGTCGGCGTGTCCGACCACGTGGATCAGCCGGTCGGCGAGACCTCCGGGCGTGGCGTCCCGCACCGCCTCGGCGACCGCGACGACGGGGCTCGTCGTGCGCAACGCCGCCGCGGCGGCCAGGCTCGTTGCGACGCCGGCCCCGCCGGCGATCACGCCGGCGCCGGCGTACCAGCTCGACCTCACCGCCCTACCATCCCCCTCATGCCCTCACTCCCCGTCCTGCGCGTCGGGCTCGGCACCGACGTGCACCGTCTGGCTCCCGGTGTGCCGATGCACCTCGCCGGCCTGTCGTGGCCCGAGGAGGAGGTCGGCCTGGTCGGCCACAGCGACGGCGACGTGGTCCTCCACGCCGCCTGCGACGCGCTGTTGTCCGCCGGCGGGCTGGGCGACCTGGGCTCGAACTTCGGCACGGCGGAGCCGCGCTGGGCCGGTGCCCCCGGGCACGACCTGCTCGCCGAGACGCTGCGCCGGGTGCGCGGCGCCGGCTGGGAGGTCGCTAACGTGGCGGTGCAGCTGATCGGCAACCGCCCCCGGATCGGGGCGCGGCGCCAGGAGGCCGAGCAGCAGGTTGCCGCACGGCACGGCATCACGCTGGCGCTCTCGGCCACCACGACCGACGGCCTGGGCCTGACCGGCCGGGGCGAGGGGCTCGCCGCCGTGGCGACCGCCCTGCTGGTCGGTGCTGCTCCCTCGTCCCCGGCTCCGGAGTCCCGATGACCCAGACCGCCGCCCGCTCTGCGGGCCGTCCCCGCACCTTCCGCACGTCCTCGGGCGTCGACCTGGGCGTCAGCGTGTTCGGCAGGGACGACGCCGCCCTGACGATCCTGCTCTCGCACTGCTGGACCCTGAACCGCCACGACTGGCACTACCAGGTGCGGGACCTGCTCCAGGAGTTCGGCCACCGGGCCCGGATCATCACCTGGGACCACCGCGGACACGGGGAGTCGACGGTGGTCCCGGCGGCACAGTGCACGATCGACCACCTGGCGCACGACATGGCCGACCTCGTCGACGGCCTCGCGCCCGACGGCCCGCTGCTGCTGGCCGGCCACTCGATCGGCGGCATGACGCTGATGGCCCTGGCCGAGCAGCGGCCCGACCTCATCGCTCGCGCCATCGGGGTCGTGTTCGTCTCCACGTCGGCGGGCCAGATGAACACGGTCACCCTCGGCCTGCCGGAGATGGGCCAGACGGTGCGGTCGCAGATCCCGAGGATGCTGGCCTTCCGGTCCCGCACCCTGTCGCGACGGGCCCGCCGTCGCGCCCCCATCGTCGAGCGGACGGTGATGCGGCGCTTCGTGTTCGGCCGCCCGATGCGGCTGGCCGACGCCGCGCTCGCCGTCGAGGGCCTGATCAGCTGCCCCGCGGCCACCGTGCGGGCGTTCTACGAGGACTGCATCCGCCACGACCGGGTGGCCGCGCTGGAGGTCTTCGCCGGCATCCCGGTTGTCGTCCTGGTCGGCACGCACGACCTGCTGACGCCGCCCTCGCACGCGCGCCGGATCGCCGAACACATCCCTGGTTCGGAGCTGATCGTCGCTCCGGATGCCGGCCACATGCTGCCGCTCGAACGCGACCAGCTGGTGTCGGGCACGCTGATCCGGATGGCACGACCACACCTGTGAGCGAGCAGCGGAAGCCGCCCCGCGCGGCCGTGGTGGTCCTCGCGGGCGGGTCGGGAGCCCGGGTCGGTGCGCCCACCAACAAGGTGCTGCTCCCGGTCGCCGGCGTCGCGGTGCTCGCGCGGGCGGTCCGGACCCCGCTCGAGGTCGCGGGCGTGGACCGCCTGGTGCTCGTCGTACGGGCCGAGGACAGGGCGCGGGTCGAGGACGCCGTCGCGCCGGTGCTCGGCGAGCGTGACGTCTGGCTGGTCGACGGCGGCGCCGAACGCCACGACTCGGAGTGGGCGGCCCTGCAGGTCCTCGCCGCCGAGGTGTCCGCGGGGCTGGAGCTGGTCGCGATCCACGACGGCGCCCGTCCCCTCGCCTCCGCGGCACTCTTCCGGGGGGTGCTGGACACCGCGCACCGGGCCGGGGCGGCGGTGCCGATCGTGCCGGCCGGCGCGCTCTGCCACCGCGACGGGCGCCCGGAGCCCCGTCGCCTGGCGGCGGTGCAGACACCTCAGGCGTTCGCCGCCCGGCCCCTGCTCGAGGCGTACCGCCGGGCGGCGACCGACGGGTTCCGCGGCACCGACACCGCCGCCTGCTGGGAGCGGTACGTCGGCACCCCGATCGCCACCGTCCCGGGGAGCCCGCGCAACCTCAAGGTGACCTTCGCCGAGGACCTGCCGCTCGCGCGGGAGCTGGTCAGTCCGCGAGAGTGAGGCTGAGCGCCTCGAGCACGGCGAGCTCCTCGGTGTCGTGGACCCGGCGACCCAGCGGCGGCGCCGTGACCAGCTCGAGCGGCCACCGCTGCCGGCAGGCGTCCACCACGTCGGTCAGGCTGCTCTCCGGGAGGCCCTCCAGCAGCGCGACCACGGCCGGCGGGAGGACCACCGGGGAGGTGATCTCGACCAGGGCCTCGCGGTCGACCGTCGCGCCGAGCGCGCCGTCCTCGCCGACCTCCTTGACCGTGTCGGTGACCGGCCGGCAGCCCGCGACGACCGCCCCGGTCTGCTCGACCCGCTCGATCACCTCGAGGAGGAACGAGACCGGCGTGAGCGGGCAGGCCGGATCGTGGAGCACCAGCGGCAGGCTCTCCTCGCGCACCACGTCCCAGTCCGTCGCCGGGTCGAGGATCTCGACGTCCGCCGCCTCCAGCGCGTAGGCGGCCGTGGAGACCAGTGACTCCCCGTGCACCAGCGCGAACGGCAGCGACCCCCGGCCCTCCACCGGCACGAACCCCCACGCCCTGCTCATGGGCCCGATGCTGCCAGAGGACGCCGAAACGCCGAGTGCCACACCTCGTCAGCTTCTGACCGTCAGAAACCGTCGTGGTGTGGCACTCGAGAGGCGGATCAGGAGGCGAGGACCTCGTCGAGGATGGCCTCGGCCTTGTCCTCGTTGGTGCGCTCGGCGAGGGCGAGCTCGGAGACGAGGATCTGGCGCGCCTTCGCCAGCATCCGCTTCTCCCCCGCGGACAGGCCGCGGTCGCGCTCACGGCGCCAGAGGTCGCGGACGACCTCGGCCACCTTCATCACGTCACCGGAGTGGAGCTTCTCCAGATTGGCCTTGTAACGGCGCGACCAGTTGGTCGGCTCGTCGGGGACGATGGCCCGGAGTACGTCGAAGACGCGGTCCAGCCCCTCCTTGTCGACCACATCGCGGACCCCGACCAGGTCGAGGTTGCAGGCCGGGACCCGAACGACCAGGTCCTGCTGGGCCACGATGCGGAGTACGAGGTACTGCTTCTCCTCGCCCTTGATGGTGCGCATCTCGATGTCCTCGATGACAGCGGCACCGTGATTGGGATAGACGACCGTTTCGCCGACGGTAAAAGTCATGTGCGTGGTAACCCCTTTCGAGTGACTAGTCTAACACGCCGCTGACCTCGCCCCTTCGACGTTTGCGCAGGTCAGAGCGCCCTTCGGGGGTTGACAAAGCGGCTCTCGATGTGCGTCTCAGGCCATCCTCAGGTGGTTCGAGATGCGTGAAGGGCGCGGCGAAACCGCGCGCGAGGCACGGACCGTGGTCGATACTGCGCGGCATGGGAGGACGTTTCGGGAGCCGCTCGCGTACGCCGGGGACCACCGCCGAGGCAGGGGGCCCCCGCACACCCCCGCCCCCGCCTCCCCTCCTGCCCGACCAGGGCGCCGCGGTACCCCCGGCACAGGCCGCACCGCCGGCGCCCCCCGAGCCCAGGGACCCGCCCGCGGGCCGCCGCCGCGCCGGTCGTCGAGCGAGGAGCGCGTCCGACTCTGTGCCGAAACAGCCGAAGCCCCCGAAGCCCCCGAAGGCCGCCCGAGAGCCCCGGCCGCCGTTCCGGGTCCGCTCCCGGTCGTTCTGGCGCCGCCAGCGCGGGCCGGAGGCGCAGTGGCGCCTCCTGCTCCGCGCCGCCCATCCCACGCAGGCGCTTGCCCTGGCCGTCGTCATCGTGGTGCTGGCGCTGCTGAGCGATCGCGGCATCGGGCCGGCCCTGGTCGCCGGAGCGGCGGTGCTGCTGGTCCAGCTGGTCGCCGGTCTCACCAACGACGTCTGCGACGCGGCCCTCGACCGGCGCGCGGAGCGGGCGCGCAAGCCGATCGCAACCGGTCAGCTCCCGGCCGGCAACGCGGGCTTCGTGGCGGTGGTCCTCACGCTGCTCGCGGTACCGGTCTCGCTGCAGAACGGCACGCTGGCGGGCCTCGCCCTGCTGGCGACGCTGCCCGTGGCGTTCGTGCACGATCGGATCCTGCACCGCACGCCGGCGTCGTTCGTGGGGTGGATGGTCACCTTCGCGCTGCTCCCCGTCTTCCTCGCGTACGGCGGCTGGGGCGGCGGCCGGCACGGCGCGGACCCGACGTGGCAGTTCGTGCTCGTGAGCGCCTTCGCCGGTCTGTGCGTCCACTTCGCGACCACCCTCCCCGACCTGGTCGGCGACAACGCCGCCGGAGTCCGGAGCCTCCCGCTGGTGCTGGCGCTCCGGCTCGGGGCACCGCGGCTGCTCGTCGCGACCGTCGTCGCGTCGGCCCTCGTCCTCGCGGCGCTCATCGTGGTCGGGATCGATCCCGGACTCAGGGTGCCGTTCTAGGCGGCGGCGACTGGGCACTACTCTGTGAGGCGCTCGCAGACCCGAGAGGACGCCTTCGAAGTGATGACGACCGTCAAGCGCCGTGTGGCCACCGGTGCCCTGCTGCTCATCGTGCCCCTGGTGGGCGCCTGCGGGTTCGACGCGCGGACCGATCAGCCGTACCAGGCGGCGACCGGCACGAACGAGCGCACGATCAACGGCGTGGACGTCCTCAATGCGCTCGTGGTGAGCGCGAAGAACGGCCAGGGCACCTTCGGCGGCACGCTGGCGCTCCCGGACAACGAGCAGAAGCCGGTGCAGCTGGTCTCGATCAGCGAGGGCACCATCAACGGCACGGTGACCGTCAAGCCGGGCGAGGTCGTCAACCTGGCGACGACCGGCGCTGTCCGGATGCAGGGCGCCGACATCGTGGCCGGCCGCTTCGTCCCAATGACCCTGACGTTCTCCGACGGCAAGACCGTGCGGATGAACGTGCCGATCGTCGACCACTCCGGGCCGTACGCGTCGGTGCCGGTCGGCGCCTCCTCGCCGTCGGCCAGCGGTCGCCCGGTGATGGGCGGCACCAAGGCGCCCGCTCAGGTGACGGCCTCGGCGACCGCGACGCCGTCGGCGACCGAGTCCCCGGCCCCCACCGCCAGCCCGTCCGCCGGCTGAGGTCCGACCATGGGCACCCTGATCCTGCTCCGCCACGGCGAGAGCGACTGGAACGCCAAGAACCTCTTCACCGGTTGGGTCGACGTCCCGCTCACCGACAAGGGGCGCGAGGAAGCCGTCGCCGGCGGTGAGCAGCTGGTCGAGGCCGGACTGCTGCCCGCCGTGGTGCACACCTCGCTGCTACGCCGGGCGATCACGACTGCGTTCCTCGCCCTCGACGCCGCGGACCGGCACTGGATCCCGGTGCGTCGCTCGTGGCGGCTCAACGAGCGGCACTACGGCGCCCTGCAGGGCAAGGACAAGGCGCAGGTGCGCGCCGAGTACGGCGAGGAGCAGTTCATGCTCTGGCGCCGCTCGTTCGACGTACCGCCGCCGCCGATCGCCGACGACGACCCGTTCTCCCAGGCCGGCGACGTCCGGTACGCCGACCTGGGCCCCGAGCTCCCCCGCACGGAGTGCCTCAAGGACGTCATCGTGCGCCTGCTGCCGTACTGGGAGTCCGCGATCGTGCCGGATCTCGCGCAGTTCGGGACTGTCCTGGTCGCCGCGCACGGCAACTCGCTGCGCGCGATCGTCAAGCACCTCGACCAGATCTCCGACGAGGACATCGCCGGGCTGAACATCCCCACCGGCATGCCGCTGGTCTACGACCTGGACGCCTCCGGGCGGCCGACCGCCGCCGGCCGCTACCTCGACCCGGAGGCGGCCGCGGCCGCGGCCGCGGCGGTCGCGAACCAGGGGCGCTGAGGGGTCAGTCGCCCTCGGGCGCGTCCTCCGGGGGCTGCGCCAGCGGGTGGTCGTCGTCGGGGCGCAGGTCCTCGGGCAGGGCCTCGTCGGGGACGTCGCGCTCGCCGGTCACCGGGCTGGGCCCGGCCTCGTCGTTCGGCTCGGGATGTGCGTCGGTCATGCCGAGGGCGTACCCGGTCGCAGCGCCTGGAAAGCCTCCAGGTTGCGGGTGGACTCACCACGCGCCAGCCGCCACTCCCACTCCTTGCGGATGGAGGAGGCGAACCCGAGCTCGAGGATCGGGTTGAACGACTCGTCGGCGTAGGTGAGCACGGCGCCGAGGAGCCGGTCGATCTCCTCGCTGCTCACCACCGCCAGCGGAAGGCGGCCGTCGAGGTAGACGTCGCCGACCGCATCCAGGGCGAACGCCACCCCGAAGAGCTTCATGTTGCGCTCGAGGAGCCAGCGGTAGACGCCCTCGACGTTCTCGTCCGGGCGGCGGCACACGAACGCGTGCACCGCCAGTGCGTGCGGGCCCACCTCGAGACGGACCGGGGTCTGCAGCTTGCGCTCCCCGGGCAGGACGACGTCGAAGACGGCGGTGCTCTCCGAGCTCGAGGACGGGGTCGGCTCGGTGAACTCGATCTCCCCGTCGGTCAGCGTGCGACGCACCAGCTCGACCAGCTCCTGGTGGGCGGCTGCACTCATCGACACATCAGCTCCCCTGCGCGCTCGTAGACGGCCAGCGTGGCCTCGGCGGTCCTGCTCCAGCTGAAGCCCGCTGCCCGGGCGAGCGCCGCCGCGCGGACCTGCTCGGGCTCCGGGTGGTCCAGCTGCGCCGTGATCGCGGTGGCCCAGTCCGCCGGGTCGTGCCCCTCGACGAGCCGACCGCTGCGGCCGTCCCCGACCACGGTGGGCAGACCACCCACCGCGGCCGCCACCACGGGCGTCCCCACGGCCTGGGCCTCGACGGCGACCAGCCCGAAGGACTCGTTGTACGACGGCACGCACACCACCGACGCGGCGGCGTACCAGTCGACCAGCTCGGCGCGCCCCACCGGCGGCACGAACCGCACCACGTCGGCGATGCCGAGGTCGGCGGCGAGGTCCGACAGCGCCTCGGGGTGCTCGAGTCCCGTCCCCGACGGCCCGCCGACCACGGCGACGACCAGACGCGCCCGCCGCTCCGGCTGCCGCCTGAGCATCTCCGCAGCAGCGCGCAACAGGACGTCGGGGGCCTTGAGGGGCTGGATGCGCCCGACGAACAGCAGCACGTCGGCATCGTCCGGCAGGCCGAGGTGCGCCCGCGCGGACGCGCGGGGCACCGGGCGGAACGCGGCCAGGTCGACGCCGGGGTGGACGACCTCGACGCGACCGGGGTCGGCGTCGTAGCAGTTGATCAGGTCCTTGGCCTCGTCGACGGTGTTGGCGATGAGCATGTCGGCGGCGGCGACGACCTGTTCCTCGCCGATGATCCGCGCCGCGGGCTCCGGGGTGTCACCGGCAGCGAGCAACGCGTTCTTCACCTTCGCCATCGTGTGCATGGAGTGCACGAGCGGCACCCCCCAGCGGTCCCGGGCGAGCGCGCCCACCTGCCCCGACAGCCAGTAGTGGCTGTGCACCACGTCGTAGTGACCGGGGTCGAAGGCCGCCTCGGTGCGCAGCACCTCTCGCGCGAAGACGCACAGCTGTCCGGGCAGCTCGGCCTTCGTCAGGCCCTCGAACGGCCCGGCGACGATGTGGCGCACGACGATGCCGGGCGCGAGCGACGCCACCGGCGGCAGCTGACTCGACGTGGCGCGGGTGAAGATGTCGACCTCGATCCCGCGCTCGGCGAGCTGGCGGGCGACCTCGGTGACGTAGACGTTCATGCCGCCGGCGTCCCCGGTGCCGGGCTGGTCGAGCGGGGAGGTGTGCAGGCTCAGCATCGCCACCCGGCGGACAGGGCGCTGCTGACCGGACACCTGCACCTCGCTTCCGCCTCACGTCATCGCAGGGACGTCGCCACAACCTCTCCCGATCATCGCGCATTCCCCCAGCGCTACCCTCGCGGTCATGCCGACCCCTGACCCCGAGGACCGTCGACCCCGTGCCGTCGTGACCGGCGCCAGCAGCGGCATCGGCGCCGCCACGGCGCGCGCCCTGGCGGCCGAAGGCTTCCACGTCGTCGCCGCCGCTCGGCGTACCGACCGGATCGAGGCGCTGGCCGAGGAGATCGGCGGCACCGCGGTCGCCTGCGACGTCACCGACGACGCGTCGGTGCGCGGCCTCGCGGAGGCGGTCGGTGGATCGCTCGACCTCCTGGTCAACAATGCCGGCGGAGCGTTCGGGGCGACCTCGGTCGCCGAGGCCGACCTCGAGGCGTGGCAACGCATGTGGGACGTCAATGTGCTCGGCCTCGTCCGCGTGACGCGGGCGCTGCTGCCGGCGCTGCGTGCCACCGGTCACGGGCTCATCGTCAACCTCGGCTCGACCGCCGGTCGGGTGGCCTACGAGGGCGGGGGCGGCTACACCGCCGCCAAGCACGCGACCCGCGTGATCAGCGAGACCCTGCGCCTCGAGCTCAACGGCCAGCCGGTGCGGGTCACCGAGATCGCTCCCGGCATGGTGCACACCGAGGAGTTCTCGGTGGTGCGCTTCGGCGGCGATCAGGCGAAGGCCGACGCCGTGTACGCCGACGTGGATCGGCCGCTGCGGGCCGAGGACATCGCCGAGACGATCCGCTGGGTCAGCTCGCTCCCGGCGCACGTGAACATCGACGAGATGGTGGTGCGCCCGGTCGCCCAGGCGGCGCAGCACAAGCTGCACCGGGGTCCGATCTTCGGGGGCTGCGCGGCGGCGCTCACGCCCCCAGCCCGGCGGCGATCCGGTCGACCGCCTCGGCCATAAGGCGCGCCGCCACCGCGTACGCCTCGGCCGAGCGCCGATAGGGGTCGGGGATGTCGGGGTCCTCGAGCCGGACACGCGACCGCGCCGCGGCAGCCCGAGCGACCAGGTCTCGCAGCGCGGTGGCCTCGTTTCCGTCGGCCGGCTCGACGGCGTCCAGCAGCGCCGCGAACTCCCGCACGGTGAAGGAGCGTCGCAGCGCCGAGGGAGTGTCGGCGAGCAATCGGGAGCGGATGTCGCCGGTGGCGGCGAGGACCAGGTCCGCCGCCCGCACCATCGGGTCGGTGAGCCGGCGAGCGACGAAGCCGCCGGTGTCGATGCCGAGCGCCTCCAGCTCCGCCGCGGCGCGGGCGGCCATCGGCTGACCCTCCAGGCCGTTCACGCCGGCGCTCTCGACGACGAAGCGGTCGGCGGGGAGCCGGCGGCGCAGCAGGCGCTCGCCCGACGGGGAGCGGCAGATGTTGCCGATGCAGACGAAAAGCACCCGGAAGGTAGGATCGTCGCGCGTCCTCTCTGACGCCATCGTCTCGATCTTCTCCATCCTTCGTCGTCTGCCGGAAAGTCTCCCATGCCTGCCCAGTCCCGCTCCGACCTTCGCAATGTGGCGATCGTCGCCCACGTCGACCACGGGAAGACCACGCTGGTCGACGCCATGCTCCGCCAGGCGGGCGCGTTCACCGAGCACGAGGCCGAGAGCGTCGCCGAGCGGGCGATGGACACCGGCGAGCTCGAGCGCGAGAAGGGCATCACGATCCTCGCGAAGAACACCGCCGTGCACTACGCCGGTCCGGCAGCCGAGGGCAAGCCGATGACCATCAACATCATCGACACCCCGGGCCACGCCGACTTCGGTGGCGAGGTCGAGCGGGGCCTGTCGATGGTGGACGGAATCGTCTTGCTCGTCGACGCCTCCGAGGGCCCGCTCCCCCAGACCCGGTTCGTGCTGCGCAAGGCGCTCAACGCCGACATGCCGGTGATCCTCGTGGTCAACAAGACCGACCGCGGCGACGCACGGATCTCCGAGGTGGTGGACGAGACCTACGAGCTGTTCATGGACCTGCTCGACGAGTCGCACAGTCAGGACGCTCTGGACTTCCCGGTCGTGTACGCCTCCGGCCGCGCCGGCATCGCCTCCCTGAAGCAGCCGGAGAACGCCTCGATGCCCGAGGGGGACAACCTCGAGCCGCTGTTCAAGACGATCCTGGAGACGATCCCGGCGCCCACGTACACCGACGGCGCCCCCCTGCAGGCGCACGTCACGAACCTCGACGCCAGTCCGTTCCTCGGCCGGCTCGCCCTGCTTCGGATCCACGAGGGCACCCTGCGCAAGGGCCAGCAGGTCGCCTGGATGCGTCGCGACGGCACGGTGAAGAACGTCAAGATCACCGAGCTCCTCGTCACCGAGGGTCTCGAGCGCAAGCCCGGCGAGCAGGCCGGCCCCGGCGACATCGTCGCCGTGGCGGGGATCCCCGACATCACCATCGGGGAGACGCTCGCCGACCCCGAGAACCCGGTCGCGCTGCCACTGATCCACGTCGACGAGCCGGCGATCTCGATGACGATCGGCACCAACACCTCACCGCTGGCCGGCCGCGGTCCGACGAAGAACACCAAGGTCACCGCGCGGTTGGTCAAGGACCGCCTCGACAGCGAGCTCGTCGGCAACGTGTCCCTCAAGGTGTTGCCCACCGAGCGGCCGGACGCCTGGGAGGTGCAGGGCCGCGGCGAGCTCGCGCTGGCGATCCTCGTCGAGCAGATGCGCCGCGAGGGCTTCGAGCTCACCGTCGGCAAGCCGCAGGTGGTCACCAAGGAGATCGACGGCAAGGTCTACGAGCCCACCGAGCGCCTGACGATCGACGCTCCGGAGGAGCACCTGGGCGCCATCACGCAGCTGCTGGCGGTCCGCAAGGGCCGGATGGAGCAGATGACGAACCATGGCACCGGCTGGGTGCGGATGGAGTTCCTGGTCCCCTCCCGCGGCCTGATCGGCTTCCGCACGGAGTTCCTCACCACCACGCGCGGCACCGGCATCGCGCACCACATCTCCGAGGGCTACGAGCCCTGGGCCGGCGAGATCCGGTCACGCTCGCAGGGCTCGCTCGTCGCGGACCGGGCGGGCGCCGCCACGGCGTACGCGATGACGAACCTGCAGGAGCGGGGGGTGCTGTTCGTCGAGCCGACCACCGAGGTCTACGAGGGCATGATCGTCGGGGAGAACTCCCGCGCCGACGACATGGACGTCAACATCACGAAGGAGAAGCAGCAGACCAACGTCCGCTCCTCGACCTCCGACAACTTCGAGAAGCTCATCCCCCCGAAGAAGCTCAGCCTCGAGCAGTGCCTGGAGTTCTGCCGGGAGGACGAGTGCGTCGAGGTCACCCCCGACGCGGTCCGCATCCGCAAGGTCCACCTGGACCAGCACGAGCGGGCGAAGGCCGCCGCCCGCGCCCGCCGCGGGTGAGCGCGTAGGTTGGCCCGATGACCCAGGACGCGGAGCGGCTGCTCGACGCAGCGCGCCGGACGGCGCAGTCCCTCGGACCGGCGGGGCTCGACCAGACGCTGGCCAACATCACCGCCGCAGCCGTGCAGGTGCTGCCGGAGGTGCAGATGGCGAGCATCACCGTGCGGCACCCCGACGGGCGGCTGGAGACGTTCGCGCCGACCGACGAGGCCCTGCTCGAGGTGGACCACGCGCAGTACGGCCTGCAGGAAGGTCCCTGCTACGACGCAGCGACCGACAGCGTCCACGTCGCGTCGCCGCACTTGGCGGCAGACCCGCGGTTCCCCCGGTACGCGGAGGTGGCCAACGCACACGGCATCCAGTCGCAGGCCGGCGTACGGCTCTTCGATGCGAAGGGCTCGCACGGCGCGCTCAACCTCTACTCCCGCAGTGTCGGGTCCTTCCAGGATCTCGAGGCGCTCGCCGAGCTGTTCGCGCATCAGGCGGCGATCGCCCTGGAGTACGCGCGGCACGTGGACAACCTGCAGCAGGCCATCCAGACGCGGCAGGTGATCGGGCAGGCCGTGGGGATGGTGATGGAGCGCTACAAGCTGGGCGAGGCCCGGGCGTTCGCGGTGCTGACCCGGCTCTCCCAGGAGGCGAACGTCAAGCTCCGGGAGATCGCGCAGGGCATCGTCGCCGAGCGCGAGGGCGAGACGTCCGAGAGCTGAGCGGCTCTCAGCTCGGCGGCAGGCTCCTCAGCAGGCCCGCGAAGAGAGCGACGGCGTCGTCGATCGCGGCCTGGGCGCCCGTCGACCAGGGCCCCATGTCGAAGAACCCGTGGATCATCCCCGGGTAGGTCCGCTGCTCCACCCGTACGCCGGCCGCCGCGAGCCGGTCGGCGTAGGCGTTGCCCTCGTCGCGCAACGGGTCGAGCTCGGCGGTCACCACGACCGCCGGCGCCACCCCGTCCAGGCGGCCCTTGATCGGGGACAGCAGCGGGTCCTCGAGGTTCGCGCCGTCGGGGACGTACTGGCCCCCGAACCACAGCATCGTGGGCAGGTCGAGGAAGTAGCCGGCTGCGTTCTCCTGTCGGGAGGGCCACTCGGCGCTCATGTCGGTGGCGGGGTAGATCAGGAACTGCGCCCGCACCTCGGGCACCTGCTGGGCCGCGACGGCGGACAGGTTGCCCCCCGCACTGTCGCCTGCCACAGCCAGCACCTCGGTGCCGCCGAAGGATGCGAGCCGGCGGTGCACGTCGCGGGTGGCGGCGATGGCGTCGAGCGCGGCCGCGGGGAAGGGGTGCTCGGGCGCCAACCGGTAGTCGACGGAGACCACCACCGCGCCGGTGCCGCGACAGAGGAGCCGCGCCATGTTGTCGTGGGTGTCGAGGTCACCGATGACGAACCCTCCACCGTGGAAGAGCATCACCGTCGGCGCCGGGCCCGGCGCGCTCGGGCGGTAGATGCGGGCGTCGAGCTGGCCTGCGGCACCGGCCACCGTCGTGTCCTCGACCGAGCCGACCGGGACGACCGCCTCCGCGGGCCGCATGTCCACCGTGAGGGTGCGGAAGCCCGCGCGGGCCTGCTGCGGCGTCGACTCGTGCATGGGCGTCCCCGCCGCGACGAGGGTGAGCAGGCCTTCGAGCTGGGGGTCCACGGGCATGGGCGCAACCTAACGGCTCACCCGAACGTGAGGGACACCAGCCGCCGCAGCTCGGGGGTGAGCGCCGGCTCGCCGACCTCGGCGACCGCCCCGTCCCAGTGGAAGCTGTAGACGAACTGGTCCCGGGCGACGCCGTCACAGGGCAGGGCCGCCACGTCGACCCGGTCGAGCAGGGCGCACGCCTCCACGGCGCGCTCGTCACCGGCGGCGAGGTCGAGGGTCGCCTCCCTGCTGGTGCCCGCGAAGCCGCCGCTGCGGCGGACGGTGAGCGTCCGGGCGGGAACGGGGACGCTCACCGGTCCGCTCGGTGTCGCGGCCTGCGCCAGCACGCCCACCTGCCGCCACGCGTCGGCGACGACCTCCGCGTGCGCGCCCGCCGCCGCGATCGTGGCCTGGGCGAAGTCGGCGAACTCCGCGTCGGCCCTGATGCCGGAGGTGAGGGCGGCGAACCAGATCCGTCCCGCGCCTTCCCAGGCGACTCCCCCGATGCCGGTGGCGGCGAGGTAGAACGCCTTGTTGGGGATGCCGGAGTTCACATGGACCCCGCCGTTGTCGTCGGTCGTCGAGACGTAGTCGGCCATCGTCGCGACCTGGGGGTCCCTGCCGAGCGCAGGATCGTCGTAGGCCGTGCCGGGCGCCTCCATCGACCGCAGCGCGGTCCCGCGGACGCCGGGTGCGAAGATGCCCTCGCCGATGAGCCAGTCGGCCGACGCCGCGTCCTGACCGAGCACCCGCTGCTTCACACAGCTGCCGAAGCAGTCGGAGATCGACTCGTTGAGCGCTCCGGGCTGACCCGAGTAGGTGAAGTTCGCCGTGTACTGCGTGACGGCGTGGAACAGTTCGTGGCCCAGTACGTCGATCGGCCGGGTGAAGCGGCCGAACACCCTCCCGTCACCGTCGCCGCAGACCAGTTGGGTGCCGTCCCAGAAGGCGTTGTCGTAGTCGCGCTCGTAGTGCACGGTGGCGATGACCGTCGCGCCCTTCCCGTCGTACGACGAGCGGCCGAGGTCGGCGAGCAACGCGAGGGTCTGCCCGACACCCGCCGCTGCCTCGTCGGCCGCTGCATCACCGGAATCCGCGCTGCCCGCTGCGCGCACCAGCGTGCCGGGCAGCTTCGCCCCGTTGTCGGCGGTGTACACGTCCCACGCGTCTGCTTGGGCCGGGGCCAGATCGGCTCGGGCAGTCACCACGGCGCGACGCGAGCGCAGCTGCTCGTCGAGCAGGCGCGTGCGGCGTCCCACATCGGCGAGGCCACGGTCCTCGGCGTCGGCGAGCTTCTGGAGCAGGTAGCCGGGCAGGAACGAGCAGCACGCCGAGATCGTCATGGCTCAGGCTTACCACTGCCCACCCACCTCGGCTGGAAGCGCTGGCTCAGTAGGCACCGGTGTTGCCGAGCACCGCCCGCACGGTCTTGAGCAGGATCACCAGGTCGCCGGTGAGCGACCAGTTGTCGACGTAGTACAGGTCGAGCCGCACCGACTCCTCCCAGGAGAGGTCCGAGCGCCCCGAGACCTGCCACAGGCCGGTCATCCCGGGCCGCACCAGCAGCCGCCGGTGCACGTCCGCGTCGTAGCGGTCCACCTCGGCGGGGAGCGGGGGGCGCGGCCCCACGAGGCTCATCTCGCCCGACAGCACGTTGAAGATCTGCGGCAGCTCGTCGAGTGAGTACTTCCGCAAGAAGGCGCCGAAGCGCGTGACCCGGGGGTCGTCGCGGATCTTGAAGAGCACTCCCGCCGCCTCGTTGGCGCTCTCCAGCTCGTCGCGGACCTGGTCGGCACCCACGACCATCGAGCGGAACTTCAGCATGCCGAACGCTGCCTGGTCGTGCCCGACGCGACGCTGCCGGTACAACACGGGGCCACCGTCCTGCAGCTTGACGCCGATGGCCACGAGCACCATGACCGGCGCGATGACGATCAGCAGCAGGACGCTGACCACGATGTCGAAGAGCCGCTTGACGACGCCCATCGCCTCGCTCACCTGGGGCTCGCGCACGTGCACCAAGGGAAGACCCGCGACGTGGGTGAAGTGCACCCGGGGACCGGCGACGTCGGTGAGGGAGGGGACCACCAGCATGTCGACGTCGAGCCCTTCGAGCGCCCAGCCCAGGCGACGCAGCTCGGCGGACGAGCCGTAAGTCCCTCCGGCGACCAGGATGCTGTCGGCGCCGTGCGCAGTGATCAGGGCAGGAAGCTCCTCGACGGAGCCGAGCACCGGCAGGCCCGCACCGTCTTCGGGCATGGGCCCCACCCTTCCCAGGAGCCGGTACCCGGTCCACGGGGCCCGCTGCAACACCGCCTCGAGCTCGGCGACGGCGGCCACCGACCCGACGGCGATCATGCGATTGACGAGGCGCCCACGACGACGCGCCAGATGGAGTGCCTTCCGCTCGGCGTACCTGAGAAGGAGCAGCGCTGGGACGCCGATGCCGAAGAAGAGCAGCACGTAGCCCCGAGACAGGAGGCTGTGCGTGACGAAGGCCAGGAAACCGACGAGTCCCAGCGCGATCACCCCCGCCAGCACGATCCGGCGGAAGTCCTCGAAGCGCGCGCCGAACTCCCGCGGGTCGTACGCGCCGCTGGCGACCAGGACGAGCGCCCACAAGAGCACCAGCCCAGGGCCGATCGACGGCTGCAACCGCCCCGGTTGCAGGGGATCGGCGAAGCGTTCGTCGAGCGCTGCTCGGAGCGTCCACGCTGCGATCGACGCTGCGAGGAGCAGCACGATGTCAGCGACGAAGACGACTCCGAGCAACTGGACGAGCCGGCGCTGCAGATGCGTACGCCGGGCGCCGTCGACCTCCGGGCGCGCGCCGACGATCGCGGTCATCCCGGCTCAGCGGCGCCTGATCGAGGCCAACGCAGGGCGGACGTCGGCCAGATATACCCCAGCTGCCACGGCGCCCAGGAGCCCGAGGATGTTCATCGGGGAGCGGATCGCGAGGCAGGTGAGCAATGAGAGCACGAGGATGACCAGCCAGCCCGCCTTGCTCAGCTTGCCGGCAGCGGCGTAGGCAGCGGCGGGACGGATGAGCGCGTCGACGAGCGCGAACAGCTCCATCGCCGCCATGAGGAGGAACAACGCGAGGATGACGTCGCCCTCGAACTCGAAGACCCACACGGCGAACAGGCTAGGCCATCAGCGCCCCGTCGACACGAGGAGCGCCGATGACCCAGCCTGCCGGAGCGGACAGCCGCGACGTCAGGCGGTCGTGGTCTTCGTGGCCGTCGTCTTCGTGGCCGTCGTCGTCCCGGTGGTCTTCTTCGCCGCCGGCTTCTTCGCGGCGGGCTTGCGGGTGGCGGGCTTGGCGGTCTTGCTCGCCACGACGGCACGCTCGCGGCGCAGGGTCGTCGACTGCGACGGTGCCTTCTTCACTGCGGTGACGGCCTTGACGCCGTCCTTGCGCAGCGCGGCCACGAACTTCTCACCGCGGTCGGCGAGGTCGGCGTACGTGCTCACGAGCTCGTCGAGCGCCTCGGCGAGCTGACCCTGGACGCGGCCGGGGAAGTCACGAGCGTCCTTCTGCAGCTCGGCGAGCCGGGACTCGAACCGGTTCTGGGCGTCGCGCACCTGGTTCTGCAGCACCTTGGGGTCGCGCTGCACCGAGGAGACGCGAGCCTGGACGGCGGAGAGCCGCTCCTGAGCGCTCTTCTGCGCCTTCTGCTGTGCCTCGTTGGCGTAGCCGCGGGCCAGGTCGACGGCGAGCTCGGTGGCGCCGGCGGCGGCGTACAGCGGCTTGACTGCCTCGGTGCGGAACTGGTCGACGCGGGACGTCGTCTTGCTCATGTTCACTCCTCTTCGGGTGGGGTGTCCGGCCCACGCGAGCCGGAGGTGTCTGTGGTCGAGACGGCCCGGAAGGACTGGTAGACGTCCAGCAGGGCCTGCTTCTGTCGTTCGGTGAGCACCGGGTCGGCCAGCACGGCGAGCTCCACGGAGCGAGCCGGACCGTCGTCGGCGGAGAGGATCCCCGCTTGGACGTACAGCTGCTCGGCGGAGATCCGCAGCGCCTTGGCGATCTGCTGCAGCACCTCGGCGGACGGCCTGCGGAGGCCGCGCTCGATCTGGCTCAGGTACGGATTCGACACGCCGGTCTGCTCGGCCAGCTGACGCAGCGAGAGCTGCGCCGCCACCCGCTGGTCGCGGAGGTAGTTCCCCAGCGACCCGACGGTCTTCCCGACCCGGGACTTCTCGGCCACACCCCCATGTTGCTAACTATTGCAAGCAACATCAAGACCTTCCGCGGGTGAACCGAGTCACAGCAGCCCTGCTCGCAGCGTCTTTCTCGCCGTGGGCTGTGCTAACAGGGCTGCATGCAAACCTGCCGAGTGGCGCGAGTGATCATTCACGCCGCGAGTCTGCCGATCGCTCTCTTCGACGCGGCCGACGCACACCACGCCGCCGCCCGGGGGCGCCTGCCGGTCCTGCCCGACCGGCTTGCCGACTAGCGTCTGGGTCATGCTTTCCGTGCTCGCCGAGATCGTCCGCAACGACTTCGTCGAGGGCCACCATCACGGCTCGGTGGTGGCGCTCGAGCCCGACGGAAGCACGGCGTACGCCGCCGGCGACGCGACGGCGCCGGTCCTGCCCCGCTCCTGCAACAAGCCGCTGCAGGCGCTCGGCATGCTGAACGCCGGCCTCGAGCTGCCCCCGGACCTGCTGGCGCTCGCCTCCGCCTCGCACTCCGGAGAGGCGTTCCACGTCGCCGGCGTACGCCGGATCCTCGCCGGCGCCGGCCTCGACGAGACGGCGCTGCAGACGCCGCCCGACTTCCCCCTCGACGAGATCGTGCGCGACGACCACCTGCGCGCCGGCGGCGTCAAGGAGCCCGTGCTGATGAACTGCTCGGGCAAGCACGCCGCGATGCTGGCGACCTGCGTGGTCAACGACTGGCCGATCGCGAGCTATCTGGCGCCCGAGCACCCCCTGCAACGGGCCATTCACGCGGCGTTCGAGGATGCCACCGGAGAGCGGGTCGCGCATGCCGCCGTGGACGGATGCGGCGCCCCGTTGCTGTCCAGCTCGCTGACCGGCCTCGCCCGCGCCTTCGCCGGCCTCGCCACGGCTATCGACGGCCCACGGCACCGCATCGCCGAGGCGATCCGCCGTCATCCCGAGTACGTCTCCGGCACGCATCGTCCCGAGCTCACGTTGCTCCGCGCCGTTCCGGGGATGATCGGCAAGATGGGCGCGGAGTCCTGCTACGTGGGGGCGTTCCCCGACGGCCGGGCGGTGGCGCTGAAGATCGACGACGGGGCCATGCGGGCGTGGCCCGTCGTGCTCGCCGCCGTGCTGACCCGCCTCGGCTGGGACACCGGCGAGGGCGTCGACACGGCCGCGGTACGGCGTACCGGGCAGCACCTCCTCCACGGCGGCCCGGCGGTCGTGGGCGAGATCCGCGCGACGCTGCCCTGATGGAAGGATGCCCCCGTGCCTCTTCCCCAGCACTGCCCGACCGCACGCGAACTCGACGACCTCGAGCTCCTCCTGGCCGCCGCCTACGCTCCCCGCGACCGCTTCGACGAAGACATCCCGCTCGACGCGCCCGCCGGGGACCTCGAGCTGGTCGACCCCGAAGGGCTCCCGCTGGCCCGGCGCAACGACGACGGCACGCTGGTGGCGCTGGGTCATGCGGCGTACGGCCCGTTCCGACGACTGCACCTCTCCCCCGCCCAGGTGCGGGAACGTCATCACGGCTCCCTCGTCGTCCCGCTCAACCGGGCACCGAGCCAGGCCGACCTCGACGCGATCACCGCAGCCCGCGACGGACGCCCAGTCGTGCTCCTCGCCCTCTGCGGCGTCGGCACCCCGCAGGGCCTCACCCCGGTCGGCCTGCTCCGCGTGGCCCTGCGCGCCGCCGACCTGCTCGGGGATGCCCATGTCGTCGCGGTGCCGCTGCCGGTACACGACGGCGGCCGTCTCGATGCGCAGCTGCGGGCGCAGGTGATCGGCAACTACGCCGTCGGGGAGGTCTACGACGAGATCTCCGGCGGCGAGCCGGCGTCCGCGCTGTCCGAGATCGTGGAGCACGACCAGCCCGGCGAGCGTGGTGTCGTCGTGTTCTTCACCGGCCTCTCGGGCAGCGGGAAGTCGACGCTGGCCCGGGCGCTGCAGGACCAGGTCCTCGAGCACGGCAGCCGCACGATCACCAGCCTCGACGGCGACGTCGTCCGCCGTCACCTCAGCGCCGGCCTGACGTTCTCCCGGGAGGACCGCGAGACCAACATCCGCCGGATCGGGTGGGTGGCGGCGGAGATCGCGCGTCACGGCGGCGTGGCCAGCTGCTCGCCGATCGCGCCGTTCGACGCGACGCGGCGCGCGGTCCGGGAGCTGGTCGAGGACGCCGGAGGCGAGTTCGTGCTGATCCACGTCGCGACGCCGCTGGAGGAGTGCGAGCGCCGCGACCGCAAGGGCCTCTACGCCAAGGCGCGGGCCGGGGAGATCGCCGACTTCACCGGCATCTCCAGCCCCTATGAGGAGCCCGAGGACGCGGCCGTCGTGGTCGACACCACCGGGCGGTCGATCCAGGACGCGCTGGCCGACGTGGTGGCCGCCCTGCCGGACGGAGTGCTCTGAGGTGCACGAGCTGCTCACCACCGACGCGCTGAGCGTCCTTGTCGTCAGCTTCGGCGTCGGCATCGTCGTCGGACTCACCGGCATGGGCGGTGGGGCGCTGATGACGCCGGCGCTGATCTTCCTCGGCATCAACCCGGCTGCCGCCGTGGCCAACGACCTCGTCGCCGCCAGCGTGAACAAGTCGGTGGGTGCAGCGGTGCACTGGCGGCACGGCTCCCCCAACCTCAAGCTCGCCGGACTGCTGATCACCGGCTCGGTCCCGTTCGCCTTCGCCGGCGGCTTCATCATCAAGGCGGTCGGCGACAAGGCCGCGCAGACAACCTTCCTCACCTACGCGATCGGGGCCGCGCTGCTGCTGGCGGCCGCGAGCTACGGCACGCGCATGTACATCCAGCTGCGCTACGTCACCGGCGGCAACGAGCTGCGCGACGAGGCGCCGACGATCCGGCCGATCCCGACGCTGCTCGTCGGCGCGGTCGGCGGCCTTCTCGTCGGCATCACCAGCGTGGGATCGGGTTCGCTCATCATGGTCGCCCTGCTGCTGCTCTATCCGACGCTGTCCGCCGTACGCCTCGTCGGCACCGACCTGCTCCAGGCCGTGCCGCTGGTGCTGTCGGCCGCGGTGGGTCACGTCGTCACCGAGGGCGTCACCTGGGCGGTGCTGATCCCGCTGATCCTGGGCGGGACGCCGGGCACCTTCCTCGGGGCCCGGATGGCGAGTTGGGTGTCGCAGTCGGTGATCCGTCGAGGCATCGTCATCGTGCTGACCCTCACGGGGCTGAAGATGCTCGGGCTCCCGCCGGAGTGGGTCGGCATCATCGGCGCCGGGATGCTGCTGCTGGGGCCGCTGGTGTGGGGCTTCGTCCGGCAGACCCGCGGCCTGCCGGCCTTCGACAACAACGCCGCTGCCTGGCGCCTGCCCGACCGCGCTTCTGAGGGGACGGACGACCAGTGAGGCTCCTGCTGCTGCGCCACGGCGAGACGCACGCGAACGTGTCCGGCGAGCTGGACACCGCCGCCCCCGGGGAGGACCTGACCCCGCTCGGGCAGGCCCAGGCGGAAGCCGCCGCCACCGTGCTCGCCGACCGCGACATCGACGCCGTGTTCGTCTCGGTGCTGGTGCGCACCCAGCAGACCGCA
>JBQCCW010000066.1:0-22540 GCA_051961835.1 Marmoricola sp. | reverse complement strand
GAGCGGGCCGCGCTCGTCCCGGGCCTCCTCGACACCGTCGTCGACCTCTGTGCCACGACCGGCGCGCGGTGGGCCTGGGTGCCACGGCGCGCCGGCGACCGCGGGGCGGTCGAGGCGGGGCTGCTTCCGAATCTGCTGCCGGGCGGACGTCCCGTCGCCGATGCGGCGGCCCGCGAGGATCTGGCGCGCGCCTGGGACGTCGATGCGCTCCCGGGACACGAGGGACGCGATCTCGACGCCATCATCCGCGGGGCCGCCTCGGGCGAGGTCGGATCCCTCGTGGTCGGCGGGGTCGAGCCGGCCGACCTCGCGGACCCGGCGCTGGCCCTGGTGGCGTTGGAGAAGGCGTTCGTGGTGTCCCTGGAGCTGCGCGCCTCTGCGGTGACGGAGCGGGCCGACGTGGTCTTCCCGGTCGCGGCAGTGGCGGAGAAGAGCGGCTCCTTCGTCACCTGGGAGGGGCGGCTCCGCCCCTTCGTGGCCGCGCTCGACAAGCCGCATGCGCTGCCCGACCTGCGCGTATTGGCGGGCATCGCCGACGAGCTCGGGCGCCCGCTGGGGCTGCGCACCGTCGAGGACGCCCGTGCCGAGATGGTGCGGCTCGGCCCGTGGTCAGGTGCGCGCGACACCGGCAGCGCCGGGTCGGCCTCGTCCGGACCGCCGGCGCCCGTGCCCTCCCGAGGCCTGGTCCTGGCCTCCTGGAAGCAGCTGATCGACGACGGCCGCATGCAGGACGGCGACGAGGCGCTGCGCGCGACCGCGCGTCCGCCGGTCCTGATGGTGCCGCCAGGCGTGCTCGAGGGTCTCGGACTCCAGGAGGGTGACGTGGTGACGCTCAGCGGCCCGCTCGGGTCGACGACACTGCCGGTGGCGGTCGCCGACGACCTCGCCGACGACACGGTGTGGGCGCCGGCGTCGTCCCCCGACAACCCCGTCCGCCGTCTTGTGGGTCCCGCGGGGTGCGCGGTGTCGCTGTCCGTCGCGAGCCGGGAGATGCTGTCATGACGCCGCTCGTCGCCGGCCCGGGCCTCGGCGCCTTCGGCCACGACCCGGTGTGGATCATCATCGTCAAGGCGGTGCTGATCTTCCTCGTGCTCGTGCTGCTGACCCTGTTCAACATCTGGTGGGAGCGGCGCGTCGTGGCGCGGATGCAGCACCGGATCGGTCCCAACGTGCACGGCCCCTTCGGGCTGCTGCAGAGCCTCGCCGACGGCGTGAAGCTCGCCCTGAAGGAGGACATCATCCCGAAGTCGGCGGACACCGTCGTCTTCGTGCTCGCGCCGGTGATCGCCGCGGTCCCGGCGTTCCTCACCTTCGCGGTGATCCCGTTCGGTCCGGTGGTGTCGTTCTTCGGGCACCGGACGCCCTTGCAGCTCACCGACATGCCCGTGGCCGTGCTGTTCGTGATGGCGATCGCCTCGATCGGGATCTACGGCATCGTCCTCGGCGGCTGGTCCTCGGGGTCGACGTACTCCCTGCTCGGCGGCCTGCGCTCCAGCGCCCAGATGATCTCCTACGAGGTCGCCATGGGGCTGGCGCTCGTCGCGGTGTTCCTCTACGCCGGCTCGATGTCGACCTCGGAGATCGTCGCCGCTCAGGACCACACCTGGTTCGGCATCATCCTGCTGCCGTCGTTCGTCATCTACGTGATCGCGATGGTCGGGGAGACCAACCGGGCACCGTTCGACCTCCCGGAGGCCGAGGGCGAGCTGGTCGGCGGCTTCCACACCGAGTACAGCTCGTTGAAGTTCGCGCTGTTCTTCCTCGCCGAGTACATCAACATGGCGACGGTCTCGGCGCTCGCCACCACGCTGTTCCTCGGCGGCTGGCACGCCCCGTTCTGGATCGACACCGTGTGGGCCGGGGCCAACCAGGGCTACTGGCCGCTGCTGTGGTTCTTCGGCAAGGTGCTCGCCTTCATCTTCTTCTTCATCTGGCTGCGCGGATCGCTGCCCCGGCTGCGCTACGACCAGTTCATGGCCTTCGGGTGGAAGCGGCTGATCCCGATCGCGTTGGTCTGGATCCTCGCCGTCGCCGGCATCCGGGCCGCCAGCAACCACGGCGGCTTCGACCGCTCCTGGCTGTACGTCGCCATCGTGGTGCTGGCCGTCGTCGTGATCGGACTGGGCGTGCTCGACGACCGCTCCGAGCGCGCGCGCGAGCGTCGCGCGGCCGCCGGAGCCGACCTCGCCGTCGAGGACGGACGACCCCAGGACGCCTTCGCCGGCGGCTACCCCGTCCCACCGATGCCCGGCCCGGCCGTCGCCGGCCCAGCCGCCAGCCTCATGGAGGACCCGATGGAGAGGCAGCGCTGATGCCCACCCTCAAGGAGCAGTTCTGGGACCCGGTCGCCGGGTTCGGAGTCACCTTCCGGACGATGTTCCGCAAGGTGGTCACCGAGCAGTACCCCTTCGAGAAGGAGCCGACGGCGCCGCGCTTCCACGGGCGCCACCAGCTCAACCGCTGGCCCGACGGGCTGGAGAAGTGCGTCGGCTGCGAGCTCTGTGCGTGGGCGTGTCCGGCCGACGCGATCTACGTCGAGGGCGCCTCGAACACCGATCAGGAACGCTTCTCTCCCGGCGAGCGGTACGGCCGCGTCTACCAGATCAACTACCTGCGCTGCATCCTGTGCGGGCTGTGCATCGAGGCGTGCCCGACGCGGGCGCTCACGATGACCAACGAGTACGAGCTGGCCGACAACAACCGCGCCGACCTGATCTATGAGAAGAGCGACCTGCTCGCGCCGTTGCTGCCGGGCATGGAGCAGCCGCCGCACCCGCTACGGCTGGGTGAGGACGAGGGCGACTACTACCGCGGCACGCTGCACCCGGTGTCGGGGACCGACAGCACGAAGGTGGCCCGGTGATCGCGTTCTGGATCCTCGCGCCGATCCTCGTCGTGGCCGCGCTCGGCATCCTGTTCGTGCGCAAGGCGGTGCACGGCGCCCTGCTCCTCGCCGTCGTGATGCTCTCGTTGGCCGTGCTCTACGCCGTGCAGGACGCTCCGTTCCTGTTCGCGGTGCAGATCATCGTCTACACCGGCGCGATCCTCATGCTGTTCCTGTTCGTGATGATGCTCGTCGGCGTGGACGCCTCGGACTCCCTCGTCGAGACCATCCGCGGGCAGCGCCTATGGGCCGGCGTGCTCGGCCTGGTGTTCGGTCTGCTGCTGGTCCTCGGCGTGGCGCAGGTCTCGGTGGGGACGGTCACCGGCCTCGTCGGGGCGAACCACGGCGGCAACGTGCCGGCGATCGCGCGCGTCCTGTTCACCCGCTACGTGTTCGCCTTCGAGGCGACCTCCGCCCTGCTCATCACGGCCGCGCTGGGGGCGATGGTGCTCGCGCACCGCGAGCGCCTGATGCCCAAGCGCACCCAGGCCGATCTCGCCGCTCAGCGGATGCGCGACTACGCCGCCAGCGGCAAGCACCCCGGACCGCTGCCGCCACCGGGCGTCTTCGCCCGGCACAACGCGGTGGACACCCCGGCGCTGCTGCCCGACGGCTCGGCCGCGCCCGGCTCGATCTCCCGGGTGCTCGCGGCGCGCGGCACCGTCAAGAACGCGCCGGAGATCGCCGGCGACGTCGAGCGCTTCGTCGAGGGGGGCGACCGCTGATGGGCGCGACCCCGTTCCTCGTCCTGTCCGCGATCCTCTTCACGATCGGCGCGATCGGGGTGCTGGTGCGCCGCAACGCGATCGTGGCGTTCATGTGCGTGGAGCTGATGCTCAACGCCTCGAACCTCGCGCTGATCACCTTCTCCCGGGTGAATGGCAACCTGGACGGCCAGATCGCGGCGTTCTTCGTGATGGTCGTCGCGGCCGCCGAGGTCGTGGTCGGCCTGGCGATCATCATGACGATCTTCCGCACCCGTCACTCGGCCTCGGTCGACGACGCGAGTCTTCTGAAGTACTGAGAGGCCCTACGACGTGACGACGATGCTTCTCCCCCTGCACGCGGTGACCCCGGTGATCCAGCCGCACCCGGCCGACGGCGTGTTCTGGCTGCTGTGGCTGGTGGTCGCCCTCCCGGCGGCCGGCGCCCTGGTGCTGCTCCTCGGCGGTCGGCGTACCGACCGGTGGGGACACCTGCTCGGGTGTGCGACGGTCGGTCTCTCGTTCGTCCTCGCGGTGGTGCTGTTCGTCGCGCTCGCCGGCCGTGACGCCGCCGACCGGACCGTGCAGCAGCACCTCTGGACCTGGTTCACCGCCGGCCGCTACCGGGTCGACCTCGACCTGCTGCTCGACCAGCTCTCGATCCTGTTCGTGTTGCTGATCACCGGCGTCGGCGGGGTCATCCACGTCTACTCGATCGGCTACATGGCGCACGACCCGCGCCGGCGCCGCTTCTTCGCCTACCTCAACCTGTTCGTCGCCGCGATGCTCGTGCTCGTGCTCGCCTCCGACTACGTCGGGCTGTTCCTGGGCTGGGAGGGCGTCGGCCTGGCGTCCTACCTGCTCATCGGCTTCTGGCAGTACAAGCCGTCCGCCGCGGCTGCTGCGAAGAAGGCCTTCGTGGTGAACCGGGTCGGCGACATCGGTCTCTCGCTGGGCACCGCTTTGGTCTTCGTCACGTTCGGGTCCACCGCGTTCAGCGTCGTGTCGGCGCACAGTGCGCAGGCTTCGAGCGGTGCGCTCACCGCGATCGGCCTGCTCCTGCTCCTGGGCGCGTGCGGCAAGTCGGCGCTGTTCCCGCTGCAGACGTGGCTGCTCGATGCCATGGAGGGCCCCACGCCGGTCTCCGCGCTGATCCACGCCGCGACGATGGTGACGGCCGGCGTCTACCTGATCACCCGGTCGAACTTCATCTTCTCGCTGACCGCCGACGCCCGCACCGGCGTGGTGGTCATCGGCACGATCACCCTGCTGATGGGCGCGATCATCGGCTGCGCGAAGGACGACATCAAGAAGGCGCTGGCCGGATCCACGATGAGCCAGATCGGCTACATGGTGCTGGCCTCGGGCCTCGGGGTCGCGGGCTACGCGTTCGCGATCTTCCACCTGCTCACCCACGGGTTCTTCAAGGCGAACATGTTCCTCGGCGCCGGGTCCGTCATGCACGGCACCGACGACGACGTGAACATGCGCCACTACGGCGGCCTGCGCAAGCTGATGCCGGTCACCTTCCTCACCTTCGCGATGGGCTACCTGGCGATCATCGGCTTCCCCGGCTTCTCGGGCTTCTGGTCCAAGGACAAGATCATCGAGGCGGCGTTCGGCGAGAACTGGATCGCCGGCCTGTGCGCGCTGCTGGGCGCGGGCATCACCGGCTTCTACATGACCCGGATGATGGCGATGACGTTCTTCGGCGAGAAGCGGTGGGAGCCGGGAGTGCACCCGCACGAGTCGCCGAGGGTGATGACGGTGCCGCTGATCGTGCTCGCGGCGCTCTCGGTCCTCGGTGGCGCGCTGCTCATCAACGACTGGATCGTCACCTGGCTCGCGCCGGTGGTCGGGACCAACGACCACGAGGCGCACACGCTGTCGCCGGTCGTGATGAGCGTGCTCGCCGTGGTCGTCGTCGCCGGAGGCGTCGCGGCCGCCTGGTGGTTCGTGGCCCGCCGGCCGGTGCCGCGCACCGCCCCCGCCGACGTCTCCTTCGTGACCCGCGCCGCGCGCGCCGAGCTCTACGGCGACGCCGCCAACCAGGAGCTCGTGATCGGCCCCGGCTACCGGCTCGTCGACGGGCTCCTCGCCTTCGACGCCGGCGTCGTCGACACCACGGCGATGGGCCCGGGGGCCAGCTTCTCCGGCATCTCGTCGTACGCCCGGCGCCTGCAGAACGGCTTCGTCCGCTCCTACGCGCTGTCCCTGCTCGCCGGCGCCGCGATCGTCCTCGTCGCTCTCCTGGTGGTGAACTGGCAGTGACTCACCCCGCTGGATTCCTCGCTCCGCTCCCAACCGATCGGGGACCCCGATGAATGGATTCCCCTGGCTGAGCCTGCTGCTGTGGCTCCCCGTCGTCTTCGGCGGCGTCGTCGCGCTGGTGCCGCGGGCGCGTGCGGACCTCGCCAAGGAGCTCGCACTGGTGCTCTCGCTGGTGGTGCTCGCGCTGTCCATCGTCGTCGCGATCGGCTTCGACGCCGGCGGTGCGCACCTGCAGGACGTCGAGCAGCACACCTGGATCGCCGCCTTCGGCGCCCATTACGCACTGGGCCTCGACGGTCTGGGCCTGTCGCTGGTGCTGCTCACCACGATCCTCACGCCTGGGGTGGTGCTCGCCTCATGGCACGACGGGGACGCGCCGGTCCCGGGCATCGACGGCTCCGTGCTCCGCCCCGCGCCGCGGGGGAGCACCGGCTCGTTCTTCGCCTGGCTCCTCGTACTCGAGGGGCTGGCGATCGGCTGCTTCCTGGCCACCGACGTGTTCTTGTTCTACGTCCTGTTCGAGGTGGTGCTGCTGCCGGTCTACTTCCTGATCGGCGGCTTCGGCGGCTTCCGCCGTGCTCGGGCGGCGGCCAAGTTCCTGCTGTACTCCCTCACCGGCGGCCTCATCATGCTCGCCGCGGTGATCGGCGTGTACGTGGTGTCCTCCCAGCGCACCGGGCACCCGACGTACCTGCTCAGCGACCTCACCGCCCTCCACCTCGACGGCACGGTGGCGCGCTGGATGTTCGTCGGCTTCTTCATCGCCTTCGCGATCAAGGCGCCGCTGTTCCCCGTGCACACCTGGCTGCCCGACGCCTGCGAGCAGGCCAGCCCCGGCACGAACACCATGCTGGTCAGCGTCCTGGACAAGATCGGCAGCTTCGGGATGATCCGCTTCGGCCTGGAGCTGTTCCCCGACGCCGCGAAGTGGGCTACCCCGGTGGTCATCACGCTGGCGATCATCAGCATCATCTACGGCGCCTTGATGGCGATCGGCTCCGACAACATCCCCCGCCTGATCGCCTATACGAGCGTGTCGCACTTCGGTTTCATCGTGCTCGGCATCTTCGTGATCAACAGCCAGGGGCTGGTCGGCGCGAACCTCTACATGTTCGCCCACGGACTCTCCACCGCCGCCGTCTTCCTCACCGGCGGCTTCCTCGCGACGCGGCGTGGCTCGGCACTGGTGAGCAGCGTCGGCGGGGTCGAGAAGGTCGCGCCCGTCCTGGCCGGGCTCTTCCTGATCGCCAACCTCTCCCTGCTGTCGCTGCCCGGCCTCTCGCCGTTCGTCCCGGAGTTCCTGGTGATCGTCGGTGCGTTCGTGCACTCCGCCTGGGCCGCTGGCTTCGCGGTGACCGGCATCGTGCTGGCCGCCATCTATGCGTTGCTGCTCTACCAGCGCACGATGACCGGTCCCGGCTGGCCGGAGATCGCCGGCGTCCGCGATCTCGGGCTGCGCGAGGTCGTGGCGCTTGCTCCGGTCGTCGTGCTCCTCGTCGTCCTCGGCTTCTTCCCGCGGCCGCTGCTCGACCTGGTCAACCCCTCCGCGCAGCACACGATGACCCAGGTCGGCCGCACCGACCCGGCGCCGTCCGTCCCGTCCGCCGCGACCCAGGAGGCCGTCCAGTGAGTGCCGTCGTTCCCTCGGCCGTGGGGTCGACCTTCACCACGCCGCACCTGCAGTACGGCGAGCTCTCGCCGATGCTGATCGTGCTCGGCGTCGCCGTGCTCGGCGTCCTCGTCGAGGCGTTCGTGCCGCGCCGGCTGCGCTACGCCGTCCAGACCGTGCTCGCGCTGGTCGGCGTGGTCGCCGCGATCGTCGCCGCCGTCCTGGTGATGATCCACCTCGATCTCGCCGACGCGAAGCCGCACCGCGGCATCATCGCCGCGGAGGGCGCCTTCGCGCTCGACGGCCCGGCGCTGATCTGCTGGATCGTGGTGCTCGTCCTCGGGCTGCTCGGCGTGCTGCTGTTCGCGGAGCGGGCGCTCGAGGGCGGGGTGACGGCCTTCGCCGGGCAGGCGGCCGCGCTTCCTGGCACCGACGCCGAGCGGGAGGCCTCCAGCCGGGGCCTGGAGCACACGGAGATCTTCCCGCTGCTGCTGTTCGCCCTCGGCGGCATGCTCATGTTCCCGGCCGCGAACGACCTGCTCACGCTCTTCGTGGGCCTCGAGGTGCTCTCGCTCCCGCTCTACCTGCTGAGCGGACTCGCGCGCCGCCGGCGGCTGCTCAGCCAGGAAGCCGCCCTGAAGTACTTCCTGCTCGGGGCGTTCAGCTCGGGCTTCTTCGTCTACGGCATCGCGCTCGTCTACGGCTACGCCGGCTCGATGCAGTACGCCGGCATCGCCCAGGCCGTCGCCGGGCGTGCCGGCGGCCACGCGCTGCTGCTCGGCGGCATCGGTATGGTCGCGGTGGGCCTGCTGTTCAAGGTCGGCGCCGCTCCGTTCCACGCCTGGACGCCCGACGTCTACCAGGGCGCGCCCACCGCGGTGACCGCGTTCATGGCGGCGGCGACCAAGGTGGCCGCGTTCGGCGCCATGCTCCGGCTGTTCTACGTCGCCTTCGGCGGGGCGCGGTGGGACTGGACCCCGATGATGTGGGTGATCGCCATCCTCACGATGGCCGTGGGCTCCGTGCTGGCGCTCACCCAGACCGACGTCAAGCGGCTGCTCGCCTACTCCTCGATCGCCCACGCCGGCTTCATCCTCGTGGGCCTGCTCGGCATCCGGGCCCTCGGCGCGGGCGCTCCCGCCGAGATCTCGCCGGTGCAGGCGGTGCTGTTCTACCTGACGACGTACGGCCTGATGACGATGGCGGCCTTCGCGCTGGTCACGGTGGTCCGCGACGGCGGCGGCGAGGCGACGGCGCTGAGCCGGTGGAGCGGCCTGGGCAAGTCCTCGCCGCTCGTGGCCGGCCTGATGGCGTTCCTGCTGCTGGCGATGGCCGGGGTCCCGCTCACCAGCGGCTTCACCGGCAAGTGGGCGGTGTTCACCTCGGCGATGGCCGCCGGCGCCTGGCCGCTCGTCGTGATCGCGGTGCTCGCCTCGGCGGTGGCGCTGGCGTTCTACATCCGGGTCATCGTGGTGATGTTCTTCTCCGAGCCGGTCGGGGAAGGACCCACCGTGACGCTGCCGAGCGCCCTGACGTCGGTCGTGATCGCCGTCGGTGTCGCGGCCACTCTCGTCCTGGGGGTCGTTCCGGGGCCGCTTCTCGACCTGTTGGGCAGGGTGGGAGTATTCATCCGGTGAACATCCCTCCGCACGGCGACGAGCGCTCGCGATGAGCTCGCCGCTGGCGCTGCCGGTCGTGGACGCCGCCTTGGAGGCACGGTTGCGGTCCCGTCTGGCCGAGGTCGAGGAGGCGCTGCGGGGCCACGTGGTCAGCGAGGCGCCCTTCGTCACCGAGGCGGCCCGGCACCTGCTCACCGCCGGCGGCAAGCGCTTCCGGCCGCTCCTCGTGCTGCTCGCGGCCGAGACCGGCGACCCCCAGGCCGACGGAGTCCTCACCGCCGCGTGCATCGTGGAGCTCACGCACCTGGCCTCGCTCTATCACGACGACGTGATGGACGAGGCGGTGCTGCGTCGCGGTGCGGAGTCGGCGAACGCGCGCTGGGACAACCACGTGGCGATCCTCACCGGCGACTTCCTGTTCTCCAAGTCCTCCGAGCTCACCGCCGAGCTGGGCGCGGACGCCGTCCGGATCCAGGCGCGGACCTTCACCCGCCTCGTCGAGGGCCAGATCCTCGAGACCCTCGGGCCGGGCGACGACGACGATCCCCTGGAGCACTACCTGCGGGCGGTCGCCGGCAAGACCGGCTCCCTGATCGCCACGTCGGCCCGATACGGCGCCCGCTTCGCCGGCGCGCCGCTGGAGGTCGAGGAGGCGCTCACCGAGTACGGCGAGAAGGTGGGCGTGGCCTTCCAGCTCTCCGACGACATCCTCGACATCGCCTCGGAGTCGGCGGAGTCCGGGAAGACGCCGGGCACCGATCTGCGGGAGGGCGTACCGACGCTGCCGGTGCTGATGGCGCGGATGCGGGCCGCGGGCTCCGCCGACCCCCGAGACGCGCGCCTGCTCGAGCTGCTCGACGCCGACCTCGCCGACGACGCCCTCCACGCCGAGGCACTGCGATTGCTGCGGGCCCATCCCGCCCTCGACGAGGCTCGCGCGTACGTCGTCGCGATGGCCCAGGACGCGAAGCGGCTGCTCAAGGTGCTCCCCGAGGGCCCGGTGCGGGTCGCGTTGGAGACCTTCGCCGACGTGGTCGCCGACCGCACCTCCTGAGCCGCCGGAGCGGATCGGGTCGCGGCGAAGGCATCGCTGCGTCGGTTGCCGGGAACATCCATGCTCGGGCACGGCTTGTGCCTGGACAGGATCACCGACGCCCGCACCGCGAGGAGACGCATGACCGAGAACGTGGCCGCCGCATCCGGAACGTATCAGCTGGGAGGCGACCTGCCTGTGGTCCGGCTCGGCTACGGCACGATGCAGCTGACCGGTGAGGGCGTCTGGGGGCCGCCGCGCGACCACGACGAGGCGGTCCGGGTGCTGCGGCGGGCGGTGGAGCTGGGCATCACCTTCTTCGACACCGCCGACTCCTACGGGCCCTACGTGGCCGAGGACCTGCTCCGCGAGGCGCTGCACCCGTACGCCGACGACGTCGTCATCGCCACCAAGGCGGGTCTCACCCGCCAGGGCCCCGGCATCTGGACCCCGCTCGGCCAGCCGGCGTACCTCCGCCAGGAGGTGGAGATGAGCCTGCGCCGCCTGGGTCTGGAGCGCATCGATCTCTTCCAGCTCCACCGGATCGACTCCCACTACCCGGTCGCCGACCAGGTGGGTGAGCTGAAGAAGCTCCAGGACGAGGGCAAGATCCGCCACATCGGCCTCTCCGAGGTGAGCGTCGCGCAACTGCAGGAGGCGCAGCAGATCGCGGAGATCGTGTCCGTGCAGAACCTCTACAACCTCGCCAAGCGCGACGCCGAGGAGCTGCTGGACCACTGCACCGAGCACGGCATCGGCTTCATCCCGTGGTTCCCGCTGGCCACCAGCGAGCTGGCCCAGACCGACGGCCCGCTCGCGAGGGCCGCCAAGGAGCATGACGCGTCGCCCTCCCAGCTCGCCCTGGCGTGGCTGCTCAAGCGCTCCCCGGTGATGCTGCCGATCCCGGGCACCTCCAGCGTCGACCACCTGGAGTCGAACACCGCGGCCGCCGGCATCGAGCTGACCGACGAGGAGTTCGCGGCGCTCACCGACCTTGGCGCGGGCGCCTGATGCGGTACGCCCGCCTGGGCGACAGCGGCCTGCAGGTCTCCGCCATCACTGTGGGCTGCATGAGCTGGGGCGACCCCGCCCGGGGCGGCCACCCCTGGGTCAAGGACGAGGAGTTCGCCCGCGACACGATCCGGGCGGCGCTCGAGGCCGGCGTCACCTTCTTCGACACCGCGAACGTCTACTCCGGTGGCAGCAGCGAGGAGTTCACCGGACGCGCGCTCGCGGAGTACGCCGACCGCGAGGACGTGGTCATCGCCACCAAGGTGCACGGCCGGATGCGGCCGGGGCCGAACGGCGCCGGCCTCTCGCGCAAGGCGATCCTGCACGAGATCGACGCGAGCCTTCGCCGTCTCGGCACCGACTACGTCGACCTCTACCAGATCCACCGCTGGGATCCCGAGACGCCGATCGAGGAGACGATGGAGGCGCTGCACGACGTGGTGCGGGCCGGGAAGGCACGCTACCTCGGCGCGTCCTCGATGTACGCCTGGCAGTTGGCCAAGGCCCAGCACGTCGCCGAGCAGCACGGCTGGACCCGGTTCGTCTCGATGCAGGACCACTACAACCTGCTCTACCGGGAGGAGGAGCGGGAGATGCTCCCCCTGTGCGCCGACCAGGGCGTCGGCGTGATCCCGTGGAGCCCGCTGGCCCGCGGCCGGCTCACCCGGCCCTGGGACGCCTCCACAGCGCGAGCGGAGACCGACGAGTTCGGGGCCACGCTGTACCGCGACGAGGACGCCACCATCGTGCAGACCGTCCTCGACGTCGCGCAGGAGCGCGGAGTCACGCCGGCACAGGTCGCGCTGGCGTGGTTGCTCGCCCAACCGGTGGTCACCTCGCCGATCGTCGGCATCACCCGTCCCGAGCACCTCGCGGACGCGGTCGCGGCTGTGGACCTCGAGCTCACCGACGAGGAGCTGGAGCGGCTCCCCTCCGGCTACGTGCCGCACGCCATCGCCGGCCACCGGTGAGCGGCGTCCGGTAGCGCAACGGCCCCGCACCCGGGAGGGTGCGGGGCCGTCGTACGACGTACCCGGGGTCAGCCGTTCTTGCGCTGCTGCTTCTTGGCCTCGGTGAGGTCCTCGAGCCGCTCGGCGTCGGCGCGCTGCGCCGCCGCCGCCTTGCGGGACTCGGTCGCGCGGGCGGTCTTCTTCGCAGCCGAGCGCTGCGCCGCCTTCTTGCGCGTCTCGGCCGCGTTCTCGCGCTGCTTCTCGCGCTGCTCGACCGTCTGGGCGCGGCTCTGTGCCGTGCGGGTCGCCTGCGCCTTCTTCGCGCTCGCGGACTGCTTCGCCTCCGCCCGCGCCTCGCGCTTGCCCGCAGCCTCGGCCTCGTCGGCCTCCTGCAGTCCGCGGCTCACGCGCTTCTCGGCGGCCGTGCGCAGCTGGCTCGCCTGCTGCTGTCCGCTCCGGCCCGTGGCGCGCGCCTGCGCCCGCTCTGCCTCGGCCTGCTTCTCGAGCCGCGCCGCGGTGAGCAGCTTCTGGGTCCGGTCGATGCGCTCCGTGCCGCGCTGGGCGATGTCGGGGTTGCGCAGCAGCGAGCCGGCGACCTTGTCCGCCTGCCCGAGCGCCCTGTCGAGTGCGACCTTCGGCAACGCGGTGTCGGAGACCCGGCCGGCCAGCTGGCCGTCGACGAGCTCGAGCGGCTTGCGGGCAAGCTCGTAGGGAAGGGAGATGAGTGCGTTCAACATGGGCGTCCTCACTTCTGGGCGGCCGCACGGAGCTGCGCGGCGCGCTGTTCGTCGGTGGCGGCCTGGGCGCGGAGGCGGCGCTCCTCGTCGGCGGCGTTCGCGGCCGTCACGTCGGCCTGCTCGACCAAGTGGTCCGCCTCGTCGAGGCGCTGCTCGGCGAGCGCGTCGGCGCGTGCCTCCGCCTGCTCCTCGCCGGCCTCCTGCTCGCGGGCGGCCTGGCGCTCTGCGGCGGCGCGCTCCTGCGCGGCCTGCTGCTCGATGCGAGCCTCCTCGCGCTGGGCCTCCGCACGCGCCTGCTGCTCCTCGCGGGCAGCACGCTGCTGGGCCTCCCGGGCCTCCTCGTTGGCCTCCCGCTGTCGGGCATCGGCGACCGCCTCGTCGGCGACTGCCGCCCTCCGGTTCTCGGCCTCGGCCTGCTGGAGCTGGCCCTCCTCTACGAGGTCGTCGCGACCGGTGACCGCGCCGGCGACCTCCTTCGCCTTCCCCGCGACGGCGTCCAGGAGTCCTTCGCGGGCTTCAGTTGCCTTGTCGTTGGTCATATCGAGACCGTTCCCGCTCCCCGGGTCAACGATTCCTCCCGAGCGTGTGACCTCGCCTACTCGTCGGGCGCGTGGGCCCTGGCGGGCTGCCGGCCGGGTCAGCCGGCGGGCCAGGCGGCGGGGTCAGGCGGCCGACGCCTCGACCGCGAGCGCGATCTGGCGACGGTGGTGCCGGGTGGCCTCGAGGGTGAACACCGCGAGCGCCACCCACACCAGCCCGAACCCGGCCCACTTGACCGGGCTCATGTGCTCCCCGCGCACCGTGATGCCGAGCAGGAACTGCAGGGTCGGGGTGATGTACTGCAGCAGGCCCAGGGTGGTCATCGGGACACGGATCGCGGCGGCGCCGAAGCAGAGCAGCGGGACGGCGGTGACGATGCCCGTCGTCATCAGGAGCACCGCGTGACCGGGGCCCTCGGTGGTGAAGTGCCCGTTGCCCTGGGCGCCCAGCCACACCAGGTAGGCCAACGCGATCGGCGCCAGCACGATCGTCTCGAAGGAGAGGCTCTCGATGGCCTCCACCCCTGCCTTCTTCTTCAGGAGCCCGTAGCTGCCGAAGGAGAAGGCCAGCAGGAGCGCGACCCACGGCGGATGCCCGTACTCGACGGCCAGCCCGAGCACCGCCGCGGTGGCGACCGCGACGGCGAGCCACTGCCAGCGCCGCAGTCGCTCGCCCAGGAAGACCACGCCCATGACGACCGTGACCAGCGGGTTGATGAAGTAGCCCAGGGCGGTCTCGACGACGCGGTGGTTGTTCACGCCCCAGATGTAGGTGCCCCAGTTCACCGCGATGAGCACCGCGGCGACGGCGAGCAACGCCCGTGACCGCGGGTCGCGGACGATGGCGCGCAGCTGGACGACGCGGTGGGCGAGCACGAGGACGACCGCCATCGTGATCACCGACCACGCCACGCGGTGGGCGAGGATCTCGACCGCCCCTGCGGGCTCCAACAGCGGCCAGTAGAGCGGGAACGCTCCCCAGAGGAGGTACGCCGTGGCTCCGAGCAGGAAGCCCCGGCGCTCAGGACTCATCGACCACTCAGACGACCGTCCAGGTGTCGCCGCCGCCGACGAGGCCGGCGAGCGCGGCGCGCGGGTCGAGGTCCCCGGCGGCTGCGGTCGCCACTTGGGCGCGTGCCTGGTCGTCGTACGTCGGACGGTCGACGTCGCGGAAGATGCCGATCGGCGAGCGCTGCAGCACCCCGGCGTCGGTGAGGCGCGAGAGGGCGAAGGCGGTGGTGGGGTCCGGGTCGTGGGCGTCGTGGACGAGGACCTGGTCCTCGTTCGCCGCCGTGACCTCGACGACCTCCACGCCGCCGTTGGCCTTGCGCATCACGCCGTACCGCCCGAGCCCTGTCTCGCCGGGGGCACCGAACCGGATCGGCTCGCCGTGGACCAGCGGCACGATCGCGTCGACCTTGGCGTCGTTGTCCTTGAGCGCGTCGAAGGCGCCGTCGTTGAAGATCGGGCAGTTCTGGTAGATCTCGACCAGCGCCGTGCCGCGGTGCGCGGCGGCCGCGGAGAGCACCGAGGTGAGGTGCTTGCGGTCGGAGTCGACGGTCCGGGCGACGAAGGACGCCTCGGCCCCGAGTGCGAGCGAGACCGGGTTGAACGGGTGGTCCACCGAGCCGACCGGGGTCGACTTGGTGACTTTGCCGGTCTCCGAGGTGGGGGAGTACTGGCCCTTGGTGAGTCCGTAGATCCGGTTGTTGAACAGCAGGATCGTCAGGTTGACGTTGCGCCGCATCGCGTGGATGAGGTGGTTGCCGCCGATGCTCAATGCGTCGCCGTCGCCGGTCACCACCCACACCGACAGGTCTTCGCGCGCGGTGGCGAGGCCGGTGGCGATCGCCGGGGCGCGACCGTGGATGGAGTGCATCCCGAACGTGTCGAGGTAGTAGGGGAACCGGCTGGAGCAGCCGATGCCCGAGATGAAGACGATGTTCTCGCGCTTGAGGCCGAGGTCGGGCAGGAAGCCCTGGACCGCGGCGAGCACGGCGTAGTCGCCGCAGCCCGGGCACCAGCGCACCTCCTGGTCGGAGGTGAAGTCCTTGCGGGTCTGCGTTGCGTCGTCTTCGCCGAGGGTGGGAACACCGGCGAGTCCGGGGAACGGGAGGTCGATCTGGGTCACTTCGCCGTCTCCATCTCAGGTGCACCCTCGGCCTGCTGCGCGAGGTCGGTGATCGCCGCTGCCAGGTCGACCGCCTTGAGCGGAAGGCCGTTGACCTGGTTGTAGCCGACCACGTCGACGAGGTACTTGGCCCGGAGCAGCAAGGAGAGCTGGCCGAGGTTCATCTCCGGGACCAGCACCTTGTCGTAGCGGGCCAGGATCTCCCCCAGGTCCTTGGGGAACGGGTTCAGGTGCCGCAGGTGGACCTGCGCGACGTCGTAGCCGTCCCGGCGTGCCCGGCGGACACCGGCGCCGATGGGCCCGTACGTCGATCCCCAGCCGAGGACGAGCACCCTCGCCCGGCCGGAGGGGTCGTCGACCTGCAGCGGTGCCAGCGACTCCGCGATCCGGTCCACCTTCGCCTGCCGGGTGCGGACCATGTAGTCGTGGTTGGCGGGGTCGTAGGAGATGTTGCCGGTGCCGCCGTTGATGCCCTCCTTCTCCAGGCCGCCGATCCGGTGCTCGATGCCCGCGGTGCCCGGGACCGCCCAGGGGCGGGCCAGGGTCTCGGGGTCGCGCAGGTAGGGCCAGAACTCGTCCGGCTCTCCGTCGCCGGACTCCACCGCCTTCGCGCTGGCGTGGTTGGGGCCGGTGGCGAAGGCCGGATCGATCACCGGGAGGGCGGCGTCGTCGGCGAGGAGGTCGGGGATGCGCCACGGCTCGGAGCCGTTGGCGAGATAGCCGTCGGAGAGCAGCAGCACCGGCGTGCGGTAGGTGACTGCGATCCGCGCCGCCTCGAGGGCGGCGTCGAAGCAGTCGCCCGGCGAGCAGGGAGCGACGATCGGCACCGGCGCCTCGCCGTTGCGGCCGAACATCGCCTGGAGCAGGTCGGCCTGCTCGGTCTTGGTGGGCAGGCCGGTGGACGGGCCGCCCCGCTGCACGTCGACGACCACCAGGGGCAGCTCGGTCATCACCGCGAGGCCGATCGTCTCGGACTTCAAGGCGATGCCCGGCCCCGAGGTGGTCGTGACCCCGAGGGCGCCGCCGAATGACGCTCCCAGCGCAGCGCCGATGCCGGCGATCTCATCCTCGGCCTGGAAGGTCGTGATCCCGAACCGCTTGTGCTTGCTCAGCTCGTGGAGGATGTCGGAGGCCGGCGTGATCGGGTAGGTGCCGAGGAACACCGGGAGACCCGAGGCGACGCCTGCGGCGACGATGCCGTAGGCGAGCGCGAGGTTCCCGGAGATGTTGCGGTACGTGCCCGGCGGCATCGGCGCGGGCTTGATCTCGTACTGGACCGCGAACGCCTCGGTGGTCTCCCCGAAGTTCCAGCCGGCCCTGAACGCCGTCACGTTGGCGTCGCGACTGGGGGGGACCTTGGCGAACCTGTTCTCCAGGAAGGCGATCGTCGTCTCGGTCGGGCGGCCGTACATCCAGGAGAGGAGGCCCAAGGCGAACATGTTCTTCGCGCGGGCGGCGTCCTTGCGGGACAGGCCGAACTCCTTGACCGCCGCCACGGTCATCCCGGTCAGGTCGAGGACCGACAGGTTGTAGCGGGCGGCGAGCCCCTCGGGGGACTCGTCCTCCAGCGGGTTCGCGTCGTACCCCGCCTTGGCGAGGTTGCGGCCGGTGAAGTCGTGGGAGTCGACGATGATCGCGGTTCCGGGCGCCATGTCGGCGAGGTTCGCCTTGAGCGCCGCCGGGTTCATCGCGACGAGGACGTCGGGGGCGTCGCCCGCAGTGAGGATGTCGTGGTCGGCGAAGTGCACCTGGAACGACGAGACGCCCGGCAGCGTCCCCTGGGGAGCGCGGATCTCGGCGGGGAAGTTCGGGAAGGTGGACAGGTCGTTGCCGAAGGCGGCCGACTCCTGGGTGAACCGGTCGCCGGTGAGCTGCATGCCGTCGCCGGAGTCGCCGGCGAACCGGATGATCACCCGGTCGAGCTGCTGGACCTGCTTGGCCACGTGCGTCCTTCTTCCCTGACCTCGAACTTCGCATCGCAGCCGGGTTCCCACTACTCGAACGCGTGCCGCGCTGTGCGCGGGGCCGGACGCGTTTTCCACGATAGTCGGCTGTCCGCATCTCAGGACGTGACCTCGCTCCCATGGACAGGTGGCGCTGTGAGCCGGCTCACACGGCGTGGGATGTGGCGGGGCGCGGTTATATGTCTAGTATCTCGCTCTACTTAATGACCTCACAGGAGGACCGTCATGCCCCGTTCTGCGTCCGCTCCCCGCCGTCCGGCGCGTCCCCTGGTCGCCGGCCTCGCCGTGCTCGGCCTCTTCGGCGCGCTCGACCTGGCCGCGACCGGCTGCGCCGGCGCGACCGCGAGCAGCGGAGGGGCCGATCGCGTGGCGATCGCCGGCTTCTCCGTGCTGCAGACCGCCAACAAGCAGGTCATCGCCGACTTCGCCACGACGCCGGCCGGAAAGGGCGTGGCCTTCACCCAGTCCTACGGCGCGTCGGGCGACCAGGCCCGGGCCGTCCTCGGCGGCATGCAAGCCGACGAGGTGCACCTCTCGCTGGAGCCCGACGTGCAGAAGCTGGTCGACGGTGGCCTGGTCGCCAAGGACTGGAACGCCGGACCGAACAAGGGCGTGATCACCCAGTCGGTCGTCGTGCTCGTGGTCCGCAAGGGCAATCCCCGGCACATCACCGGCTGGGACGACCTGCTCAAGCCCGGGGTGCAGGTGGTCACGCCGAACCCCGGCTCCTCGGGTTCGGCGAAGTGGAACATCCTGGCGGCCTACGGCTCGCAGATCGCCCAGGGCCGCACGCCGGCGCAAGCCACCGCGTACCTCACGAAGCTGCTGACCCACGTGGTCGCCCTGCCCGGCAGCGGCCATGACGCGACCACCGCCTTCGAGGGCGGCACCGGCGACGTGCTGCTCTCGTATGAGGACGAGGCGATCGAGGCGCGCCAGGCCGGTGCCGACTTCGACTACGTCGTGCCGGCGCAGACGCTGCTCATCCAGAACACCGGCGCGGTCACCACCGACGCCAGCGCCGCCGCCAAGAGGTTCCTCGCATTCCAGGTGAGCAAGAAGGGGCAGGCCGGCTACGCCGAGCAGGGCTTCCGCCCCCTCGACCCGTCCGTCGCGGTCCGCGTGCCGGGGGCGAACGACCCGAGCAGGCCGTTCCCCGCGCCGGCGACGCTGCTGAGGATCGACCACGACTTCGGCGGCTGGGAGAAGGCCAATACCGCGTTCTTCGACGAGAACGACGGCCTCGTCACCAAGCTCCTCGCCGCCTCGGGCAAGGGCTGATGGCGGCCCTGGGAGCGGTCCTCCCCGGCAGGGCGCGCACGGGGGTGCGCCGTGCCGGGGGAGTGCGGGCGCTCGGTGCCGGCCCTGCGCTGGCTCTGGGGGCGGCGATGGTCTGGTTCAGCCTGCTCGTGCTGATCCCGCTCGCCGCGGTCCTCGTGGCGGCCGGCGCGGGCGGCTGGTCGGGGTTCTGGCACGTCCTCACCTCCGACCAGACCGCGTCGGCCGTGCGGCTCACCGTCGTGGAGTCTCTCGGCGTCACCGCGGTCAACGTCATCATGGGCACCGCGCTCGCCTGGGTGCTGGTGCGTGACCGGTTCCACGGGCGGCGCCTGATCGACCTGCTCATCGACGTGCCGTTCGCGCTGCCGACCATCGTCGCCGGCCTCGTCCTCCTCGCCCTCTACGGTCCCCGGAGTCCCGTGGGCGTCGACGTGGCCAACACCCGGTACGCCGTCTTCCTTGCTCTGGCGTTCGTCACGCTGCCCTTCGTGGTCCGCACCGTGCAGCCCGTGCTCGAGGCGCTGGAGCGCGACGTCGAGGAGGCCGCGGCGTCGCTCGGCGCCGGCCGCTGGACCACCTTCCGCCGGATCGTGCTGCCCGCCTTGGTCCCCGCGATCACGGCCGGTGCCGCGCTCTCCGTCGCGCGCGGGATCAGCGAGTACGGATCGCTCGTGCTGCTCTCGGGCAACCTGCCCCACCGCACCGAGGTGGCGTCGGTGCGGGTCCTGACCTACCTCGAGAACGGCGACAGGGGCGCGGCCGCGGCGGTGGCGTCGATCCTCCTGGTCGTCGCCTTGGTCGTGATCGTGCTGCTCGACCTGCTCCAGAGGAGGGTCGCCCGCCATGGCTGAGACCGCCCACCTCACGTCCCCGCGCCCCCTCGCCTGGTCGCTGCGGCTGCTCACCGTCGGGTACGTCGTGCTGCTGGTCGCCTGGCCGGTGGCGATGGTGTTCGCGAAGGCGTTCGCCGGCGGGATCGGTGCGTTCTGGCGGACCTTCGACGACGGCGACGTCCGCCACGCGCTCGCGCTCACCCTGACGGTCACCGTGTGGGCCGTGCTGATCAACGTGGTCTTCGGCGTCACCGTGTCGATGCTGCTGGTGCGCTCTGAGTTCCGGGGCCGACGCCTGCTGTCCGTGCTGCTCGACGTACCGCTGTCGGTATCGCCCGTCGTCGTCGGACTGGCGCTGGTGTTGGTCTACAACAGCCGCGACGGCTGGTTCGCGCCGATCCTGGCGAGGATCGGGCTGTCGGTCATCTTCTCCACCCCCGGGATGGTGATGGCGACCGTCTTCGTGGCGCTGCCCTTGGTGATCCGCGAGGTCGTACCGGTCCTGCAGGAGATCGGCGACGACCAGGAGCAGGCGGCCCGGAGCCTGGGCGCCGGCGGACTGCAGACGTTCCGCCGGATCACCGTGCCGGCGATCCGGTGGGCGGTGGCCTACGGCGTCGTGCTCGCGCTGGCCCGCTCCCTCGGCGAGTTCGGCGCGGTGAAGATCGTCTCGGGCAACCTCGTCGGTCAGACGCAGACCACGACGCTCGCCGTCGAGCAGACCTATCAGAACTTCGACCAGCAGGGTGCCTACGCGCTCGCGGCCCTGCTCGCCCTCGTCGCGATGGCGTGCCTCGCCGTCGTTGCCCTCCTCCGACCCAAGGAGCACACCTGATGAGCATCCGCGTCTCCGGCGTCACCAAACGCTTCCCCACCGCGAGCGGCGCGCCGTTCCTCGCCCTCGACGACGTCACCGTCGACCTGCCGACCGGCCAGCTGACGGCGCTGCTCGGGCCGTCCGGGGGCGGCAAGTCGACGCTGCTCCGCATCATCGCCGGCCTCGAGACGGCCGACGCCGGGGCCGTGACGATCGAGGGTGCCGATGCCACCCACCTCCCGCCGCAGCGGCGCAACGTGGGCTTCGTCTTCCAGCACTACGCCGCCTTCAAGCACCTGTCGGTGGCGCGCAACGTCGCCTTCGGTCTGGAAATCCGCAAGCGTCCCAAGGCGGAGATCAAGCGCCGAGTCGACGAGCTCTTGGAGCTGGTGCACCTCATCCAGTTCGCCGACCGGCTGCCGGGCCAGCTGTCCGGCGGCCAGCGCCAGCGGATGGCGCTGGCCCGGGCCCTGGCGGTCGAGCCCTCGGTGCTCCTCCTCGACGAGCCGTTCGGCGCGCTCGATGCGCAGGTCCGCAAGGAGCTCCGTGACTGGCTGCGCCGGCTCCACGACGAGGTGCCCGTGACCACGGTCTTCGTCACCCACGACCAGGAGGAGGCCCTCGAGGTCGCCGACGAGATCGTGGTGATCAACGAGGGCCGCGTCGAGCAGGTCGGCCCGCCCGACGAGCTCTACGACGCACCGGCCAGCGACTTCGTGATGTCGTTCCTGGGGCCGGTGACCCGGCTCGGCGGTCGCCTGCACCGACCGCACGACATCGAGGTGTTCGCCCACCCGCGCATCGCCGGCGCCACGCCGGGGCGGCTCGTGCGGATGCTGCGCGTGGGGTTCGAGGTGCGCCTGACCGTCGTGCTGCATGAGGCCCCGGACGCCGAGCCCGTGCAGGTCAGCATCACCCGCGCCACGCAGCGCCACCTCGGCCTCGAGGAGGGGATGGAGGTCTGGCTCACCCCCACCCACGGCGCCGCCCCCGCCCTCCCCGCCACGGCCACCGCCTGACCCCGCGAGTTGCGTGTTGTGGCGCGCCGAGTTCCCTGTTGTGGCCCGCCGAGACGAGCTCAGCCCTGCTCGCACCGCACCTTCAGCGCACGGGCGTGGCGAGCGAACCCCTCCTCCACTCGCCCGGGTCCGGCGAGCGGGACCAGTGGTCCGCGGAACTCCTCGACCGTGTCGTACGTCGTCGGACCCCCCGGATGTTGGACGAGTCGCTGCCAGCGGGTGCCGCGCACGAGCCCGACCCGGGCAGGCCAGCCCTCGTAGACATAGGCGAGCGCCGCCCGGCGTACCCCGCCGTCGTCGTACGGCGGCTCGACGGCGCTGATGCGTTCGGGAGACCGCGTGCCCCGTCCGTCGGCCCAGCGCACGTGCAGCACGATCGGCTCGCCGACCCGTGGCCCGGCGCACTCGGCGCGGACCACGAACGGGTTCCACGCGGCGTACGACGCGGTGTCGATCATCACCGTCCAGACGGCGTCCAGCGGTGCATCGATGGTGATGCTCGCCCGCGGCTCCCTCATGCGCAGCGGTCTCAGCGGTAGTTGGTGAACTGCACCGCGAAGTCGTAGTCCTGGGCCTTGACCAGGTTGATCACGGCCTGCAGGTCGTCGCGGCTCTTGCTGGAGACCCGCAGCTCCTCGCCCTGTACCTGCGCCTTGACGCCCTTGGGTCCCTCGTCGCGGATGAGCTTCCCGATCTTCTTGGCGTCCTCGCTGGTGATGCCCTCCTTGAGCGCCACCGAGATCTTCGACTCCCGGCCGCTCTGCCGGGGCTCGGAGGCGTCGAGGATCTTCAGCGACTGCTGCCGCTTGATCAGCTTCTCCTTGAAGACGTCGAGCACGGCCGTCGCCCGGTCGTCGGCGTTCGCCGAGATCTCGATCGCCTTCTCCCCGGACCACTTGATCTCCGCGCCGGTGCCCTTGAAGTCGTAGCGCTGCGCGATCTCCCGAGCGGTCTGGGAGAGGGCGTTGTCGACCTCTTGGCGGTCGAGCTTGCTGACGATGTCGAACGACGAGTCGGCCATGGCGGGGGCGGTCCTCCGATTCCTCCGGGACTCACGTGGTGCGCTATGGTCTGCTGCGCTGCCGGGCCACACTAGCGACACCGTGGGGGCCGCAGCGTCGCGCTGGCAGGTTGCCCG
>JBQCCW010000065.1:0-2032 GCA_051961835.1 Marmoricola sp. | reverse complement strand
GACGATGTCGAGGCCGTAGCTGCGGATGATCTGGGCGGCGTACCCCATCCGCACCGCGCTGGTGGCGTAGCCGCGGCGCGGGTGGGAGCCGTCGGTGTGGCTCGCGCCGAGCATGTTGAAGGACGCGACCCGCACGGTCGTGGGCACCTCCGGCGCGGGGACCGGCGTGGCTGGGTCGTCGGCGCGGGCGGGGGAGCCACCGACCAGCGGCACGACACCGATCGCGCAGCCGGCGAGGAGGGCCACGAGGCGACGAGACCGCGGTGCGCTCCCGGTGCGGCGGGCGGGTGTCGGCATCGGTGGCGTTCCTCCTGGCGAGCGGGCCCGAGACGGGGCCGAGATTCACATCGGCAACTTCGGTCACCTGAGTCACACGGTAGGCAGCGGAGCGCGGCCCGGTGGACGAGCCGAATGATCGTTACCGATCCGTGACATCCTTGCCGGAGTGTCGGCGCGACAGCAGCCGCCGCCCCGACGGCCGGCTCTGCGTCTTGTCGGAGCTCGCGGGGATGAACTGCTGCTTGTCGGCTGACCGGTACGTCTCGACGGCAGCGGCGAGCTGCGCCCGGCGCTCGGGCATGAGCGGCTCGGGCACGTGACCGCCCCGGAGCGGGTCCCGCTCGACGACCAGGCCGAGGTCGCGCAGCGTCTCGAAGGGGTCCTCCATGTGACGGCGGTAGATCTCGGTGAGATAGCGCTCGGCGACCTCGGGCTCCAGGGGCCGCTCGAGGATCGCCTTGACGGCGTTCGCGAGCCGCATCCGGTAGGGACCGAAGTGCACCTTGGGGCCGGAGCCGATCATGGCGCGCCACTTGCGCACGAACTCCTCGCCCGAGTACGACTCGAAGTGCAGCATCGTCAGGCCGGGGTCCTGGAACAGCGGGAGGCGGTTGCCGCGGGGGTCGGTCGCCTTATGGATCCCCAGCCGCACGTCCCGCTGTGGGCGGATGCCGACCTTGCCGGCGATGTGGCTGCGGAACCACAGCGAGTTCGTCGGCTCGGCGATGATCCCCAGGGCGACCAGCAGGTCCAGCTCGGGCTCCTCGAGCAACGGCTTGAACCACGTCGGAGGGGCGTCCCAGTGCATCCGGCTGACGACCTCGAGCGGCTCGAGGCGTACGGCGGATCGGTCGCCGGGGACCCGGGCGAGTGCGTCCCGGTCGATCGAGGCCACCTCGTCGGCGTCGACGTGGAAGAGCCACTCCGCCCAGTCGCAGCCTGCCAGCACGGCACGGGCGAGGTTGGCGTTGACCCACTGGCGCCGGTTGAGCAGGCGGGGGCGCGCGCCGTTCCAGTAGTCGCGGTCGGTCACCACGGCCGTGACCTCGGGTCGCGTCCCCAGCCACTCCTCGACCTCGGCGTCGGCGCCGTCGAGGAGGAGCAGCATGTGGTCGATCCCGCCGGCGAGGTTCGCCTCGACGAAACGACGTACGTTGCGCAGCTCGTCCTTGACGGTCGTGACGGTCAGGATCATGGGCGGCAAGTTAGCATCGCGCCGGCTGCCTCCCTCCGCGCCGGCGGCGGCCGCACCGAGGGCGGGAGCAGCCGTGGGAGTGACGTCGTGAGGGCAGTGCGCAGCGGCTCCGGTGCGCCCGCCGCGGCGGTGCTCGTCCTCGTCGCCCTCCTGCTGGCGGCCTGCAGCACGACGCCCGAGCGGCCGGCCCACCGTCCACCCGGGAGCGCGGCCTCGGCGCCGGCGTCCCCATCGCCCTCGGGCACCTCGCCGAGCCCCGCGGCCCCGCAGCCCACCGGCAACGCGGAGGCGGAGTTCGAGGTCGGCACGTTCAACACCCTGGGCGCCTCCCACACGCGGCCGGGCGGCACCATGGCCGACCGCCCGCCCGGCAGGATCCGGGGCCGGTGGGCCGCACAGGTCCTGCGGCGTGCGGGGGTCGACCTCGTCGGGCTCCAGGAGTTCGAACCGGCCCAGCTGCGCGCCTTCCGCACCGTGGTCCACCGCACGTGGGCGCTCTACCCCGGGCTGCGGCACGGTGAGTACGGCCTGGCCAACTCCGTGGCGTGGCGACGGTCG
>JBQCCW010000064.1:0-3484 GCA_051961835.1 Marmoricola sp. | reverse complement strand
GCTGGCGAACGTCGCGACGCTGCCGATCAAGCTCTACCCCGGTATGAAGATCGGTCAGTTCTGCTTCTTCCGGCTCACCTCCGCCTCCGCGCACCCGTACGGATCGCAGAAGTACGGCTCGCGCTACCAGGGCCAGCGGGGCCCGACGCCGTCGAAGTCCTACGCGAACTTCCACCGCACCCGCATCTGAGGTCACACCGGGCTGAGCACGATGTCGCCGCTGCCGGTGGTGAGCCGGAGCTCGAGGTGCTCCTGGCCGTCAGCGGGCTTGCCGACCGCAGCCAGGTCCGAGGCGATCCGACCGCTGCCGGTGTGGACGTCGGTCCACACCGCCGTCCCCTGCGGCACGCCCACCCGGATGTCGCCGCTGCCGGTGCGCGCCCGCACCCGTCCCGGTCGTGCGTGCTCGATCCGAACCGAACCGGACCCGGTCAGCGCCGACAGGTCCCCGTCCGCACGGCCCACGACGGTCGAGCCGGATCCGGTCTTGAGCACCGTCTTTGCCGGTGCGGCGCTCACGCTGACGTCGCCTGAGCCGGTCGAGACGGCCAGCTCGCCCTGGACGACTCCCAGTACGACGTCACCGGAGCCCGTCTTGGCGCGCACTCCCGACGCCGCACTGCCGCACCGCACTTGACCGGAGCCGGCGACCAGGTCCACCTCGCCGTCGGCGGTTTCCAGAGCGAACGCTCCGGAGCCGGTCTTCGCGCGGACGCGTCCATAGCGGCCGGCTGCCTCGGTGTCGGCCGAGCCGGTGCGGGTGGACAGGTCGCTGCCGGCGGGCACCGACACCCGGAGGTCGTGGCTGTCGTTGCCGCGGATGAACCCGCCGCGCGGGCGGGGCGCGATCACCGTCAGCCGTCGCTCCCGCAGCTCGACGGTGAACTCGTCCGCGCGGGGCCCGTCGATCGTCACGCTGCTGCGTCCGGTGTCGTCGGCCTCGACGTGCAGGGCGCCGGCGCCGAGCTCGACGACGAGTTCGATCGGGTCGGGGGTGTCGAAGTGTCTGTCCATGGGGATTCCTCTCGAGGTGCGTGCAGGCTTGCTCGGCCGACGCGTGGCGTCTCCGTCACGGCGATGGGGAGGGCGTGTGGTGTCGGTCAGACCCAGCCGGACATCCGGCGGGGGCCGCCGTGCTTGCCGAAGGGGAAGTCGTGACCGCCGAAGGGCATGCTGGAGAGGTCCAGGTCGACGTCGACCGCGCTGTCACGGGTCGCGCGACGCAGGGCGCCGACGATCCAGTTGTTCAGCGACTGGCCGCCCTTGGCCGCCAGCTCCTCGGCCCGGATCTTGATGGTCTCGGGGACGCGGACGGTGAGGCGCGCGAGCTCGCCCTCGTCACCGTCCTCGTCCTGCGGTGGGCTCGTCGGCGCAGCGGGCGCGGGAGCGCTGAGCACGAAGTCGATCTCGCGTCCGTGCAGGCGGGCCTCGACGCCGCCGGCGCGCATCGCGCTGGTGATCTCGGCGGCCGCCTCGGAGAGCACTTCCATCAGCGAGAGACGCAGCGCCGGATCGAGGGCCGTCAGCAGCCGCTCGGCGGCGGCCCGCACGTCGGCATCACCCGCCGCGGCCGTCTGGGCGAGGTCGGTGCGGAGCCGGTCGACGTACGGAGCGAGATCCATGGTGTCATCCTGACGTCACTATGGCGTCATGTCAAGGCAGGGTGACATCGGCCTGACGCCACGCGCGGCGCGAAGGGGCCGCCCCTCCGGGACGGCCCCTTCGATCCGAGCGACGGCTAGAACGCGCCGGTGCCGTTCGGGGTGCCCAGGCCGGTGGGACCGTCCCAGCCTGACTGCGCGTTGCACCACTGCGTCGTCGGGCAGGAGCCGTTGCTGCCGCTGGTCACATCGAACAGCGCCGACGTGTGCGCATAAGGGATGGCGTTCGCTGTGCCGGCGGTGTTGCCCGACAGCGCGTAGACCGAGGCGATGATGGGCGACGCCTCGCTGGTGCCGCCCACCTGCGCCCACGTGGACTGCTTGGAGGAGGTCGGGTAGTAGACCGCCATGCCACCGTTGCTCGGGTCGGCCGCGGCCGCGACGTCCGCCATCGCACGCTTGGAGCATCCGGTGGTGAAGGCGGTGGCCGCGGGGAGCGCGGCGTTGACCGTCGAGCATCCGCTTCCCGCGCCGCTCCAGGCCGACTCGGCCCAGCCTCGTGCCGTGCCGTCGGCCTGCCTGAGGCTCGTGCCCCCGACCGCCGTCACGTACGACGAGGACGCGGGGTAGCTGCCGCCCTGGTAGCCGTTGTCGCCGGTGGAGGCCGTCACGGCGATGCCCGGGTGGTCGTAGTACGTGCCGTAGGTCGTGTCGGAGAGGTCGCCCCCGCCGTAGCTGTTGGAGATCGCGACGACTCCCGGCTGCTTCGCGGCCGTGTTGGCGGCAGCACCGAGGTTCGCCAAGGACGCCGAGGAAGCCTGCACGACGACGATCTTGCAGTCGGGACAGGTGGCGGAGACCGCGTCGACGTCGAGGGCCTGCTCGCCGGCCCAGCCGACGTCGGTGCGGGGCAGGCTGGTGCCGCCGTTCTGGTTGAGGATCTTCAGGCAGCCGTTCGAGACGGTGCACGTGGAGAGTCCGAACTGCTTGCGATAGACGCCCAGGTCCCGCTCGAGGTTCGGGTAGCCGTAGGCGTCGACGATCGCCACCGTTCGACCGCCCGAGGCGGTGCCGGCGAGGTTGTAGGCGGCGCGCAGCTGCGTCGCGGTGAGCGCTCCGGCGGGCGGTGCGCTGGCCGTGGGCACCATCCCCTTGGCGTCGACCCTCACCTCCGCATGACACATCGCGACGCCGGCGTGACCCGTGGCGGCGCAGACGTGCTGGGGGTGCCGCGCCTGGGCAGCGTCCCGGCCGGCGTTGCCGTGCGCCTGAGCGGGTGCGACGGCGACCGCCGCGGGAGCGGCGGCGAGCACCAGGGCGGCGATCGCCGTCCGTACGTGCGAGAACTGGATGGACAAGGTGTCTCCTCGGTGTCCCTCGCCGGCGGGATGCCGGACGGGGATCAACCTGCTCCTACAGCAGGGTGGGGAGCCACAGTTTCGGTCGCCATGTTGCTGCGGCGCAGGAAGATGCAGAACCTGCTCCCTTTCTCGATCCCGTCGGGAGGCGTGGATGATCCGGCACGCCACGCACCTCCCACGGGCCGTGGGAACTGCCTGGCGTGCCGAATGCGGTCGGTTTCCTCTCGTAGCCTGTGAAAAACGGCCCTTCGCGGCAGGTGCGTCAGCGGCGGCGGCCGAGGGCGGGCAGGGTGACCGAGGACGGGTGCGCGGCCGAGGTGTGCAGGGTCAGCACGGTCAGGGTGCTCGGCGCGTCCGGCAGAGGCGGCAGCAGGTGCGGTACGTCGTAGGCCTGGATCGCGAGGCGGAGCCGGTGTCCGGGCTTGATCGCGGCGCCGGTGGGGAAGATCTCGACGTCGACCGGGACCACCCCGGAGGCCTTGACGCGGGATGCCTTCGTGAACGGGTGGTAGGGCTGGATCA
>JBQCCW010000063.1:0-2061 GCA_051961835.1 Marmoricola sp. | reverse complement strand
CGGTGGCCACCGCGGCCAGGTCGTCCTGGACCGGAGCGGCCTGCCGGAACGCGCGGATGACCCGGGCCGCGTGCTCCACCGCGGCCAGGCCCTTGCCTCGGACGTCGCCGACCACGAACCGGGTGTGCCCGCCGGCCAGGCAGACGTCGTAGAGGTCGCCGCCGACGACCGCGTCCTGCGCCGCGGACACGTAGCGCGCGGCGACCGCGACCCCGGTGGTCGTCCGCGGTAGCCGGGGCAGGATCGCGTGCTGCGCCGCCTCCGCGATCGTCTTGACGCGGGCGAGCTGCCGCTCCCGGCGCACGCGCACCACCGCGATCGCCGTGGCGGCCCCGCTGACCAGGACCACCTCGAGCAGCCGGACGTACTGCTGGGGCTCACCCCACGCGTGGTTCCACCAGCCCGACCCGAGGGTGAGCACCACGGCGGCCGCCCCGAACGCGGCCGTCGGCCGCGCCGGCAGCACGGCGCAGGCCACCAGCGGCGCGATCGGGAAGAGGATGTCGGGCACGATCGCCTTCGGCACCACCACGTCGACGAGCAGCAGCACCAGCAACCACGAGGTCGCCACCAGGACGCCGATGTGCGCCGTGCGTCGCTGGTCCATGTGCGCCCTCCCGCGCACGCGGCGGGCGTGCGCTCCGTCCAGCGTATCGGGCGACGCCGGCCGCCGAGCGGCGGCGCACGACATCGGGGTGCCCGGGCCGCGGCTAGGGTGACGGCGTGCCCGCCGCCCCGGACCCGAGCTGCGCCTTCTGCGCGATCGTCTCCGGCGAGGCCGCGGCCGAGGTCGTGCTCGACGAGCCGGACTTCCTCGCCTTCCTCGACCGCCGGCCGGTGTTCAAGGGCCACGTCCTTCTCGTGCCCCGTGCCCACGTGGTGACGCTGCCCGACCTGCCGGCGGAGCTCCGCGACGGCTTCCTCGCGCTCGCGCAGCGGCTGGCCGCGGCCGTCGTCGACGGGCTGGGCGCGCAGGGGAGCTTCGTCGCGGTCAACAACGTCGTCAGCCAGTCGGTCGCCCACCTGCACCTGCACGTCGTCCCGCGCACCAAGGGCGACGGGCTGCGGGGCTTCTTCTGGCCGCGCACGAAGTACGCCGAGGGCGAGCCGGGGGAGTACGCCGCGCGCCTGCGCGCCGTCCTGTGACGCTGGCCACCCGGTCCGCCGTACCGGCCGGCGCCGTCCTAGGGTGGCCCCGACCAGCTCGACCACCCCGCGCGCCGGCGCGCGCCCCCCAGGAGGAGCCACACCCATGGGTCGTTACGACGGACGCGTCGTCGTCGTCACCGGAGCAGCGCGCGGCATCGGCTTCGGCACCGCCGCCCGGTTCGCGCAGGAGGGCGCCTCGGTCGCCGTCCTCGACCTCGACGAGGCCGCCGCGGCGGAGGCAGCCGGCCGGCTGCCGCTCGTCGACGGCGCCAAGGCGATCGGCGTGGGCTGCGACGTCAGCAGCACCGAGTCCGCCGAGGCCGCGGTCGAGCGGGTCGTGTCCGAGCTCGGCGGCATCCACGTGCTCGTCAACAACGCCGGCATCACGCGCGACAACCTGCTGTTCAAGATGACCGACGAGGACTGGGACTCGGTCATCGGCGTGCACCTGCGCGGCGCGTTCGCGATGACCCGCGCGGCGCAGAAGCACTTCGTCGCGCAGAAGTACGGCAAGATCCTCAACCTCTCCAGCGTGTCCGCGCTCGGCAACCGCGGGCAGGCGAACTACTCCGCCGCCAAGATGGGCATCCAGGGCTTCACCCGGACCCTCGGCATCGAGCTCGGCCCGTTCGGCGTCAATGCGAACGCGATCGCGCCCGGCTTCATCGCCACCGAGATGACCGACGCGACCGCCCGCCGGCTCAAGATGGAGCCCGAGGAGCTGCGCCTGCTCATCGGCTAGGCGAACCGGGTGGGCGGCGTCGGGCTGCGGGAGGACATCGCGGCCGCGGCCGCGTTCCTGTGCAGCGACGAGGCGTCCTTCATCACCGGTCAGACCCTGTACGTCGACGGCGGCGCCAAGCTCTGACGCCGGTCCGGCCCGGGCGCGGCGACTTGCGGGGGTCGCGGGCG
>JBQCCW010000062.1:0-4721 GCA_051961835.1 Marmoricola sp. | reverse complement strand
CCGGCGTGCTCGCGGTCGCTCCGACGGCCGCACCGCTGATCCCGTCCGCATACGCCAAGCACGACCCGCTCAAGCACCGCCAGCAGCGCGTGCACCGCGACGTCGCCCACGCCCGCGGCGACCTCGACGAGTCCAGCCGTGGGCTGCGGCGCGCGCAGGCGCGGCTCGCCGCTGCCCGCGACCGGCTCCGCGCCGCGCAGCGCACGCTCGCCGGCACGCATCGCGAGCTCGCTGCGGCCCGGGCGGTAGACGCCCGGATGCAGCAGGCCCTCGCGACGGCACAGCAGCAGCTGGTCGACGCCCGCGACGCGGCCGTCCGCGCGAAGGCCGACGTCGCGGCCCAGAAGAACCAGATCGCAGCGCGCGCGCTGGACAACTACCAGGCCGGGGACCCGGCCCTCGTCGGGCTCGTCGCGCTGTTGGCGGGGCAGGACCCGGGCGCGATGACCACCCAGCTCAACGCCGTGCACGGCGTGATGGCCCGCCAGTCCGACACCCTCCACCAGCTGCAGGACGTCCGTGTCACGCTGATCCGCAAGGAGGCGGTCGTGGAGCAGGCGCGCAGCCGGGTGGCGAGCCAGCGCGCGGCCGCCGCCGCGAACCTCGTCCACACCCGCAGCGTCGCGGCGGCGGCCGCGGCCCAGGAGCGCACCGTCGCCGCCCTCGTCGCGAGCCGTCGCTCCGCGGAGCGGCAGGCGGCGACGGTGCGAGCGCACGACCGCCGGGAACTGCGCCGGCTGCAGCGACAGGAGGCTCGGATCAAGCGCCAGATCCTGGCGCGCGCGCGGCATCAGCGCAATCGGGTCGTCGCCAGCACCAGCGGCCTGCTGCAGCGTCCGGTCCCGGGCTACATCACCTCGCCGTACGGTTGGCGCATCCACCCGATCTACCACTACTGGGGCCTGCACGACGGCGACGACTTCCATGCCCCCTGCGGCACCCCGGAGGTCACCGCAGGCAGCGGCACGGTGATCTCGGAGTACTACTCCAGCGTCTGGGGCAACCGGCTCTACCTCGACCTCGGCAGGATCAACGGTCACAACTTCACCGTGATCTACAACCACATCGAGCGGTACGTCGTGGGGCCCGGCGCTCACGTCGAGCGGGGACAAGTGCTGGCCCATGCCGGCACGACGGGGTGGTCGACGGGGTGCCACCTGCACTTCACGGTGATGCGCGACGGCGTCGCGGTGAACCCCATGAACTACATGTGAGAATCGGCCTCATGGCCAAGGAGCAGGGTCGGACCCTCGTCGCGCAGAACAAGAAGGCGCGTCATGACTACGCCATCGAGGACACCTTCGAGGCCGGACTCGTGCTGCAGGGCACCGAGGTGAAGTCACTGCGTGCCGGCCGCGCCTCCCTGGTCGACGGGTTCGTCGAGATCGACGGGGGAGAGGCGTGGCTCCAGGCGGTGCACATCCCCGAGTACGCCCAGGGGACGTGGACCAACCACGCGGCACGGCGCAAGCGCAAGCTGCTGCTCAACCGGGCGGAGATCGACAAGATCGAGCGCAAGGTGAGCGAGAAGGGCTACACGATCGTGCCGCTGTCGCTGTACTTCAAGGACGGTCGGGCGAAAGTAGAGATCGCGCTGGCGCGAGGCAAGAAGAACTGGGACAAGCGCCAGGCTCTGCGGGAGCGGCAGGACGACCGTGAGAAGCAGCAGGCTCTGGGCCGGCGGCTGAAAGGCATCGATGGCTGAGGTGCCACGCGGCGACGCCGACGTGCCGGCCTTCTGGCAGGGGCTCGGTGTCCCGGGGCTCTTCGACGTCCACGTCCACTTCCTGCCGCCACAGCTGCAGGCCAAGGTGTGGGCGCAGTTCGACGAAGCCGGGCCCAAGATCGGGCGGCCCTGGCCGATCCGTTACCGCGGCTCGCACGAGGAGCGCATCGACCAACTGCGGGCGCTCGGCGTGCGCCACTTCAGCACGCTGCCCTACGCCCACCGCCCCGGCATCGCGTCCTGGCTGAACGCCTGGTCCCGGGAGTTCGCCGCCGACGTCCCGGAGTGCCTGTGGTCGGCCACCTTCTACCCGGAGCCGGAGGCGGCGGCCTACGTGCCGCAGCTGGTCGCCGACGGCGTCCGGGTCTTCAAGCTGCATGCCCAGGTCGGGGAGTTCGCCCTCGACGATGCCCTCCTGGACGAGCCCTTCGGCGCGCTCGAGGACGCGGGGACGCCGGTCGTCGTCCACGTCGGCTCCGGACCGGTAGGCAACGCCTTCACCGGCCCCGAGCACCTCGCACGCCTGCTGCGCGCGCATCCCCGGCTGCGAGTGATCGTCGCGCACCTCGGTGCCCCGGAGTACGCCGAGTTCCTCGACCTGGCGCAGCGATACGACGAGGTCCTGCTGGACACGACGATGGTGTTCACCGACTTCTTCGAGGAGGCGGGGCCGTTTCCGACGCACCTGTTGCCTCGGCTGGTCGATCTGCAGGACCGCGTGCTGCTGGGCAGCGACTTCCCAACGATCCCCTACCCCTACGCCCACCAGCTCGAGGCGCTCGCCCGGCTCGAGCTCGGCGACGACTGGCTGCGATCGGTGTGCTGGGAGAACGGCGCCCGCCTCTTCGGCGTGTGAACGAGAGCCGCTCGGGTCTCAACGGTCGGTGCGTCGCACCATCACGATCGTGTCCTCCAGCGTGGCCACGTCGCCGTCGGGCGTGGTGGCCTCGCGTTCGCGCGACTCGCAGAGCACCGTCTCCCAGGCGCCCGGAGCGAGCGCGAGCTCGGCGAGCTCCTGGGAGGCGCTGAGCCACTCGTGGTCGTGGTGGTCGGTGTGCTTCGACCAGGGCGGCGGGGCGGCGTGGCCCACGACCAGCAGGTGACCGCCGGGGCGGACGACCTCCGCCATCCGGCGCAGGATGTCCGTGCGCGGGAGGTCGATCGTGGAGTGGAGGAAGCAGGCGGAGACCAGGTCCACGTCGTGTTGCGGGAGCCAGCGGGAGAGGTCGGCCACCACGATCTCCACGCGCTCGGTCTGACCGCGCTCCTCGACCAGCGCTCGGGCTCGTTCGGCGGCCGTGGTGGAGACGTCGACGCCGGTGACCTCCCAGCCCTGCTCGGCGAGCCACACCGTGTCGGCGCCCTCCCCGCAGCCGAGGTCCAGGGCGCGTCCCGGTGCGAGATCGGCGACCGCGGAGACGAGCGCGGCGTTCGGGGCGCCGGACCAGATCCGGTCGCGCTCGGCGTACCGGGCGTTCCAGTGTGCGGTCGCCTCCGGGGCGGAGTCGGGTCGGTCGGCGTCGTCGTGGTGGTCGGGCACGGCGCAAGCATGCCGGACGGGTGGTCGCGGGAATACCGGTGGGAGCCGGCGACGTTGGGCTCTATGCTGGACGCACAACTCAAGAGGGGCTGATTGGTTTCGACTGGGGACGTACGTCCCAGGAGAAGCGGGTCGAGGAGCCAGCGTTATCTCGTAAACGATCGCTGGAAACCATAAGTGCCAATGCTAAGCGCATTGACTTCGCTCTCGCTGCCTGAGCAGTGATCGAAGGGTCAGACCGGGCATCCGCCTCCGTCCCGGATCCTGGCCTCATCTAGGGGGCTTGCTGATCAACTCCTGTCAGGAGGGTTGATCGGGACTTCTTCCTGACTGAGCCCGTCGGCGCACGTGTCCGTGCAAGCGCCGGGGCCGAGAAAGGCGACCTCACGGACTGCACCCGGAGAAGACCTGGCACTGCGCTCTAGGACGCGGGTTCGATTCCCGCCAGCTCCACCGATCGATCACCGTTCGTTCGATACCGTCGCCGTGATGGAGTCGCGGCAGGCGGGTAGCGCGGACGTGGTGGTCGTGGGCGCCGGCCCCGCCGGCTGGTCGCTCGCGCACGCCTGCACGGTCCGCGGCCTCGACACCGTGGTCGTCGCCCCTCGTCCCAGGGACGTGTGGGAGCGCACCTTGGGGCTCTGGGACGACCAGCTCGATCCTCTCCCGAGCGGCGCCGCGGTCGTGCGCGCCGCGCGCGTCACCGCGGCCGGCCGCCCCCTTCGGCGGGCGTACGCCGTGCTCGACAACGCATCCGTCCTGTCCGCCTACGCCGAGGGCGGCACGCGGACGGTGTCGGACACGGTGACGCACGCGTCCGCCGGCCGCCACCGCATGACCGTGCACCTGCGAGGCGGGGGCGCCGTGTCCGCCGGCGTCGTTGTGGACGCCTCAGGAGCGAGCCGAGTACTCTCCGGCGGCCCCCGGCGCGGGGTGCGGGCCGAGCAGACGGCGTACGGCCTCGTGGTGCCGGCCGCCGCGGCGGCCCCGCTGGTCCCGGCCGGTGGTGCCGTGTTCATGGACTGGGACCGCACCAACGGCGGGGGCGAGCCGACGTTCCTCTACGCCGTCCCGCTTCCGCGGGGTCGGGTCCTGCTGGAGGAGACCTGCCTCGCCCGGCGGCCCGGGCTCGGCCTGCCTCTCCTCGAGGCGCGGTTGCGCGGCCGGCTGGCCACCGCGGGGGTGGAGACCGGGGCGTCGCCGGCGGTCGAGCGGGTGCGCTTCAGCCTCGACGACGACGTACCGCCGGCGCGTCCCGGCGTGCTGGCGTTCGGCGTCGCGGGCGGGATGATGCATCCGGCCACCGGATTCAGCGTCGGCGAGGTCGTCGGCACCGCGGCCGCGGTCGCCGCTGCCCTCCACGACGCGTTGCCCAGGGGTGCGGACGCCGCGACGCGCGCCGGTCGGGCGACCCTCTGGACGCCGCGCGCCCGCGTGGTCCGGCGGTTGCGCGCC
>JBQCCW010000061.1:0-2015 GCA_051961835.1 Marmoricola sp. | reverse complement strand
GCGTCGGGCCCGGCGTCGAAGCGGTAGAGGCCGCGCACCGTGGTGGTCAGCCTGCTGCCGGGACGCGGGTCGATGTGCTGGATCTTCGCCAGCTCGTCGTTGTCGATCACCGGGAAGTCCAGGACCACCTGGCGCGCGTGCTCCGGACCGGCCGTCAGCAGGTTGCGCTCCGGGCCGAGGCCCAGCTTCATGGTCGTGACGACCTCTTCGCGGATCGAGTCCAGCGGCGGGTTCGTCACCTGCGCGAACTGCTGCGTGAAGTAGTCGAACAGCAGCCGCGGCCGGTCGGAGAGCACGGCCACCGGGGTGTCCGACCCCATCGCGCCCAGCGGTTCCGCGCCGGTCGTCGCCATGGGCTTGAGGAGGATGCGGACTTCCTCCTCCGTGTAGCCGAAGGTGCGCTGGCGGCGCGTGATCGACGCGGGCGTGTGCACGATGTGCTCGCGCTCGGGGATGTCGTCGAGGTGGATGAGGCCGGCGTGCAGCCACTCGTCGTAGGGCTGGTCGGCCGCGAGCTCGGCCTTGACCTCCTCGTCCTCGATGATCCGGTGCTCGTCGGTGTCGACGAGGAACATCCGGCCCGGCTGGAGGCGGCCCTTGCGGACGACCTTGGCGGGGTCGATGTCGAGCACGCCGACCTCCGAGGCCAGCACGACGAGGCCGTCGTCGGTCACCCAGTAGCGCGAGGGGCGCAGGCCGTTGCGGTCCAGCACGGCGCCGATCTGCGAGCCGTCGGTGAACACCACGCAGGCGGGACCGTCCCAGGGCTCCATCAGCGCGGAGTGGAACTCGTAGAACGCCCGGCGCTGAGAGTCCATCTCGGTGTGGTTCTCCCACGCCTCCGGGATCATCATCAGCACCGAGTGCGGCAGCGACCGGCCGCCCATGTGCAGCAGCTCGAGCACCTCGTCGAACGACGCGGAGTCCGAGGCGCCCGGCGTGCAGATCGGGTAGAGCCGCTCGAGGTCGCCCGGGATCAGGTCGGACGCGAGCAGCGCCTCGCGGGCGCGCATCCAGTTCCGGTTGCCCATGACGGTGTTGATCTCGCCGTTGTGGGCGATGAACCGGAACGGGTGGGCCAGCGGCCAGCTCGGGAACGTGTTCGTCGAGAAGCGCGAGTGCACGACCGCGATCGCGGAGGTGAGCCGCTCGTCGCGCAGGTCGGGGAAGACCTCGTCGAGCTGCGCCGGGGTGAGCATGCCCTTGTAGACCAGCGTGCGCGAGGACAGCGAGGGGAAGTAGGCCTCGGTCTCGCGCTCCGAGCGCTTGCGCAGGCAGAACGCCAGCCGCTCCAGCGCCATCCCGGTCACCCGCGCACCGGCGCCGGCGACGAACAGCTGGCTGAAGGTCGGCATCACGCCGAGCGCGGTCTGGCCCAGCGTGCTCGGGTCCACGGGGACCTCGCGCCACCCGAGGACGCTCAGGCCCTCCTCGGCGGCGATCTCCTCGATCCGGGCGCGGGTCTTGGCGACCTGCTCCTCGTCGCCGGGCAGGAACGCGGTGCCCACGGCGTAGGAGTGCTGGGCGGGCAGCTCGAAGCCGGCCTCCCGGGTCACCTCGCGCAGGAACGCGTCCGGCACCTGGAGCAGGATCCCGGCGCCGTCGCCGGAGTTCGGCTCGGCGCCCGCGGCGCCGCGGTGGTCGAGGTTGAGCAGGGCCTGGACGCCCTGGCGGACGATGTCGTGACTGGCGACGCCGGTCAGGGTCGCGACGAAGGCCACACCGCACGCGTCGTGCTCGTTGGCCGGGTCGTAGAGCCCTTGGGGCGGCGGGAATGCGTGCGAGTAGGGCACCGGGCATTCTCCCGTCGTCGTGAGCGCCGGGCAGGCTCCTGGGCGGCCAGGACGACGGGGTCGTCCACGCGATCAGGGCCGGCGCCGGCGGTTCGGCTGTGCAATGTGCTTGCAGGGGACGACGTTGGCCCTCGCGGAGTGGGGTCAGGCTACCACCGGATCAGACCTCTGCCACCGGGGCGTCCGCGCGGGCGACGTAGACGTCCGTCTCACGCCCCGGGT
>JBQCCW010000060.1:0-2136 GCA_051961835.1 Marmoricola sp. | reverse complement strand
CGATGCCGCGCCCGGCGCCGGTGACGACGACGCCCTTGCCGGCGAGGGCGCCCATCAGTGCCCGCCCGCCAGGGTGACGCCGCCGTCGAGGACGATCGTCTGGCCGGTCAGCCAGGAGGCGTCGTCGGAGAGCAGGAACGCGACCGCGCCCGCGACGTCCTCGGGGACGCCGAGGCGGCGCAGCGGGTACTGCGCGGCGACCTCGGCCTCGCGGCCCTCGTAGAGCGGCGTCGCGAACGCCGTCTTCACGATCGCCGGGGCGACCGCGTTGACGCGGATCGAGGGGCCGAGCTCGACCGCGAGCGTCTCGGTGAGGCTGATGAGCATCGCCTTGGAGGCGCCGTACATCCCGATCATCGGCGCGGGCTTCACACCGGAGACCGAGGAGACGTTCACGACCGACCCGCCGTGCTCCTGCATCCAGCCGCGGTAGGCCGCCTGGGCCCACGCGAGCGCCCCGAGCGCGTTGACCTCGACCGTCTTGCGAGCGGCACCGAGGTCGAAGTCGATGAGCGGGCCGGCGACCGGGTTGATGCCCGCGTTGTTCACCAGCAGGTCCAAGCTCCCGAACGTCTCGATGGTGCGCCGGACGACCTCCTCGCGGTGGTCGGCGTCGTCGGCCTTGCCGGCGATCCCCAGTGCGCGCTGGGGTCCGAGCGACGCCACCGCCTCCTCGAGCGTCTCCGGGTTGCGCGCGGTGATGCAGACCTGCGCGCCCTCCTCGACGAGCCGGTGGGCGATGCCCAGGCCGATCCCACGGCTGGCTCCGGTCACGACCGCGACCTTGCCGGCGAGTCCCTGCACGTGTCCTCCTGCTGCCTCGTGGCCCTTGCTCACTGACTAAGCGCTTGCTTACCATGCTGCCGATGAGTGCGTCCACCCCCGCAACCGATGCCCGGACCCGGCTGGCCCGGGCCGCGATCGACGCGTTCGCGGCGCGCGGGTTCCACGGCACGACCACCCGCGACATCTCCACCGCGGCCGGGATGAGCCCGGCCGCGCTGTACGTGCACCACCGCTCGAAGGAGGAGCTGCTCTTCGAGCTCGCCCACGTCGGCCACCTGCGCGTGCTCGCGCTGGTGCGGGCCGCGGTCGACCGCTCGGACGACCCGGTCACCCAGCTCGGCGACCTGGGCGAGGACTACGTGCGCGCCCACGCGGTCGCGCACACCGGTGCGCGGGTCATCAACTACGAGCTCGCCGCGCTCAGCGAGGAGCACCGGGCCGAGATCCTCGCCGTACGCCACGAGATCGACCTGGTCCTTCGCGGCGTGGTGGAGCGCGGTGTCGCCGACGGGGTCTTCCTCACCCCCGACCCGCAGATGACGTCGCTCGCCATCCTGTCGCTGGGCATCGACGTGGCCCGCTGGTTCCGTGACGAGGGACGCTGGACGCCCGACCAGGTCGGCGCCCACTACCGGATGCTGGCCCTGCGGATGCTTGGAACCTGATGGCACGGGCAACATCTGCGACATGACCTACACCCCTGCCGAGAACAGGTACGACACCGACGCGACCGGGATGGAGTACCGGTTCACCGGACGCAGCGGTCTCAAGCTGCCCGTGATCTCGCTGGGGCTGTGGCAGAACTTCGGTGACGACCGGCCCGAGGAGACCCAGCGCGCGATCCTGCGGCGGGCCTTCGACCGCGGGGTGACGCACTTCGACCTGGCCAACAACTACGGCCCGCCGTACGGGCTGGCGGAGGAGAACTTCGGGCGCTACCTGCGCGACGACTTCCGGGGCTACCGCGACGAGCTGGTCATCTCGACCAAGGCCGGGTGGGACATGTGGCCGGGGCCGTACGGCCGTGGGGGCGGCTCACGCAAGTACATGCTGGCGTCGCTGGACCAGTCGCTGGGGCGGTTGGGGCTGGAGTACGTCGACATCTTCTACAGCCACCGCTTCGACCCGGAGACGCCGATCGAGGAGACGATGATGGCGCTGGACCACGCGGTCCGGCAGGGCAAGGCGCTGTACGCCGGGATCTCGTCGTACTCGGCGGCCAAGACCCAGGAGGCGGCCTCGATCGCGCGCGAGCTCGGGACGCCGCTGCTGATCCACCAGCCGTCGTACTCGATGCTGAACCGCTGGATCGAGGAGGACCTGCTCGACGAGCTGGAGCAGCAGGGCATG
>JBQCCW010000059.1:0-24778 GCA_051961835.1 Marmoricola sp. | reverse complement strand
GGGCGCTGCCGCCGCGGTCGTCGTCGCCGCCCGCCGCGCCGACCACGGGTGGTCGCTGTCCTTCCGCCTCTACCTCTGGCTCGGGCTGCTCATCGTCCTCATCCGCGTGGTGTTCCGCATCCTCCTGGGCAGCGGGCCGGGCCACGTCCTGCTCGACCTGCCCAGCGTCGGACTGCCGCAGTGGGTGCAGGGCGTGCGGCTCCTGGGCCCGCTGACCCGGGAGTCTCTGCTCGCCGGCCTGTACGACGGCCTGCGGCTGGCCACCCTCGTGGTGTGCATCGGTGCGGCGAACGCGCTGGCGAACCCCAAGCGACTGCTGCGCGCGATGCCGCCCGCGCTCTACGAGGTCGGCACCGCCGTCGTCGTCGCGGTCTCGGTGTTGCCCCAGCTCGCCGACAGCGTGCAGCGGGTGCGGGCGGCCAGGCGACTCCGGGGCGTGCCCGGCGGCCGCGTCCGGGCGCTGCGCGGCCTGGTCGTGCCGGTGCTGGAGGACGCCCTCGAGCGGTCCCTGGCGCTCGCCGCCGGCATGGACGCGCGCGGCTACGGCCGCTCCGGTGCGCTCGGGCGCGGCCGGCGCGGCGTCACCGGTGCGCTGCTGCTGGCGGCGCTGGTGGGTCTGTGCGTCGGCGTGTACGCCGTGCTCGACCACACCGCCCCGCGCTGGCTGGCCCTGCCGATGCTGGCGGCCGGGGGACTGCTCGCCGTGGCCGGCTTCGTCTCCGCCGGCAGCAGGGTCACCCGCACCCGCTACCGGCCCGACTCCTGGCACGTCGCCGACCTCACCGTCGCCGCGACCGGCGTGCTGGTGGCCGCGGCGACGCCGACGCTGCTGCCGACCCTCGTGCTCCTGCCCGACGTCGCAGGAGCGCCGCCGCTCACTCTGCTGGCGCTGCTGCTGCCGTGCGTGGCGGTGCTGCCGGCCGCGGTGGCCCCGCCGCCGGTGCTCTCGACCGTGCCGCTGCGCGCCCCGGTGGAGGTGGCGGCGTGATCGAGCTGCGGGGGGTCAGCGTCGAGCGGGGCGGCGTACCGGTCCTGCGGGAGGTGGACCTCGCCGTGGAGGACGGCGAGCTGCTGCTCGTCGCCGGCCGGACCGGCAGCGGGAAGTCCACGCTGCTCGGGGTGTTCAACGGGCTGGTCCCGGCGTTCACCGGCGGGACGCTGACCGGCGACGTGCTGCTCGACGGCACCAGCATCGTCCGGCTGCCGCCCAGGGAGCGCGCCCACGTCGTCGGCTACGTCGGCCAGGACCCCTCGGCGGGCTTCGTCACCGACACCGTGGAGGAGGAGCTCGCCTACGGGATGGAGCAGCTCGGCCTGGAGCCGATGACCATGCGACGCCGCGTGGAGGAGACGCTCGACCTGCTCGGTCTGGCCGAGCTGCGCCGCCGCGACCTGCGCACCCTCTCCGGCGGCCAGCAGCAGCGCGTCGCGCTCGGCGCGGTGCTCACCATGCATCCGCGGCTGCTCGTCCTCGACGAGCCGACCTCGGCCCTCGACCCGACGGCCGCCGAGGAGGTGCTCGCGACGCTGACCCGGCTGGTCCACGACGTCGGCCTGAGCGTGGTGGTCGCCGAGCACCGGCTCGAGCGCGTCGTGCCGTTCGCCGATCGCATGGTGATCCTGCCCGGCGACGGCTCTGTGGAGGTCGGCCCGCCCGCCGACGTGCTGCGCACGGCGCCGGTCGCTCCGCCGATCGTGCGGCTCGGTCGGATCGCCGGGTGGGACCCGCTGCCGCTCTCCGTGCGCGACGCCCGCCGCCATGCCCGCGCGCTGAGGGCCGGCACGCCCCCGGTGGGGCCGGTGCCCGTCCGGGACCCGGGAGAGGACCTGCTCAGCGCCTCCGGAGTGCGCGTGGACCACGGCGCGGTGACCGCGGTCGACGGGGTCGAGGTGCACCTGCGCGCCGGCTCCGTGACGGCCCTGATGGGCCGCAACGGCTCGGGAAAGTCGTCCCTGCTGTGGGCGTTGCAGGGCAGCGGCGCCCGGTCCGGCGGGGTGGTCCGTGTCGGCGCGGAGGACCCGGCGCGGCTCAGCCCCGAGCGGCGCCGGCGCCGGGTGGGACTGGTGCCCCAGACCGCGGCGGACCTGCTCTACCTGGAGACCGTCGCCGAGGAGTGCGCCGCCGCGGACCGTGACGCCACCCCGGGCGCCACCCGCGACCTGCTCGACCGGCTCGCCCCTGGGGTGCCCGACGCCATGCACCCGCGCGACCTCTCCGAGGGCCAGCGGCTCGCCCTCGTCCTCGCGATCGTCCTCGTCGCCGGCCCGCGCGTGCTGCTCCTCGACGAGCCCACCCGCGGCCTCGACTATCCCGGCAAGGACGCGCTCGCCGGCATCGTGGGGGAGCTGGCCGCGGCCGGTCACGCGGTGCTGGTGGCCAGCCACGACGTGGAGTTCCTCGCGCTCGTCGCCGACCGGGCGGTCGTGCTCGCCGACGGCGAGGTGGTGTCCCGAGGGCGCGCCACCGACGTGCTCGCCGAGACGCCGGCCTTCGCGCCCCAGGTGCACAAGGTCCTCGGCGGTGACTGGTTCACCGCCGGACAGGTCGCCGCCGCCCTCGGCGCGGCGTCATGACCGCTCTCCTCGAGCCGGCGATCGGCGTGCCTGGTCCGGGAGCCGCCGTACCGCTGCGGTGGCGGTCGCGCCTCGTGCTCGCCACCGCCTCGATCGCCGGGCTGATGATGTTCTGCTGGCCACTGCTCCTGCACACCCGGGCCGGCGACGCCGTCCAGCCGCCGTTCCTCTTCCTCGCCCTGCTGCCGATGGTGATCCTGGTCGTGCTGGTGGAGATGTCCGAGGGCGGCATCGACGCCAAGGTGCTGGCGATGCTCGGCGTGCTGAGCGCCGTGAACGCCGTGCTGCGCGGAGTCTCGGCCGGCACCGGCGGCATCGAGCTGGTGTTCTTCCTGCTGATCCTGGGCGGTCGCGTGTTCGGCGCCGGCTTCGGGTTCGTGCTCGGCTGCACCTCGCTGTTCGCCTCCGCGCTGCTCACCGGCGGCGTGGGTCCCTGGCTGCCGTTCCAGATGATGGCCTCGGCGTGGGTGGGCGCCGGCGCCGGGATGCTGCCCCGCCGGGTCCGGGGACGGGCGGAGATCGCGCTGCTCGTGGGGTACGGCGTGCTCGCGGCATACGCCTACGGCCTGCTGATGAACCTCTCCAGCTGGCCCTTCACGCTCGGCATCGAGGTCCCGGGCCACGACGGACCGCTCTCGTTCGTCCCCGGTGATGCGCTGGGGGACAACCTCCGCCGCTTCGGCGTTTACACGCTGCTCACGTCGACGGGCAGCTTCGACACCGGCCGCGCGCTCACCAACGCGGTGGCGATCGCCGTGCTCGGCCCCGCCGTGCTGACGACGCTGCGTCGGGCGGCACGCCGGGCCCTGATCCTGCAGGAGCCGGTCAGCCGACCCGGTCGAGCAGGTCGAGCAACAGGTCGTGGACCTCGTCGGGGCGCTCCATCGGTATGAAGTGGCTGGTCTTCAGCTCGGTGTAGGTGGCGCCCTCGATCCGGTAGGCCGCGGTGCGCATGTCCGCGGAGGAGGCGAGGAGGTCGTACCTGCCGGCGACGAAGGCCGTCGGCACCGCGACGCGCCGCAGCGAGACCCGCAGGTGCTTGGAGGTGGCCAAGGCGAGGTGCATGTACCAGTCGACCGGCGTCTGCAGGAACGCCCGCACGGCGTGCGCGGTGTTGGCAGGGTCGGGTGTGGGGAGCATGAAGCCGGAGTGGCTGAGCACCTCCGCGGCGACGATGCCGACGGGGAGGCGCGTGGTGATGGCGCTCAGCGGCCTGCCGGCCAGGCGCATCGCGCGGACGGCGCCGATCGTCAGCGGAGCGCGGAACGGCCGGGGCACGAAGACCGGCGCGAGCATCGAGGAGAACGTGCCGCCCGGGACGCCGCCGACGGCGAAGAGCCCGGTGACCCGCTCGGGGTGACGGGCGACCAGCTCGAAGGCGGTGTTCACCCCCATCGACCAGCCCATCACCGGGCACGCCGCGACTCCGGCGTCGTCCAGCACCGCGACGGCGTCCTCGACGAACGCGTCGATGCCCACGTGGTCGCTCTGCGCCGGTCGCTCCGACCCTCCGACACCGCGGTGGTACCAGGAGATCACCCGCACGCCGCAGTCGGGATCGAGCAGCGCCGGCCAGGTCCAGGGGTTGGTGCCGAGCCCGTTGCACAGCAGCACCACGGGGGTGGTGGGGGAGGCGGCCATCGAGCCGTCGACGTCGTTGGTCCAGGCCTGGAGACGGGTCCCGTCGGCACTGGTCACCTCGTAGAAGCGGACGTCGGCCTCGGGGGTGCGGTCGGGGACGACGCGCAGCGCAGCAGGAGCCATGGGCGCCAGTGTGCCGGAAAGCCCAGGCGGGGCTGAGGATTCGTGGTCGAGGTCACCGGTCCTGATCGGTGCCGGTGTCCCCCTCCTCGCGCAGCTTCGCGATGGTCCGTGCGGTGATCTCGGCCTCGCTGTCGTAGTAGGCCAGCCCCCAGTCGGCCACAAGCGCGGGGTTGCGGAACGCCTGGCCCGGCTCGTCGCGTCCGGCGAGGAAGGCGCGGACGGCGGCCAGCTCGGCGCGCTGGGTCGTGAGCGCTGCGGCGTACTCCTCGAGCATCGCGAGCGTCTCCTCGGTGTCGACGACGTGGCCGATCAGCAGCCGCAACGCCACCGGATGCTTGAGGACCGGGAAGCCGGCGGGCGACGCGCGCATCCATCGCTCGAGCCGTCGCCTGCCCTCGGCGGTGATCCGGTAGCGGGTGGGCTCTCCGCGCGACGCCCGGACCAGGCGGTGCTCGGTGAGCCGGGCCAGCTCGGAGTACACCTGACTCATCGCCGGCGACGTCCAGTAGAAGCGCAGTGTGTTGTCCGCGCGCTGCTTGAGCTCGTAGCCGGTGAGCTCGTCACCGAAGGTGAGCAGGCCGAGCAGCGCGTAGGACGTCACGGGAAGGTCTTGACCGGCCATCGTGGGCTGAGCCTAGTATTCCGATTAGGAACACACCACGGGAGGCGTCGTGTCGGAGACTGTGTTGCTGGCCGGGACCCGCAAGGGCCTCTGGATCGGCCGATCGGACGAGCGTCGGGAGTCGTGGTCGTGGACCGGGCCGCACTTCGACATGTCCGAGGTGTACTCGGTGATGATCGACAAGCGCGGCGACGCGCCCCGCCTGCTCGTCGGCACCTCGACGCCCTGGACCGGGCCCGCGCTGATGGTCTCCGACGACCTCGGTGCCACCTGGCGCGAGACCAAGGGCGCCCGCTTCCCCGACGACGTCGACGCCTCGGTGGAGCGGATCTGGCAGCTTCAGCCCGGGGTGGAGCACGGCGTGGTGTGGGCCGGCACGGAGCCCGGAGCGGTCTTCCGCTCCTCCGACGGCGGCGACAGCTTCGAGCTGGTGCGCGGCCTGTGGGACCACCCGCACCGGCCGCAGTGGGGCGCCGGGTCCGGCGGTCAGGCGTTCCACACGATCGTGCCGCACCCCACCGACCCCCAGGTCGTCACCGCGGCGCTGTCCTCCGGCGGCGTCTACCGCACCGTCGACGGTGGCGCGAGCTGGGCGGCGAGCAACGTCGGCATCCGGGCGGAGTTCCTGCCCGAGGGCCAGCAGTTCCCCGAGTTCGGCCAGTGCGTGCACAAGGTCGCCCGGCACCCCGACCGCCCCGAGCGGCTCTTCGCCCAGAACCACGGCGGCGTCTACCGCTCCGACGACGCGGGCGAGACCTGGCAGGAGATCCACGCCGGCCTGCCGGCCAACTTCGGCTTCCCGATCGTGGTCCACCCGCACGACGAGGACACCGTCTACGTCTTCCCGCTCGACGCCTCCTCGGGACGTCACCCGGTGGACGGCCAGGCGGCGGTGTGGCGCTCGCGCGACGCGGGGGAGTCCTGGGAGGAGCTGCGCGACGGGCTGCCGGAGGACTTCTACGTCGCGGTGATGCGCGATGCGATGGCCGCCGACGACCACGCCACCGCCGGGGTGTACTTCGGCGGTCGCAACGGATCGGTCTGGGCGTCCGCCGACGAGGGCGACACCTGGCGCCAGGCCATCGCGAACCTGCCCGACGTGATGGTGGTGCGCGCCGCCTCGATCTGAGGCTCGATCTAACCGACGGGGACGGCTACCTCGGTGGCCGTGGACCGGCCGCGCAGGGTCACGCTGTCGGCCCGTCGCCAGTGCCGGGCCTCGTCGCCCGCGTGCTCCAGGAGCGCGGCGTTGGCCGCGACGAGCTCGGGCAGGCCCTTGGCGAGCTCGGTGAGCCGGGCGGCCTCGTTCACCGGGTCGCCGATCACGGTGTACTCGTAGCGCTCGGCGGCGCCCACGTTGCCCGCGACGGCCGCACCTACGGAGACGCCGATCCCGGCGGAGAGCTCCGGCACCCTCTCCCCGAGGCACGCCCCCAGCCGGCGCGCGGCCCTCAGCAGCGACGCCTCGAGGTCCGGGACCGCCATCGGCGCACCCCAGACGGCCAGCGCCGCGTCGCCCTCGAACTTGTTGATCCAGCCGCCGGTGTCGTGGACGACGTCGATGACCACGTCGAAGAACCGGTTGAGCAGCGCGACGACCTCCTCGGGAGGACGCTGCTGCGCCATCGTGGTGGAGCCGACGATGTCGACGAAGAGCACGCCGACGCGGCGCACCTCCCCGCCGAGCTGGACGCCGCTCTCGAGCGCCGCCCGGGCGACGTCGTCGCCCACATGGCGCCCGAAGAGGTCGCGGATCCGCTCGCGCTCCCGCAGGCCCTGCAACATCTCGTTGAAGCCGGCCTGCAGCACGCCGAGCTCGGTGCCGTCGTAGATCGGCACGTCGACGCCGAGGTTCCCGCGGCGCACGGCGTCGACCGACTCGCGCAGCGCCTGCACCGGGTCCGAGCCGGCCTTCGCCGCCAGCCACGTGGTGAGCCCGCCGACCAGGAACGCCGTACAGCCCAGGACGACCATCGTCACCGCCAGGCGGGTGGCGGTGACGTCGCCCTGGGTCAGCGCGGTGATCCCCGCGAGACTCACCCCGAGCGTGGCGAGTCCCGAGCCGAGCAGCCAGGCCAGCACCGTGCGCAGCCCCAGCCGCATGCCGATCCGCTCCGGCAGCCCCGAGGCGAGCGCGCGGATCGCGTAGGGCCGCATGGCGCGCTCGGCGACGAGGTAGGTCACCGCCGAGCTGGTCAGACCGGCGATCAGCACGATCACGACGACCAGGCCGGCCAGTGCCCACGAGTAGTGCGCGTCGAAGGCGGCGAACACGATCGCGGCCAACGTCCACAGCGCGGCCTGCATCGCGAACAGCCGTCCGGGCGCCCGCAGCAGGGCCTGCTGCTCCGCCTCGGTCGGTCGCCGGTAGTGCACCAGCCAGCCCGTGGACTGCCGGGAGATCACCAGGCCGCGGACGAGGCCGGCGACGACGGCGAACGTGACGTAGCCGGCGGCCAGCAGCAGGTTCGCCACCCGGACCCCCGGATCGCGGGCCGCATCGGGCATCGGCACCACCAGTGCCGCCAGGCAGAACACCACGACGGCGCCGGTCAGGTTGATCAGCACGACCCCGACGGCCAGCAGCACCCGCAGCCAGCGCAACGCCACCGCACGACCCTTGTCGTGCAGCCGCTGCGTCGCCGTGGCGGTGGCCGTCACGGCCGCACGCTACCGCGAGGGAGGCGCTCGCCGTGCCCGTCGCTGCACGTCGCGAGCGCCGCCGGCTGAGAGGATCGCGGCATGGGGAGGCATGGGGAGCCGATGCACGCCGTCATCGGCGCGTTCCTCGTCGCTCTCGTGGTGCTCGGGGCCCTCGGCCCGCGGGCCGACCACGCACCGCGCGTGACCGCACCCAGCTCGACGACGACTCCCGTCTCCAGCGCTCCCAGCCCGTCGAGCCGCCCCTCGCCGACCGCGGCCGGCCGGCCGAGCCCGCGCGCGCGTCCGGCCCGGACGCCGGCGCGGCACCCGGCGGGTCAGCCCCGCCGGGTGCACGCCGGTCTGGCGACGATGCCGACGCCGGCTCCCTGAGGAGCCCCGGTCAGTCGGCCAGCTGCTCCTCGCTGACCTCGGCCTCGTGCTCCACGGTGCCGATGTGACGCTGCGCGTCCGCGTCGGAGAGCCGGAAGCGGTAGGCCAGCGCGTACACCACGATGCTGAGCACCAGGATGATCGCGGCGGAGGCCTCGAAGCCCAGGTCGCCACGGTTGCCGGCGCCCGGCTCGGGGAAGGCGCCGAAGTACGACACGATCGTGAGGCCGACCAGCCACGGCACGATCCACGCGGCGCCCGACGGCACGTCGAAGTCGGGGGCCTTGACCTGTCCGGTGAGCAGGAAGACGCCGAGGAGCAGGAAGCCGAGCAGCACCGCGACCATCAGCTTCCAGACGATGTCCCAGCCGCTCCAGTACACGATCATGTTGGAGGCCCAGAACGCGAGCACCGGGATGATGTGGCCGCCGGGAAGCAGGAACGGGCGCTCCCGCTCCGGTGCCTGCTTGCGCAGCGCGGCCAGCACCAGCGGGCCGGAGGCGAACGACATCACGGTTGCGGAGGTGATGAAGCCGACCAGCTGCTGCCAGCTCGGGAACGGCAGGAACACGATCAGCCCGACCACGAAGGTCACGATCAGGCTCACCATCGGCACGCCGCGGCGCGTCGTCCTCTGCAGCGCGTGGGGGGCGTTGCCGTTGCGCGACATCGCGTAGGAGATGCGGGAGGTGATCGTGGTGTAGATCAGGCCGGTGTCGCCGGGGGAGACGACCGCGTCGATGTAGAGCAGGATCGCGAGCCACCCGAGCCCGATGAGGCTGGCCAGGGAGGCGAGCGGCCCGAAGTCGCCGCCGTACGACAGCTTGCCCCACTCGCCGGCCTTGGTGAGCAGCGAGGGATCGAGCGCGGCGATGAACGCCACCTGCAGCAGGATGTAGATGACGCCGGTGAGCAGCACCGACCCGATCACCGCGAGCGGCACGTTGCGCCGCGGGTTGTCGGTCTCGCCGGCCAGCTCGATGCCCTGCCGGAAGCCGAGGTAGGAGAAGACGATGCCGCTGGTGGCGATCGCACTGAAGACGCCGTGCACGCCGTAGGGCTTGAAGCCGAGGGCGGTGAAGTTGCCGCCGTGGAACGCCGTGACGAGGAAGGCGACGACGACGAGGCTGATGATGAGCAGCTTCCAGCCGACCAGGACGTTGTTGATCCGCGCGAACCAGCGGATGCCGTAGTAGTTCACGACGACGAAGATCGCCATCAGGATCACCGCGGTGGCGTAGCCGAGCGCGGTGAGCGTGTGCACGATCTGGCCGCCGACGGTGTGCTTGGAGGTGAACGGTGCGTACTTCGTGGCGTACTGCAGCGCTCCCTCCACCTCGATCGGCGCGGTGGTGGCCACCGCGACCCAGGTGATCCACCCGGTGGTGTAGCTGGCGAAGGACCCGAACGACATGTGGGGGTAGCGCACCACCCCGCCCGAGAGCGGGAACATCGTGCCGAGCTCGGCGTAGACGAGGGCGATGAGCAGGATCATGATCCCGCCGAGGGCCCAGGAGATCACCGACGCCGGGCCCGCCTGCTGAGAGGCGTTGAGCGCGCCGAAGAGCCAGCCCGAGCCGATGATCGATCCGACACTCGCGAACAGCAGGCCCGTGATGCCGATGTGCCGCCGGAGCTGTGGCTCGGCGGCGCCGGCCGCGTCTCTCGCTGCCACGGTCACTTAACCTACCACCGAACTGCGTCGCCGTCCCCCCCGCACCCGGCCTAGGCAGAGTCGACGCGGCTCAACGACCACGGTCAGCCGATCGGCGATCCCGTCGCGGGCTGGACCCCGCGACGACCGCCCGAGCCCGCGCATCTCGCCGGTCGGTGGTGCGCGGTGCACGCGCTCACCGACGCGCACGTGCCGGGCCTGTACGACGCGCTCGTGCGGGAGGCGCCGCTGTCGCTGTGGACGTACATGTCCGACGGGCCGTTCGAGGACCGTGGGAGGTTCGCCGGCTACCTCGACTTCCTCCGCGCGCACACCTGGCCGATGGCGGTGCTGGTGGGGGAGCGCCCGGTCGGCCTCGCCTGCTTCTGGAACACCAACACCGCGCACGGCACCACCGAGATCGGCTCGGTCACCTGGGCGCCGTCCCTGCAGCGCACCACCGCCGCGACAGAGGCGGTGTTCGTGATGGCCGACCACGTCTTCGCGCTCGGCTACCGGCGCCTGGAGTGGAAGTGCGACTCGCTCAACGAGCCGTCCCGCCGCGCGGCGTTGCGGCTGGGATTCGGCTACGAGGGCCGCTTTCGCCAGGCCGTCGTCACCAAGGGACGCAACCGCGACACCGACTGGTTCTCGATCACCGACACCGACTGGGCGCGCCTGCGACCGGCGTACGTCGCGTGGCTGGCGCCGGAGAACCACGTCGACGGTCGGCAGCGGTCCCCGCTCGACGTCGCCGCGCCCGAATGACGGGACCGCTGTCCCACATGCCGGGACGCGTGGCAGACTGAGTTGAGCCGCGGAGCGGGACGAGGGCATGCTGGACGCATGCGTCTGCACCTTCTCGTACGCACCCGGCGTGTGCGCTGACGGCCCACCAGCCCCAGCACACGCGTCGCCCCCTCGCCTGCCCGCCGGCCGAGGGGTTTTTTGTTGGCCGCAGACCCCGCAGAGCAGCACCCGAAGCGCAGGAGGGACCACGATGAGCGAGCAGGACGCCAGCACGGCCGAGACGGTCACCGGAGCCCAGAGCCTCGTCCGCTCGCTCGAGAGCGCCGGCGTGGAGGACCTCTTCGGCATCCCGGGCGGCGCGATCCTGCCCGCCTACGACCCGCTCTACGACTCCAGCCTGCGCCACATCCTGGTCCGTCACGAGCAGGGCGCCGGACACGCCGCCCAGGGCTACGCCACTGCCGGCCGTCGCGTGGGGGTGTGCATGGCGACGTCGGGGCCGGGTGCGACCAACCTCGTCACGCCGATCGCCGACGCCTACATGGACTCGGTGCCGATGGTGGCGATCACCGGCCAGGTCGGCGCCGCGCTGATCGGCACCGACGCCTTCCAAGAGGCCGACATCCGCGGCATCACGATGCCGATCACCAAGCACAACTTCCTCGTCACCGACCCCGCGGAGATCCCGCGCACGATCGCCGAGGCGTTCTACCTGGCCTCCACCGGCCGGCCCGGGCCGGTGCTCGTCGACGTCACCAAGTCGGCGCTGCAGGCGCGCACGACGTTCTCCTGGCCGCGCGAGATCGTGCTGCCCGGCTACCGGCCGGTGACCCACCCGCACTCCAAGCAGATCCGCGAGGCCACCCGGCTGATCCTCGAGGCCCGACGCCCCGTGCTCTACGTCGGCGGCGGCACCATCCGGGCGCAGGCGTCCAAGGAGCTGCGGGTGCTCGCGGAGATGACCGGCATGCCGGTCGTCACCACGCTGATGGCGCGCGGCGCCTTCCCCGACAGCCACCCCCAGCACTTGGGCATGCCCGGCATGCACGGCACGGTCGCGGCGGTCGCCGGGCTGCAGAAGAGCGACCTGATCATCAGCCTGGGCGCGCGGTTCGACGACCGGGTCACCGGCAACCTCGACTCGTTCGCCCCACACGCCAAGGTGATCCACGCCGACATCGACCCGGCGGAGATCGGCAAGAACCGCGCCGTCGACGTGCCGATCGTCGGTGACGTGCGCGAGGTGCTCGCCGACCTCGTGGTCGCGCTGCAGGCCGAGCAGGACGCCGGCAACACCGGCGACTACGAGGGCTGGGTGGCGTTCCTGGCCGGCGTCAAGAGCCGCTACCCCCTGGGCTACGACACGCCGGCCGACGGCCTCTCGCCGCAGTACGTCATCCAGCGGCTCGGCGAGCTGTCCGGGCCGGAGTCCATCTACGTCTCCGGCGTCGGCCAGCACCAGATGTGGGCCGCGCACTTCGTGCAGTACGAGCACCCGAACACCTGGATCAACTCCGGCGGCCTCGGCACGATGGGCTTCTCGGTGCCGGCCGCGATGGGGGCGAAGGTCGCCTGCCCGGACACCACGGTGTGGGCGATCGACGGTGACGGGTGCTTCCAGATGACCAACCAGGAGCTCGCCACGTGCACCCTGGAGGGCATCCCGATCAAGGTCGCGGTGATCAACAACGAGTCGCTCGGCATGGTCCGCCAGTGGCAGACGCTGTTCTACGAGGGCCGGTACTCCCACACGGATCTTCAGAGCAAGCGCGTCCCCGACTTCGTCAAGCTCGCCGAGGCGTACGGCGCCGTCGGGCTGGCCTGCGACTCCCCGGCCGACGTCGACGCCACCATCCGCAAGGCGATGGAGATCGACGACGTCCCCGTGGTGGTCGACTTCCGGGTGCACCGCGACGCGATGGTGTGGCCGATGGTCGCCGCCGGCACCTCCAACGACGAGATCCAGTACGCCCGCGACCTCGCCCCCGACTTCGAACAGGACGATCTGTAGAGATGACCGTGCACACCCTGTCCGTGCTCGTCGAGAACAAGCCGGGCGTCCTCACCCGGATCGCGGGGCTGTTCTCGCGTCGCGGCTTCAACATCGACAGCCTCGCCGTGGGGCCGACCGAGCACCCGGACATCTCGCGGATGACGATCGTGGTCAACGTCGAGTCCTCGCCGCTGGAGCAGGTCACCAAGCAGCTCAACAAGCTCGTCGAGGTGATCAAGATCGTCGAGCTCGACGACCGCGACGCCGTGGAGCGCGAGCTGCTGCTGGTCAAGGTCCGCGCGGACGCCCAGACCCGCGGGCAGGTGCTCGACGTGGTGCAGCTGTTCAAGGCCCGCGTGGTCGACGTCGCCCTCGACGCGGTCACCGTCGAGGTCACCGGCAACACCGACAAGCTCGCCGACTTCCTGCGCGTGCTCGAGCCCTTCGGGATCCGCGAGCTCGTGCAGTCCGGCATCATCGCGATCGGCCGCGGCAGCCGCTCGATCAGCGAGCGCACCCTGCGCCGGGCCCGGGGGCGGGTCGTCGCTGCCGGCGCCGGCAGCGTCGCCGGCTGACCGGCCGCTGCCCGCCGTACCCGCCCATCCATCAGCAGAGCTGCACCCAACGAAAGAGGAGCCCTTCAGTGGCTGAGATGTTCTACGACGACGACGCCGACCTGTCCCTGATCCAGGGCAAGAACGTCGCCGTGATCGGTTACGGCAGCCAGGGCCACGCGCACGCGCTGAACCTGCGCGACTCCGGCGTCGACGTCCGGGTCGGCCTGCCCGAGGGCTCGAAGAGCCGGGCGAAGGCCGAGGAGCAGGGCCTGCGGGTCCTCACCCCGGCGGAGGCGGTCGAGGAGGCCGACGTCGTCGTGATCCTCGCGCCCGACCAGCACCAGCGGAAGCTCTATGCCGAGGAGATCGCCCCGCACCTCGCGCCGGGCGACACGCTCGTCTTCGGCCACGGCTTCAACATCCGCTTCGGCTACATCACCCCGCCCGAGGGCGTCGACGTGATCATGGTGGCCCCGAAGGCGCCCGGCCACACGGTGCGTCGCGAGTACGTCGACGGCCGTGGCATCCCCGACATCATCGCGGTCGAGCAGGACGCCTCCGGGCAGGCCTGGGAGCTGGCGAAGTCCTACGCCAAGGCCATCGGCGGCACCCGCGCCGGCGTCATCAAGACGACGTTCACCGAGGAGACCGAGACCGACCTCTTCGGTGAGCAGAGCGTGCTGTGCGGCGGCGTCTCCCAGCTGATCCAGTACGGCTTCGAGGTGCTCACCGAGGCCGGCTACCAGCCGGAGATCGCCTACTTCGAGGTGCTGCACGAGCTCAAGCTGATCGTCGACCTGATCAACGAGGGCGGCATCGCCAAGCAGCGGTGGAGCGTCTCGGACACCGCCGAGTACGGCGACTACGTCTCCGGCCCGCGCGTCATCGACCCCTCGGTCAAGGAGAACATGAAGGGCGTGCTGGCCGACATCCAGAGCGGCGCCTTCGCCGAGCGCTTCATCGCCGACCAGGACGCCGGCGCCCCGGAGTTCCACGCGCTGCGCGAGAAGGGTGCCCAGCACCCCATCGAGGCCACCGGCCGCGAGCTGCGCTCCCACTTCGCCTGGAAGCAGCGCGACGCCGACTACGTCGAGGGCTCCGCCGCCCGCTGAGGTCCCCTACTTCACCTCGCTGCGCAACACCAGCCGCAGGCCGATCAGGGTCGGGATCACCAGCCAGATCAGCGCCGAGACGGCGAGGTGTGCCCAGCCGCTGGCGCCGAGGTTGCCGTCGTACAAGGCTCCCTGGGCGTAGTGGTAGTCGACCCAGGGACGGATGTCGGCGAACCACTTCTCCAGGTGCGCGAACAGCTCGAGCACCGGCACGAGCGCGAAGCCGTAGACGAAGTACCCCACGATCGCGACCGGGGAGTTGCGCAGCAGCACGCCGAGCATGAAGCCGACCAGCATGTTCAGCACGTTGGCGAGCAGGATCCGGCCGAGCTCGCCGGCGCTGGTGTCCCAGGCGACCGGCACGTCGTTGATCGAGGCGCCGATGACGTTGCCGAGCGCGCCGACGGCGAACGCCACGAGGATCGACACGACGCCGACAGCGACCGTGCAGGCGAGCTTCGCGCCGATCACCCGCCCACGGTGCGGGACCAGCGTGAACGTCGTGAGGCCGGTGCGCTGGCTCCACTCGCTGGTCACCGACAGCACGGCGATCATCGGCAGCAGGATGCCGACGGGCACCCCGATCGCGGCGGCGAACGTGCCGTAGGTGAGCGCCTGGTCGGGCGCCCACAAGATCACCGCGACCGTGGCGAGCGCCGCGAAGATGACCACGCTGCGCACCAGCCACGCCCCGGCGCGGGTGTCGAACATCTTCACGAGCTCGACCTGCACCAGGCGGGAGGTCGGGATCGGCTCCGGTACGCCGCGCGGCGGAGCGGACGCGTCGACGGGCGCGGCCACGGCCGTGCTCATGCTGTTCACGCCGCCGCCCCCTCACGCTGGGCGCCGGCGGTCAGTTGCAGGAACATCTCCTCCAGGCCGGCGCTCTCGGCGGCACGCAGCTCGACGAGCGCGATGCCGGCGGCCAGCGCCACCTGGCCCACGACCCGTGGCTCCGCCTCCGTGTGCAGGGTCTGCGCATCCTGAGGTTGGCTCTCCTGGCCCGCCGCCCGCAGCGCGCTCGCGAGGGCGGCCGCGTCGTCGCAGCGCACGAGCGTGCCGGCGCCGGCGAGCAGCTCCGCCTTGGTGCCGCGCGCGACGATCCGTCCATTGCCGATCACGACGATGTCGTCGGCGATCACGTCGATCTCGTGCAGCAGGTGCGAGGAGAGCAGCACCGTGCCGCCGCGGTCGGCGAACCCGCGAAGCAGGTCGCGCATCCACCGGATCCCGGCGGGGTCGAGGCCGTTGGCCGGCTCGTCGAGCACGAGCACCTCGGGGTCGCCCACGAGCGCCACCGCGATCCCCAGCCGCTGCCGCATGCCCAGGGAGTAGTCGCGCACCCGGCGGTCGGCCTCGTCGTCGGTGAGGCTGACCAGCTGCAGCATCTCCTCCACGCGTGCGGCGGGGACGCCCATGGTGAGACGGGCGATCTTGAGGATCTCCCGTCCGGTGCGGCCGGCGTGCTGAGCCGAGGCGTCGAGCAGCACCCCCACCTGGCGGCCCGGGTTCGGCAGCTCGGCGTACGGGCGGCCGAGGATCTGCGCGTGGCCGCTGCTGGCCGGGGTGAGCCCGGTGAGCACCCGCATGGTGGTCGACTTGCCGGCGCCGTTGGGGCCGAGGAAGCCGGTCACCCGGCCCGGCTCGGCAGTGAAGGACACGTCGTCGACGGCGACGAAGGCGCCGTACCGGCGGGTGAGGTGCTCGATGGTGATCATGGGCCCAGCCTGCCCCTCGACCGGCCGGCGCGCATCGGGGAATCCCCGGAGTGCCCCCTGAGAATCCCCTGGATCTGGCACGGTGGCCGGATGCAGCAGCGCCTCCACCTCGTCACGCTGGTCGTCGCGGACGTGAGGGCCAGCCGGACCTTCTATGTCGAGGGATTGGGGTGGGACCCGGCGCTCGAGGTCGCCGGCGAGGTCGTGATGCTCCAGGTCGGGGAGCGGCTGGTGCTCTCCTTGTGGGCCGAGGAGCACGCGTCGTCCGAGATCGGCCCGGTCGTGCGCGGTGGCACGCTGCCGTTCACCCTCGCGCACAACTGCGCCTCTCGCGAGGAGGTCGATGCGGTGCTGGCCACCGCACGCGCGGCGGGCGCAGAGGTCACGGCCGGCCTCGCCCGGGAGTGGGGCGGCTACTCGGGCTACTTCGCCGATCCCGACGGGTTCCGGTGGGAGGTGGCCCACAACCCCCACCCCATCGGCAACCTCACACTGCCCTGAGCGAGCTGCGCGGAACAGGTCCGCGCTCGGGGCTGTTGAGGTCCACATGCGCATCGAGATCTGGTCCGACGTCGTCTGCCCGTGGTGCTACATCGGCAAGCGCCGCCTCGAGAAGGCGTTGGCGGCCTTTCCCCATCGCGACGAGGTCGAGGTGGTGTGGCGGTCCTTCGAGCTGGACCCGGGCGCGCCGGCCGTCCCGGCCGAGACCGTCGCGGAGTCGCTCGGACGCAAGTACGGGGGGGGAGCGGAGGCCGGCCGCCAGATGATCGACCGGGTGGAGGCCGTCGCCGCCGAGGAGGGCCTGCGGTTCCGGCACCACCAGGCGCTGCGGGTCAACACCACCGATGCGCACCGGCTGCTGCACCTGGCGCTGGAGACCGGGGGCCGCGAGGCCCAGGGCCGGCTCAAGGAGGCGCTGCTCTCGGCGTACTTCGTCGAGACCGAGAACGTCGCGGACCACGACACCCTCCTGCGGATCGCGGTCGAGAACGGCCTCGACCCGGCGCGCGTGGCCGAGGTGCTCTCCGGCGCCGAGTACGCCGACGGGGTCCAGGCAGACATCGCCGAGGCGGCCGCGCTCGGTGCGACCGGAGTGCCGTTCTTCGTCATCGACCGCCGCTTCGGCGTCGCCGGTGCCCAGCCGGTGGAGGTCTTCGCCCAGGTGCTCGAACGCGCGTGGGACGAGACGCACCCGAAGATCGACGTCGTGGGCGGGTCGTCCGAGAGCGGGGTGTGCGGGCCCGACGGGTGCGCCCTCTGAGGCCGGTTTGCATGACCATGCATCGCTCTGCATAATCATCCTCGTGTCCAAGGTCCTCACCTCCCTGCCGGTCGGCGAGCGCGTCGGCATCGCCTTCTCCGGAGGGCTCGACACCTCCGTCGCCGTCGCCTGGATGCGCGACAAGGGCGCGGTCCCGTGCACCTACACCGCCGACATCGGCCAGTACGACGAGCCCGACATCGGCTCGGTCCCCGGCCGGGCCACGGCGTACGGCGCGGAGATCGCCCGGCTCGTCGACTGCCGGCTGCCGCTGGTCGAGGAGGGCCTGGCCGCGCTCGCCTGCGGCGCGTTCCACATCCGCTCCGGCGGACGGGCGTACTTCAACACCACGCCGCTCGGTCGCGCCGTCAGCGGCACGATGCTGGTCCGCGCCATGCACGAGGACGGCGTGGACATCTGGGGCGACGGCTCGACGTTCAAGGGCAACGACATCGAGCGGTTCTACCGCTACGGGCTGCTCGCCAACCCCTCCTTGCGCATCTACAAGCCCTGGCTGGACGCCGACTTCGTCGCCGAGCTCGGCGGCCGCACGGAGATGAGCGAGTGGCTGCTCGCCCACGACCTGCCCTACCGCGACAGCACCGAGAAGGCGTACTCCACCGACGCCAACATCTGGGGCGCCACCCACGAGGCCAAGACCCTGGAGCATCTCGACGTCTCGCTGGAGACCGTCGACCCCATCATGGGCGTGCGGTTCTGGGACCCGGCCGTCGGGATCGAGCCCGAGGACGTCACGATCGGCTTCGCCCAGGGGCGGCCGGTCAGCATCAACGGCGAGGAGCTCGACCCGGTGGCGCTGGTGATGCGCGCGAACGCCGTCGGCGGCCGGCACGGCCTCGGCATGTCGGACCAGATCGAGAACCGGATCATCGAGGCGAAGAGCCGCGGCATCTACGAGGCGCCCGGCATGGCGCTACTCCACATCGCCTACGAGCGGCTGCTCAACGCCATCCACAACGAGGACACGCTGGCGAACTACGCGCAGAGCGGACGCCGCCTGGGCCGGCTCCTCTACGAGGGCCGCTGGCTGGACCCGCAGGCGCTGATGCTGCGCGAGTCGATCCAGCGCTGGGTGGCGTCGGTGGTGAGCGGCGAGGTGACGCTGCGGCTGCGGCGCGGCGAGGACTACACCATCCTGCGCACCGAGGACGCCTCGGAGAAGTCGTCGTTCTCCTACCACCCCAGCAAGCTGTCGATGGAGCGCACCGAGGACGCCGCGTTCGGCCCGCTGGACCGGATCGGGCAGCTCACCCTGCGCAACCTCGACATCGCCGACTCCCGGGACAAGCTCGAGATGTACGCCGCGCAGCCGCTCGATCAGGGCCAGGTGCTCGTCGAGCACGGCACCCTCTTCGGAGAGCTGCCCTCCGGGGGAGCCGAGCGGATCACCGCCAACCCCGCCGCCGAGGAGGAGCCCACCGAGGCCGCCCTCGACCGCGCCGCCCTCGAGTCCGGCACCGACTGACCGCGACTTGCCTCCTCTGGCCGCGCGAGTTGCGGCTTGTGGCCGCGCGAGCTGCGGGTTGTGGCCGCGCGAGTTGCGGGGCAGACAGGCAGGTCAGTCCAGGAGGACCTCCCGGTCGATGCCGATGGCGGCGAGGAACGCCGGGTCGTGGGAGGCCACCACGAGGGCCCCGCGGTAGGCCGTGAGCGCGGAGACGAGGGCGTCGACACTCTCCAGGTCGAGGGAGTTCGTGGGCTCGTCGAGGAGCAGGAGCTGAGGCGCGGGGTCCCCGAGCAGCAACGCGGCCAGGGTCGCCCGGAACCGCTCGCCGCCCGACAATCGACCGACCACGCGGTCCGCCGTACGCCCCCGGAAGCCGAAACGGGCGAGGCCCGCGCGCACGGCGTTGACCGACGCGCCGGGCGCGGAGCGGCGCGCGTTGTCGACCACGCTGAGCGTCGGGTCGAGCAGGTCCAGGCGCTGGGGGAGCAGCCGACACGGCACGCGGACCTCGACCGATCCCGCAGCGGGCGCGAGCCGGCCGGCGATGGTGTGGAGCAGGGTCGACTTGCCGCTGCCGTTCGCTCCGAGGAGCGCGATCCGCTCGGGTCCGTCGACCGCGAGGTCGACGAGACGGCCGTGCCGCAGCACCAGACGATGCGTGCGCAGCACCTCGCGCCGTGCCGGTACGGCGGTCGCGGGCAGCTCGATGCGCAGCTCGGCGTCCTCGCGCACCTGGGCCTCGGCCTCCGCCAGCCGGTCCCGCGCGCCCGCGATACGCCCCTCGTGTGCCTTGCGCGCTGATGCCGCCGAGCCCTCCGACCGGTTGCGTTGATAGTTGATCTCCGCCTTGCCCAGGCCGCCGGACCGTGCCGTGCGGCCACCGACCCGGCGCCGCTGCGCGATCGCGCGCTCGGCGTCGAGCCGCTCCTGCTGCTGGCGCCGCAGATCCAGCTTCGCGGTCGTGAGGGCCTGCCGCGCGGCCTGTTGCTCGACCTCGAGCTGCTGGCGATAGGCGCTGAAGCCGCCGCCGTAGGTGCGCAGGGTGCCGTCGCGCAGCTCCACGATCTGATCGATCTCCTCGAGCAGTGCGGTGTCGTGGCTGACGACCAGGAGCGTTCCCGTCCAGCCCGCAAGGAGCTCGTGCACGCGCTGTCGGGCGGTGGTGTCGAGGTTGTTGGTGGGCTCGTCCAGCAGCAGCACCTCGCAGCCCTGGACGAGCAGCCGTGCCAGCCCGAGCTGGACGACCTCGCCGCCCGACAGGCTCCCCAGCGTGCGATCCAGTGCGTCCTCGGGGAGCCCGACCCGGGCGAGCTGCGCGCGCGCCCGCTCCTCGGCGTCCCAGTCGTCGCCGATCGCGTCGTAGACGGCCGGGGAGGCGTCGCCGGCGGCCAGCGCGTCCAGCGCCCGCCGTACGGCGGCGACGCCGAGGTGCTCGTCGACGCGCTGCTCGGCCTGCAGCACGAGGTCCTGCGGGAGGTAGCCCAGGCGTCCGTGCACGGTCACCGAGCCGCTGTCGGGACGCAACTCCCCGACCAGGAGCCGCAGCAGGGTGCTCTTGCCGGCGCCGTTGCTGCCCACGAGGGCGGTGCGGCCGGAGGGCACGTCGAGGTGCACGGCGTCGAGGACGGGGGCGCCGTCGGGCCAGCGGAGGGTCACGTCGGACAGCGACAGGACGGGGGTGAGAGACACGAGGGGCTCGCAGACGGCGTCGGAGGGACGGGGCGGCGGCTCAGTGCTTCACGTTGTACATCCTGGCGGTCGCCGCGGCGCCGGACAACCGCTTTTCCGATCGCGCATCTGTGATGGACTCCGTCGGTGACCTCCGTCGTCCCCGCGCCGTCCCGCCGCACGCGTCAGCTGGCGGCGCTCACGCCGCTCGGTCAGCTGCGCGCCGGCCGTCTGCCGCGCCGACTGGTGCAGCTCTACCTCGGGCTGGTGCTCTACGGGTTCACGCTGGCGCTGATCATCACCGCGCACCTCGGCAACGCGCCCTGGGACGTCCTGCACCAGGGCCTGGCGCGGCATCTGCCGATCAGCATCGGCACGGCGGTCATCGCGGTCAGCCTCCTCGTCCTGCTGCTGTGGATCCCGCTGCGCGAGATGCCGGGCCTGGGGACGATCTCCAACGCCTTCGTGATCGGCCTGGCCGCGGACGCCGGACTGAGCCTGCTCGCCGAGCCGCACGCTCTGTCGCTGCGCGTCGTGTTCACGGTCGGGGGCGTGGTCGGCAACGCGCTCGCGACCGCGCTCTACATCGGGGCGCAGCTGGGCCCCGGGCCGCGCGACGGGCTGATGACGGGGCTGCATCGCCGTACGGGCCTGCCGATCGGCCGGGTCCGGACGGCGCTGGAGGCCACGGTGGTCGTGCTCGGCTGGGTGCTGGGCGGCGTCCTCGGTCTGGGCACGCTGCTCTATGCGCTGGCGATCGGCCCGCTGGTCCAGCGCCTGCTGCCGTACTGCGTCGTCGAGCTCGGTCCGCGCCCCGCCCGCCCCGCCTCCATGTAACGCGGTGTTACCGACGCGACACGCCGACCACAGCACCCGTTCACAAGCAATACCCCCGCGTTACATGAGCGGGGGCGGCGCTCAGCGACGGGTGGCGACCAGGGCGGAGGCGTCGGGGGCGACCATCACCTCCACGGCGGTGAAGCGGTCGTCGGTGAGCCAGGACTCGCGCAGCGTGTCGACGCGTCCCATCGTGATCGGCGGCCACTGCTCGCAGGGGGCGAAGTCGTCCATCACGACGACACCCCCGGGCTCGACCAGGTCCGCGACCGCATCCACGCGGGCGTCCTCGGGGGAGGAGGGGTCGAGGAAGAGCAGCGAGTAGGGACCCTTGTCGCGCAGCGTCGACCAGTCCGCGGAGAGCACCTCCACCTGCGGGTCGTCGGCGAAGATCTCCTGCGCCGCCTGGGCGAGCTTGGCGTCCAGCTCCGCGCTCAGGATCGTCGCGCCGGAGCGGGCGCCCGAGCGCAACCAGGCCGTCCCGACGCCGCAGCCGGTGCCGAACTCCGCCATCGTGCCTTCGCGGGTCGCCGCCAGGGCGGCGAGCAGCCGGCCGGTCTCGTTGCGGCAGAACGAGACGTACCCCGCCCGACGCGAGACGTCGAAGGCCTTCGCGACGACGGCAGGGACCTCGGGAGGAGCAGACATGCCTCGAGTGTTCGTCACGCCGCGCGGTCGCCTCCACTCGGGTCCCGTCCGTCTCGGATCGTGGGACATCGGCGCGGATCCTGGGACGGCCTGGGTACGCCGCCCCTATGATCGACGCACCATGCGGAGGATCTTCGTACTTATCGATCGCCGTGGCGAGGCCTGACAAGTAAGGCCACCTCGCCGCGGAGTTCGGCGTTCCCCGCCACCGGCCTTGCGCAGTGCCAGTTCGACTGGCCGCCGGTGAGCGACGAAGACCCACCCCCTCTCTTCTGTCGGTCCGACACCGACGCCACGTGACCCGTGGCCCCGTGTCGCGTCCTCGGCTCCGGCGATGCGCAGGCGCCGGCGGCTCCCAGCACACGACCAGGAGAGTCCGATGTACGACATGTATCCCGAGTGGGGCCCGGCCCGACACAACCCCGAGTCCCCGCGCAGCCGCCAGGCCGTCCAGGCAGCGCTTGACCTGCGAGACAACGGCGGCGAGAGGCCCGACGACAACTAGCCTTCGCCGCATGCCAGGTCAGGGTGCGTCCCAGGGTCACTACCAACTCGCCGTCATCCCGGGTGACGGGATCGGCACCGAGGTCACCGCCGAGGCGCTCAAGGTGCTCGAGGCGGTGGAGTCGGGGGCGAAGTTCGAGCCGACCCGCTACGACCTGGGCGCCGAGCGCTACCTCGCCACCGGGGAGGTGCTTCCCGACGCCGTGCTCGCCGAGATCCGCGAGCACGACGCCATCCTCCTCGGCGCGGTGGGCGGCAAGCCCAACGACCCGAACTTGCCGCCCGGCATCCTCGAGCGCGGGCTGCTGCTGCGGCTGCGCTTCGAGCTCGACCACTATGTCAACCTGCGCCCCTCCCGGATCTACCCCGGCTCGGTCTCGCCGCTGAGCACGCCCGGCGACGTCGACTTCGTCGTCGTGCGCGAGGGCACCGAGGGTCCCTACACCGGCAACGGCGGCGCCCTGCGCGTCGGTACGCCGGCCGAGGTGGCGACCGAGGTCAGCGTGAACACCGCCTACGGCGTCGAGCGCGTCGTCCGCGACGCCTACGCCCGCGCCCGGCGCCGGCCCCGCCAGCACCTCACCCTGGTCCACAAGACCAACGTGCTGGTCAACGCCGGGTCGCTGTGGTGGCGGCTCTTCGAGCAGGTGGGCCGCGAGTTCCCCGAGGTCACCACCGACTACATGCACATCGACGCGGCGATGATCCACCTGACCACGAACCCGTCGCGCTTCGACGTCATCGTCACCGACAACCTCTTCGGCGACATCCTCACCGACCTGGCCGCGGCGATCACCGGCGGCATCGGCCTGGCCGCCTCGGGCAACATCAACCCCGACCGCACGAGTCCGAGCATGTTCGAGCCCGTGCACGGGTCGGCGCCCGACATCGCCGGCCAGCAGATCGCCGACCCCACGGCCGCGATCCTCTCGGTCGCGCTGCTGCTGGACCACCTCGGCCTCGAGGACGCCTCTCGCCGGGTCGAGGAGGCGGTGGTGGCCGACCTCGCCGAGCGCGGCCACGAGGTGCGGCGGACTGCCGAGGTCGGCGACGCCATCGCCGCCCGGGTCGCCGGCTGAGCGGCGCCGTCCGAAGCGCCGGCGGCAGGCACCGACCCCGCCCGCGAGCGCTAGCGTTTGCCTCATGACCCTCGACATCACCGTGACCCGTTCGGACCACCCACGTCCCGACGCCGAGGTGGCCGAGATCCTGGCGAACCCGGGATTCGGGAACCACTTCACCGACCACATGCTCACCGTCGAGTGGACGCCGGAGAAGGGGTGGCACGCCGCGCGGATCACGCCGTATGCGCCGCTGACGCTCGACCCGGCGACCGCGGTGCTGCACTACGCCCAGGAGACCTTCGAGGGGATGAAGGCCTACCGGCACGCCGACGGCTCGATCTGGACGTTCCGTCCCGAGCAGAACGCCCAGCGGATGGCGCGCTCGAGCCACCGGCTCGCGTTCCCGGTGCTCGACCCCGAGGACTTCGTGCAGTGCGTCGACGCGCTCGTCGAGGTCGACCAGCGATGGGTCCCCGACGCCTCCCAGCCGGGCGATGAGAAGTCGCTCTACATCCGCCCGTTCATGTTCGCCTCCGAGGCGTTCCTCGGCGTGCGGCCCTCGCAGCACGTGACGTTCATGATCATCGCCAGCCCGGCCGGCGCCTACTTCAAGGGCGGCATCAAGCCGATCTCGCTCTGGCTCACCGAGGAGTACACCCGCGCCGGACGCGGCGGCATGGGCGCGGCGAAGACCGGCGGCAACTACGCCTCCTCACTCGTCGCGCAGCAGGAGGCCTACCAGCACGGCTGCGACCAGGTCGTCTTCCTCGACGCGCAGGAGGGCCGGTACGTCGAGGAGCTCGGCGGCATGAACATGTACTTCGTCCACGGCGACGGCTCGATCGTCACCCCGGCCACCGGCACGATCCTGGAGGGCATCACCCGCAGCGCGATCATCGAGCTGGCCCAGGAGGCGGGCCACAAGGTCGAGGAGCGGCGCTTCGCCATCGACGAGTGGCGCGAGGGCGTGCGGAGCGGTGACATCACCGAGGTCTTCGCCTGCGGCACGGCGGCGGTCGTCACGCCCGTGGGCGCCCTGAAGTGGGACGGCGGCGAGGCGCCCGCTCCGGCGAGCACCGACCTCACCATGCAGATCCGCCGGCAGCTGGTCGACATCCAGTTCGGCCGCGCGCAGGACACGCACGGCTGGATGCACCGGGTCGTCTGATCGGCGGCCGCTGCCCGGTTACCGTGGGGCGGTGACCGCGACCCACCAGCCGCCCCGCATCGGCGGCTACCGGGTGCTCGGCCCGCTCGGCGAGGGCGGCATGGGCGTCGTCCATCTCGCCGAGGACCCGGCGGGGCGGCGCGTCGCGCTCAAGGTGCTGCGCCCGCACGTCGTCGGCGACGAGCAGGCACGACGCCGGTTCGCCCAGGAGGTCTCCTCGCTGAGCCGGGTCACTAGCGACCGGGTGGCCGGGATCCTCGACGCCGACCCCTGGGGACCTGAGCCGTACGTCGTGACCCGTCTCGTCGAGGGACCGTCGTTGACCGAGCATGTCCGCGCCCGGGGGCCGCTGCCCGAGCCCGCGCTGCGCCGCTTCGCCGCCG